>NZ_JABBVZ010000055.1 GCF_012933365.1 Sulfobacillus harzensis | reverse complement strand
CGCTTCGTCGTGGGTGGCTAGTCCTTCGACGACGAGAATTTCACTCGCTGGCGCATCCCAGCTTGTCTGGGCGCACAAATCGTGCTGCCAAACAGCCATTCGGCCGTCGTATGATGGCCGTCACGGGCAATATTCTCGCCCAGAACCCCAAACGTTTCCGGCAACAGATGGGTATGCAAATAGCGAACCAATTTCTCCGCTTGCGCCACATCTTCCGCAGGGGTACCGTCCCATACTTCCAAGGTCCAATCGCCTTCGTGCCACAACACCAGCGGTGCCCTCAGGGAGGCCCCCGCATATTCAGTCCCCAGAATCCCTTTGCCGAGATTAACCGTCTCGGCGGACACGTTGGGCGGTGGCTGGTATGCAGGGGCAATCGATTGACTTGGGCTCTGATAGAGAGCCGCCTCGGCCACGGCTGGCGACGTGTAGCGAACCGCGCCAAATGAGCCTACGATCGCGTCGGCCTGTTCATAGGGAGCTGTGGATAGAATCGAGCTGTTGATAGGCAGTCGCTTGTCGCTGACAAAAAGATTGACCGAATAGTTGTTGCCGTGGCCGTTGGCCATGGCAGCCAAGTGCGGGGTCACAGGCGCAAAACCGGGCTCCGTCGGTGCCATCAACACGGGAATGACGGACTGGTCCTTGAGGTACTGCATCGCCTGGCTGATTGTCGTATCAAAATGCACGGCGGATGTTGCGGTTACCGACTGCGTGATCTGGGCGTTCGACGCCGAAGGCGAGACGGTTGGTTTCACCAAGGCGTGAGAATGAATCGCTCTCGGCGCCGATGCCGGTTTGGCACCTGAGCCACAACCCGACACAATCCCCAACAACCCCAAAACCATTAAGGTCCCAGGAATCTTTTGGCCACTCAATCATGTCACCCTTCATTGGCGCGATTTGGCTCCTGCCTCATTCGCCTAAGACGGCGTCTTGTCCGCGTATCCATAGTAGTAGCTGTAGGCCCTGTCCTCTTGCAGCTTAAGGCTGTGTTGAGAACAACCCCGAGAATTCGCGCTTTCACCTGCTCAAGCCGTTCTTTACCCTATGCGACGGTTACCACTCCTTCGTTCTCGCATACTTCGACAAGAATGACGCGACTTCCTGTCTCCAACTCAAATGGATTCTTAATCCACCTATACTCCGGGAAAAAAGGAGGACCGGAACACACTCCGGTCCTCTGAGTGGGTTCAACCTATTGAATGGCATTCACCAACGTGGTATCCAGCGTCTGCGAGATGGTGATAACCTTGGAGTTCGCCTGATATCCCTGCTGGGCAATAATCATGTTGACGAACTCGTTGGCCAGACTCACGTTGGAGCCCTCCAACTCACCTGCAGCAATGCTGCCCAACTGCCCTGTGGAGGCAGTGCCGACAATCGGCGTACCGGAGTTGGGAGACTGTTGCCAGACAGTGTTGCCGATGTTCAGAAGACCGCCGGGATTGGTGAAGTCGGCCAGCGCCACCTGCCCCAGCACTTGCGTACCGCCGTTGGAGAAACTACCCGTGATGGTGCCATCCGATCCAATGGTGAAGTTCTCCAGCGTACCGGCCGGATTGCCGTCAGCAGACGCGCTCAGATTGGACGACATGGCAAAGTCATTCATCCCCGAGTAATTTAGATTGATGGCCTGCCCGTTGACGGTGATAGTCGTCCCTGTTCCCCCACTGGACACCGCACCACTAGAACTAAAGGCCACTGTCCCGGCGCTGCCGGTGGTCGGCGTGTTTGCTCCTGCAGCGGTGTAGGAATAGGCGACGTTCCATGTCCCAGGATTCGTGGTCGACTGTGTAAATGTCAATGTGATGGGAATTTGGTTGCCCAGCGAATCATAAGCCGTGATAGGCACTGAAACCGTCGAGTCCTGACTGTTGATGTTTCCTGTCACGGTCACATTCTTCGTCGCAGTCGCTGGTTGGGTCTGGTTGGGCTTGATGGCAATGGGAACCATGTTAGTGCCCGTCTGGGCTTTGTTCTGAACCGTGGTGGGCGACCAGCCCATCACTTGATCGCCCTCCGGATTGACTAGATTGCCATTGGCATCCAAACTGAAGTCGCCAGCGCGGGTATACGCATAGCCGCCTTGCGACGTCTTGACCACAAAATAGCCGTTCCCCTGAATGGCCAAGTTTGTATTAATCCCGGTCGACTGTAGTGAACCTTCGTTGGTGTTGATCTGCACCCCGGCAACATTAACCGCCCCACCGGCTGCTTCCTGCACCGGGTTGATGCCTCCGATTGACGCCGTCGGTGCGGAAGCACCCGACAGGGTCTGCTGTAAGGCCTGGGCAAAGGTCATGGAACTGGCCTTGTAGCCCACGGTGTTCACGTTGGCGATATTTTCGGACACCGTGCCCAAAAGGGCCTGGTCCGCGTTCAGGCCTGAAATGGCCGCGTACATACTTCCTGACATGAGTGGCCTCCTTAATCTTCCATCGAGTGGATGAGGCTCCAATGGACGGGCGCTGGCTGTCCCCCGTCAGTCGGTCGGGGGGACGAGACGCCCTCAGAAGAGGTCCGGCCTACCACGACCAGCGCGTCCACATTGGAGATGGTTTGCATCGAATCGATTCCGGCTTGGGACACGGTGGTAATCACCGTGCCGTTTTGCGGCGCAACGATGAATATGCCCGGATCCATGACGATTGCAGCCTGCTTCGCGCCTGTGGCCTTGGCTTCGCCCATGGCCTGATGGAGAAGCGCCATCTCTTTTCCGGAAAGCGTAATGTTTCGTGCCTGCATACGTTCCGCGGCATGGCGGCTGAAGCTTACTCGGGTCTCAACCAGATTCTTGAATCCCGGTGCTGCACTCCGAGTGCTGGACGCGACATTCGCCTGAGAGCTTATCTCTACGCCCTGAATCGGCTTCATGACTCGCTCACCTGCTGAATGTCGCTCGCCTTAACAGTCCCGATTCCTGACACGTCAAAGTTCACACCGTTCGAGCCGGTAGAAACGGCTGTCACTTGCCCGCTTTTGCCGTCGGTGGTGGTCACCGTTTTGCCAATTAATTGGCTTGCGCTCACAATATTGGTGCTGTTTCCCTGAACTGCGGACAGAATCTGCTGCAGTGTCGAGGTTTGACTAGTGACCGCCGAGAGCTGCGAAAACTGGGCCAACTCCGCAACAAACTGCGTGTTGTTCATCGGTTGCAACGGATTCTGGTACTTGAGTTCTGCCGACAGAAGGGTTAGAAACGACTGCTCGTTGAGCTGGGAGCCGAGGTTTCCGATGCCGCTCGAGCTGTTCGTGGAACTGGCTGGCGTCCCCGTTGTGCTCCCCGTTCCGCTGACGCCAATCGGCGGCGTTGTGGGATTAATGCTCATGATGCCCTCCTTTCAATCAACGTTAGGCGCGATAGTCCACGCCGTCGGTCTGAAGTCCTGTTATCATGGATGGCATGGTGCTTGCCCGTTCGGTTTGAAACTGCCAGGGAAGCATCATCTCGTGTCCACTTTGGCCGTGTCCGGATTGTCCGGGATTTCCCATCGTCCCCTGTTGCCCACCACCTTGCAGAAGCAGGGAGAATTCCAACGTGGACACCCCATCGGGCAGGTGCACCGCTTGGTGTGGCAGAGCCGTGGGACTGGTGTTGATGACCCCGAGCGCCAGTTGGCTTGCACTCACGGTCAAGTCGGCCTTGAGCTTCGACCCCTGCTGGGTCAATTCCATCTTCAGGGGCTGCCCACCGTCGAACGGCGGCCGAATCAACCAAGAGGACCGCTTGACGCCATCCTGCTGCACCACACGCGTGGCCTGGATCTTCCATCCTGGCGGTGTGGCCGTCGCCTTGTGTTGGGCTGTCACCGGCGAAGCGACGGAATGAACCTTGGTTGCTGCGGCATGGTGCGCCTTACTAGCTTCCGCAAAGCTTGGAGAAGCGCTGGTCGCCAACGGCTTAATCCCTGTCGAATCCGAACCCCCTGATGGCATCCGATGCACCTTAACCTTCAGGCTTCGCCCCCGGGAAGCGGATATTGCCGGAGCTTTCGGCGCCGTCTTGGAAGCATCCTTGGCGGTGGCCTTCGGAAGCTTGTCCTGAATCCTCGCGGACACGGTCGGCTCCAAACGGGCTTCGGGCTTCGCTTTAGCCGTAGCCGCGTGATGGTCAGCGCTTGGTGCCGGCGTGACCTTGGCCTTCATCTGAGCCTGATTGGGCTCACTCGGGGACTTAGCCTTCCCAGATATCCGTTGTATGCTGAGACGACGCGTTGTTGCTTTCGTCACCGCAGTTTTGACCGCCAACGGAACGACCGAACGCCGGGCCTTCGCCTTGGGGTCGCTTGTCGCTTTAACGATCCGAGATTCGGCCCCGTGAGCGGCAGGCTTGGCCTTCGAATTGGACACCCGTTGAAGCGGCACTGCCTGGGAGGGCGTCGGATTGCCGATTGACGCGACTTTAACCGCTTTTTTGTGAGCTTTGGCTGCCCGGTGGGTTTTCCCCTCGGTGCGAACGTCTCTTCGCCCGGATTTCGACTTGACCTTCCCGGAACGTCCCTTGACCAGTTCTGCAAACCCGGAGTCTGACGCCGTTTTCGGCGTTGGCCGACCCGACTCCATCTTCGGAGTTTCTACCGGCATCATGACATTCATCATTTTCACCTCCTTTCAGTGGCCTTCCCTTTGGGCCTCACCCCCCTTCCTGTTATCGTCCGACTTGCATGCGGGCGTGCTGACGTCGCACATATTGTTCCAACCATTTGCGATCGGCAATGGAAATATGGGTGAACTGAACTGCCGTTTCCCAGCTTTGCCGTCCTCGCACCTCGCGCGGCTTGGCGGCGACGCGCACGACCTTCGCGACAATTTGCAAAATGCGCTGTTCCACTCTGAGTTGCATTTTGAGTTCGAGTCCTGCCCACACCTTGACAGCGCTCGGAAAGCGGAGCCCGGTGGAGGACACGTCCATTGTGGTGGTGACCAACATCTCAGAATCAGGCCGCACCAAGCCGTATTCCAAGGGCAGCGCCACCTTGACCCGAAACGACTTGCGGAATTCCACCACCCGCGGTGTACCTTCCAATTTGACGACAATGATGGGAATCGGATCGAGCACATCGGTCACTTTGCCGAACTGTTGGTAGAGGGTTTCATCCTCCGACCAACGGATAGGGATCTTTTGCCCCGGCAGCGGAGTGAGCTCCATTTCTGCGTCACGCAGTGCGTCAATGTAGACTTCATCCCGTACCGAGCGGATGACCCGGCTCTGGACTGTCCGGTTCGTAAACACGATGTGTACCGATTGATTCGGATCTAGCCCCACGGCTCCCTCTCGGCCTCCTCTTTGGCACGGCGTGCGACGCCACGCTGACTTAACCCTCGGACCTCTCGACGTTGAAGCGTTTTCAGGCGCTCCTGCTCCCGCCGCTCCATGATGGTTTCGAGTGTCTCGATACGGCGGATCACGCGGATCAGCGCCTCTCGACACTCACTTATTCGCGTTTCGACAACAAAATCCTTTTCTTCCAGGATTTGCAGTTGCTTGTCGGCTCGGGCTCCAAAAGCCAGCCATTGGGCAATATCTCCGCCCGATGCCATGGTCTCGGGAGCTCGAGTCATGGAGAGGTGCCAATGTTCCCGTTGTTGGGCAATGAGACGCTGTTCCTCGACGAGAGATGCCAGTTCGTGGCGCAGCCTATCCCGCTCTTGTCCCGCCAGATCGATGAGTACCGAGATCATGCGGACTCCAAGGCCGATTCCCGGGACAAAATCTCCTCCAAGGAGGCCAAGGTTTCTTCTGGCGTGCAAAATTCATCGACAGCCTGCGTCATCCATCCCGTCAAATCAGGCTCAATGCGAAGGCAGGCATCCAAAATCGGATCACTGCCAGGATGGTAGGCCCCCAGCATGACCAAGTCTGCGCTCTTGTCTAAACGCGCCAACACGCGGCGCACGCGTGACGCCAGCCGTTGGTGACTCTTCTCCGTCACGTCGGGCATGACACGGCTCAAGGATTTCAAGACGTCAATGGCCGGAAAATGGTCTCGCTCGGCTAGACGGCGGTCAAGATACAAATTGCCGTCAAGAATGCCTCTCACCGCGTCGCCAATCGGATCGGTGGGGTCGTCGCTGTCTAGCAGGACGGTAAAAATGCCGGTAATGCTGCCCTGACCGACGCGTCCAGCCCGTTCCAGCACCCGCGGCAATAGGTGAAACACGGAGGGCGTATAGCCCCGAACAGCCGCCAATTCTCCGCTTTCGAGCCCTACTTCGCTCTGCGCCATGGCTACCCGGGTCAAAGAGTCAACGACCATCATTACGTCCCGCCCCTCTTGGCGGAAGGCCTCCGCCACCCGAAAGGCGGTATCCATAGCGCGCAGGCGCAAGATGGCGGGGCTGTCCGAAGTGGCGGCAATGATGGCAGTACGGGCCAAGGCCTCAGCAGCCAGGGCATGATAGAATTCGGAAATCTCACGGCCACGCTCCCCAATCAGCGCTACCACGGCCACGTCCGCACTAGTGCCTTCCAACATTTGCTGGAGCAGGGTGGTCTTCCCCACGCCGGCACCGGCGAAGATTCCCACCCGTTGGCCCCGTCCGAGCGTTAAGATCCCGTCAATGGTCCGTATTCCCGTCCACAGCGGCGCGTCAATAGGCTTTCGTTCTAAGGGTGCGATAGGAGCGGGCGTAATTTCCTCACGCCGCGTGGTGAGCGGTGGCTTGCCGTCCAAGGGGGCCCCTGTGCCGTCCACCACCCGCCCCAACAGTCCGGTGCCGACGGGAACCCGAAGCCTCCGACCCGTTGCGCGCACCATCATACCCTGTCGTAAACCCGTCAGGTCCCCGTAGGGCGTTAACAAGAGCCGCCCTTCGGAGAGAAACCCCGAAACTTCCAGCATGGTAACCTCACGGTCGCCGTCCATCAGCCACAAAATCTCGCCAATGGCCGCTCGCGGTCCCCGACTGACGACCGATAGTCCCCGTACGGCCTCAATGCGGCCGAAGCGCTGAAAGCGGCGGTCAGCGGGAATGCGCTCGATACGGGCTGGATCAATCATCCCAGCACCTCCTCAAGCAACGCCTTGAGAGACACCCAGGGTCCGCCCAACGCTCCGCCCGCCTCGCCCTCCACGCGCATGACGCCCTGAGCCAGGGCGTCATCAACCATCACCACCAAATTGGGCACCGACGTTTCCAGAAGCTCCTCTAATGCCTTAAGCCGAGGGCCCCAGGTGGGGTCAAGAAACAACGTCACCTTTTGCCCGTCGACGGTGCTCGCGAGTTCCTCAATATAGGCGGTGATGACGTCCAACCGCTCCAACTTTAATCGCGAGTAGACGGCCAACGACAACGCAGCCGCCAGCGCCAGAGTGCTCTCGTCGTTGAGGCGGCCCAAATAGTCGCGTGTCTTCGCCATCAAGAGCAAGGGCTCCTCTAACTGTTGCCGAATGGCCTGCCATGATTCGATTGCCGCTTTTTTGCCATCCGCCATCCCGGCTTGGTAGCCTGCGTCAAATCCGTCCCTTTGGGCCTGTTCGCGCAACGCCCCCGCCTGGGCTTCGGCTTCTTCAATGATCGCGCGGGCCTCACTTTTGGCCCGGTCTACCACCTCGCTGACCACTTCCGTAATTTCCGGCTCGAAATCGGCCGGAGGGTCCGGCAGACGAACTTCCACCGCCACCCGTTGGCGGCCCACAGTCTGTTGATGGGCTTTGAGCACTCTAGAGGATGAAATCATCCTTCTCCCCCCGTGAAATGATGATCTCGCCCTGATCCTCAAGTTGGCGAATGATGTTCACGATCTCGCGCTGGGCCTGCTCCACGTCCCGAATACGCACGGGCCCCAACACCTCGATGTCCTCCTTAAGCAATTCCGCCGCTTTTTGGGACAGATTCTTCATGATCCGTGAGACAATATCTTGCGCTGTTCCCTTCAGTGCCATGGCCAAAGTCTTGTTGTCCACCCGGCGGAGCACTTTCTGAATCGCCCGGTCATCCAACTGCACAATGTTCTCAAATACAAACATGCGATTGCGAATATTCTCGGCCAGCTCCGGATGCTGCTCCTCCAGACGCGACATGATGAGCCGCTCGGCGGATCGTTCGGTGTTGTTCAAAATAGGCACAATCACGTTCAAACCGCCTCCGCCCCCACTCGCCTCGTCGGCAGCCAAATCCGACAGTTTCTGCTCGATCAGCGCCTCAACCTCTTTGATGACCTCAGGCGCTGCCCGCCCCATCAGGGCAATGCGGCGCGCCACGTCTGTCTGCAAATCCGGGGGCAGCGCAGACAGCACCGCCGCGGATTGCGCCGGTTCGGTGTGGGATAAGATGACGGCAATGGTTTGCGGGTGCTCATCCTGCACCAAGGCGGTAATTTGCTGCGGCTCCACCTTACGGAGCATCTCAAACGGACGCTTCTGCAGGAAATTCCGCAGCCGGTGCATGATTTCGGTGGCCCGCTGATCGTCAAAGGCCCGCTCCAACATGTCTTTGGCGAGGTCAGCACCACCCTCGGCAATTTGTCGGTCAGCCTGGCTCAAGTGATAGAACTCGCTTAAGACTTCGTCTTGAAACTGCGGATCAACACGCTTCATCTTGGCGATTTCAACCGTGATCGCCTCGACATCAGAGCGCTTCATATAGCGCAATATGCCGGCTGCCTCGTCAGCCCCCATACTGAGCAACAAAACCGCGGCCTTGCGGGCGCCCAGCACCTTATCCACTGAGCCCACCCCCTCGCGCAGCAAGAGGCGACAACGCCACTCGGGCCGGTTGATGTTGGATTATGGCTCGGTTGGGCTGCATTGTCGTCCTCCTTTCGAATCTGGTCGCATGGGGATTGGCTAACTTTCGTCCTCCATCCAAGCTTTTAGGAGGCGGGCCGCTGTTTCCGGATCGTTTTTGGCCATTTCATCCAGTCGTTGGCGGGCCTGGTCGGAAATGGTGGGTTCCTTAGCGGCGCGCATTTCATTCAGCAACTCTGCCACCGACATCGGCTCCTGAAAGTCTTCCTGAGCTCCCACGGCCGTGGGGAGAGTCATCACCGGAACTTCCGGCGCGGGGCGGTTCTTCAACGTACGGCGAATAAGCAGGATGACCACCAAAAGCGCCGCCGCGGCCAACGCCACGAGTACCGCCTGCCGAATGCTCTGCGCTCGCTGTGCCTTTTGCATGGCGGCGACGGCTTGAGAAACAGCGGTGCGGTTGAACGGCATGCCCACGACCGTTAATTGATCCCCCGCCTTCAAATTGACGCCGGCAGCATTTGCGACCAAACTCTTCAGCTGCCGCGTCTCGGCAGCACTCAGCTTCTTGTCCACAACCACGGCCACCGTCAGCCGCTGAATTTGACCCGCGGGAACTGTCTCGTCCGTGGTTGTGGAGCCTACCTTATAGTTGCTAATGGTCGTCTGGCTACTGGACTTGCTGGACGAAGGCGCCGTGGAGGTAGTCACGGTAGGGGTATTGCCCGCCGTCCCGACTGGGGTCGAGGGCGGCGTCGATCCGGTGCTGGTTTTGGTCTGAACCTGCTTCGACGACAAGACCGAATGGCCGTATTGCACCGAATGCACGGTCGAGTGATTAAAGTTCAAAATGGCGCTCACCTGGACCACCGCGTTGCCTGGGCCCAGCACTTGACTTAGCATGCTTTGTACATTATTGCGGATTTGTGAGGACACTTGCCGTTCGGCTGACAATTCCGCTCCCGACATGCCCGACACGCTGGCTGCTGCCGTATTGTTGAGGACGCCGGCGGAAAGGACTGTGCCGGCCTGGTCCACAACCGACACTTGATTGACGTTGAGTCCGGATACGGAATGAGCCACCAAGTTCATGATGCCGCGGACCTGACCGGGTGAGAGCGAGGCTCCAGGCGCCAAATCCACAAAAACAGACGCCGTGGCGGAGGACTGCGTTTCCCCAAAGAGGCTCGGCGACGGCTGGTTAATCAATACCCGGCTGGATCGAATCCCGTTTATGCTGTTGATGGTGGCCTCCAGAGTCGCCTCTAAATCGGCTAATTGCGTCAGCTGAATTTCCTGCGAGGTTTCGCCGAGACTAAAGGCGAGCGAATTGGACGGAAGCCCCACGCTGGTGGAAGGAATGTTTTGATCCGCCAACGACACCCGGACTTGGTTAACGTCTTTTTTCGGCACCTCGACCGTGGAGCCGCCTTGAGTAAGTTGATACGGGATTTTCATAGTGTTGAGCTGGGCGGTGATTTGCCCCGCAGTGCGAGCATTTAAATTCGTATACAACGGCTGCCAGTCGGGGCTGGTAACGACAGCCCAACCGGCTACCAAGAGGGCAATGCCGAGCGCCGCAAGACCGCCCAAGCGAAATTTCTTGGACGAGGGCTGGCTCTTCCACCATTCACGCAGGCGGCTTAAAAACGCTTGAGCACGATCATTCATTGAATTCTCCTCGGCTTAGCTCAACGGCATGTTAATGATGCTCTGATAGGCCGAAATCGCCTGGTTTTGAACCGATGTGGCCACATCCAGCGCACTCTGGGCCTCGGTCATGGCCACCATGGCTTGGGTGACGCTCACATTGCCCGCCATGGCTTGTTGAATGGTCTGGTTGGCCGAGCTCTGACCCTGCTCCAATCCTTGAACCGCTTGTCCCAACAGCGTTCCAAAGTTGGAGGCGAGGCTGGCTTTGACGGGTTGGCTTCCGCCCAAGGTGATGGGCGGCAGCAGCGTCAACGGCAAGGCCATGGCTACGACCCGATGGTGAGCGCCTTCAAGTCCATGGACTTGGCGGAGTTGAACGCGCTGACATTAGCTTGATAGGCTTGGGACGCCTCAATCATATCCACCATTTGCGTCTGTAGGTTGACATTGGGATACAGCACGTCTCCCTGAGCATTAGCCTGCGGACTGGTCGGATCGTAGACCACCTTGAACGGGGTCTGGTCCTGATGGAGGCCGGAAACCAGCACCCCTTGACCGATCCCGGCATTAGGGCCGGACTTCGCTGCAGCTAGACTTTGAAAGGTCACATATTCGCTGCGGTATGGGCCGCCTTGTGGGGTGACGGTCGTGTCGGCATTAGCGAGATTGTTGGCCACCACCGACAGGCGGAACGATTCCGCCACCATACCGGTCGAGGAAATGTTCAATCCATCGAACATTATTGCGCCTTCCCTTCGGTTACAATTTTTATTTCGGTCGTCTTCTGGTTATAGGCCTGCACGGCCGTTTCATAGAGAAGCTGCGAGCGGGCCAAGTCCGCCATTTCAGAGGTCATCGACACGCTGTTGCCGTTATTGCCCACGGAACCGGGGGTAGTCACCACCGTACCTGCGACCTGCGCTACCGCTGACGGACCTTGGCCGAGCGCCTTAGCCAACTGACCCTGAAAGGACAGATTCTGGGCCTTGAACCCTGGCGTGTCGTAGTTGGCCAAGTCATTGGTGATATAAAGCTCCTGCTGCCGGCTTAAATTCATGGTGGCGACGATGGCAGCATCTGTAACATTGCTAAGCGGTCCAACTCCCATCCCTATCTCCTCCTTACGGCCCTTGCCCTATGGCGACTTGAGCCACATCCTGACGCAGCACCAAAATGTTGACTCGCCGATTCTTCGCGCGTCCAGCCGCCGTGCTGTTGCTGGCGACCGGATGGTACTGCCCGAAACCCGCCAATGACAACCGCTGTGGGCCAATCTTGGGCACCCGGCTTAACTGATACACCACGTTGGCCGCCCGCATGGCGGACAGTTGCCAATTGCTCGGATAGCGGCTGGTGTGTATGGGGGTCGAGTCCGTATAGCCCACCACCTCAATATCGTTTGGCACCGTGGCCAGCACCCGCCCTATCGACCCCATCAAAGCCATCGCGGCCGGGGAAAGCTCAGCCGATCCCGGCTTAAACAGGGTGGTCGCGTCCAAACTCACCTCGACGCCCCGCTCATTGCTGGTGACCGCTACCTCGTTTCCGAGCCCCGCCTTGTCAATCGCCGTTTGCAATTTCGTTTGTAGATGACTCAGCGACTGTAACTGCTGCTTTTGTGCCCGCTGGGCATGCGTCCCACTATTCCCCGTCACAATCGAAGGCCCCGGCGAGCTGCCCACAATGCTGTTGGAATCAAAGTTCTGGGCCAGGGCTTGCGCCACCAGCGAGAACTTAATCTGCTCGGTGCGATTCATGGCGTACAGCACTATGAAGAAGGCAAGCAGCAGCGTAATTAAGTCGGCATAGGTGATAAGCCAGCGCATCATGCCGCCGCCTTCACCACCGCCTCCTTCTTCGTGCTCCTCCTCCATCATGAGACTTGGACCTCCCCGGCCGGTGCACCGGCATCGCTGGAGACCCCGGGTCCACCGGAGGGCCGGATGAAGCTCATCAGCTTGTCACGCAGCATCGAGGGCGCCATTCCTTGCTGAATGGACAAGAGACCCTCAAGCGCAATTTGGCGCATCAGGGTGCCATGCTTGGCCTTGTTCTTCAGATTCCCCGCTAATGGCAGCCAAACTAAATTCGCACTTGACACCCCATATAGCGTGGCAATGAAGGCCAAGCCGATGGCGGAGGCCAGCTCGTTGGGGTTTCCCGTCAACTCGCCCAAAACATGCACCAAGCCCATGATGGTGCCCACAATGCCCATGGTTGGAGCATAGCCCCCGGCCGCCTCAAAGATGGAGGCTCCCATCTTCTGTTGACTGGATTGCGCGTAAATGTCGGTCTCCAACATTTGCCGCATGAACGTCGGGTCGGCGTTGTCTACAATGAGCTGCAGCCCCTTTTCCAGAAAGGGGTCGTTGGCCAAGGCAATTTCCGGCTCGAGTGCTAGCGGCTGCTGCCGGCGGGCGATATCGGTGTAGCGCACCAACTGCTCGATGAGCTGTACCGGGTCAAAGGTTGAACGCGTCAACCCCATTCGGAAAAGCCCCGGGACTTGCTTCAGCTCATCGAGCGAGAAGGAGACGGCCGTAGCGCCAATGGTGCCGCCAAACACAATCATCGCCGCCGTACCCTGCAACAAAGCCCCGGCCCGGCCGCCTTCCAGCACAAACCCTCCCACCAAGGCAATAACTCCAAAGATAATGCCGCCTAAGGCGCTGACGTCCAAACGCATGGAAATCCCCCTACATCCAGATTCCTCGTTCGGCAAAGGGGATTGCCCGGTACCGATTTGAAACACCGCCGGTGAAGCGGTCATATTCCTCAGGGGTGGCAAATCCGCGGCGAATAATTTCGCGCCGGAGCCGAATGGGGTCCAATTCAATGCCGTTCAAGTTATCCACGCCAATATAATTTCCCGGAGATAATTGAATTTGTGGAACCCATGTGCTTTCGTTCGGCAAATACTCCGCGCGAATGTCAAACATCCGACGGTTGCCAACCACTTCCCATACGCCAGTCCAGGTGTGTGGTCCCAAAACCACATGGTACATGCTTTCTCGATTACGCTCTCGGTTCGGTTTCATGATGTGTTTGCAAAAGATGGGCCCTCCCACGGTCGCGTCGACCTGGTACAGCACATGGGTTAAGATAAATTGCAATAATTCATCACGGCTTGGCTTAATCATTCCATTAGGAAAATAGCGGTCGGATTCGCTGCGGCGACCCCGCCGCTTGGTCCGCGGCCGGCTAAAAATTGGCGCCGATAATTCGACAGCCTGCCCGTCTTGGAAGAAAGCCAGCGACTTGCTCGACATGATAACCCCCCCATGTCGGAATTTGTTTTCCGATACTTCACCTTTCGACAGCTTCCTGCCATTTCCTTCTTTTGGATGAAGAATTTAGTACGGGAATTGTCGCGTTTCGAGCCATTCTTTGAGTGGACGCTCGTCGTCACTGGGCTTGTTCAAGAGGCTAAAAAATTGTCGAATTTTCGAGGGCGCAATCACGGTCGCCATGGTCGAAAACACCTCTTCGACATTCGCTCCGCGAAGATGGGCCAGGACTGTCTGCCAGGCCGCTCGATACCCCGGATAATCCTCGATGAGATTCATCAGCCGCGCCAACCCAGTGCGTAGCCGGCCTTCCGCCAATTCCGCCTCCGCATAGCGAAGACGAGCCTTCGAGGTGGCATACCCTGGCTCCATGTGCGGCAAGTCCACCTCTCGAAGCGTCAAAGCCTGGGCAAAGGCGATCATCGCCCGATCCCAGCGTTGCAGCGCCATCTCGGCTTGGCCGGTTAGGCTCCAAAGCTCAGCCCAATCGGGGTGACGCTCGAGAAGCTTTCGCGACTGACGCAAAGCCGCCTCTGGCTGGCCTTGTTCCAAAGATGCCAACACCCCAATGCCGCCAGCGATGCGGATTCCGTCTATCGACGCTCCACGTGGCACCCGCGCGAGCCGCTGCACTACCTCCTGGTAACGGTGTTCCGCCCAGGAAAGAACCGCCAGGGCTAGGTTGGCGCGCCATTGACGGGGTTCGAACTCTTCCAACCGCACCAACTCGGCGCGCAATCGGCGCGTAGCCTCAAGAGTCGAGACACGATTTTCAAGTCGGTAGACATGTGCTTGCAACGAGCGGATAGGAAACCCATATTCAATCAAACTGCCCGTGATTTGCGGCCAAATACGGCCGGAAAAGCGGATCTGGGGCATCACTGGGACAAGCCGCACCGGCTCCGCCAAAATCTGTCCCGCGGCACCGGTGGCAACGATCAGACGATAGATGCCGGGACTTTCCGGTTCCAGGGCGCTGAGCAGCCGGCCAGCGTCCCGCGCTTGAAACTCCTCGTTGCCATGCAGGAGAAGCGCCCAAGGGGTGTTCACACGGGCCAGGGCTTGATTTCGCATGGTGGTGAAGGTCCCCCAAAAAGGCAGGCGCAAAACCTCCCCCGGCAACTCGGAAAAGTCCTCAGGGCCGTACGGCGCAAGCAAGTCAGGAACCACGATGGTCACTTTTTGTGCAATATTTAATGCCGAGTACACCGCATGCTCTATTTCATCCAAGGTATAAGGCCACGCATCGATTACAGCGGTCACCCATTGGCGTTGTTCAGACTCCGTTCTCACCATTTCGCCTCTTTTCTCAGAAGCTTTAGTGAGAGCGATTCCTGATGGGGAGGCGAATTCCTCTTTTTTGGATGCCCTTTTAACGCAGGAAACGGCCAACGACACGATTCGACAGCCATCGGACCAACACCCGAGATACCCGTTCACGAATGGCGGGAATGGTAAAGAGAATACCTAGAATGCCGGTCAGGGGGCCAGGGGTAATCATGAACGCCATGGCGGTCACCAAGATGGCTCCTTCGCCCAGTCTGTGAACGGGAAACCCTTCTTGGCTCCATTCCAGGCGAACCTGCTGCCACCACGTGTGCCAGCTTTTTTTGGCCAGATAGGCGCCCAGCAGCGACGAGGTCACCGTAATGCCTAGGGTCGCCCACCAACCAATAAAATGGGCGAGAAGAAAAATGAGCGCCAGTTCCACTAAGGGGACCAGCAAAAATACTAAAAACAGGCGTTTGAACAAACGATGTCCTCCTATGGGGTAATGGGAGGCGCCGGTGTTGGTCGTCCGGGAAGGCCGTTCCACAACCACCAAGCAATAATAGCCGTAAAGAAGGTGGCAATGACTAACGGGGCGTAGGCCCAGTTGCGAAACAAGAGTCCCCCCGGTAGCGGGGCCAGAGCCCCGGCTAATTCTGTCACCAGATTGTAAAAACCGTATGCCGTGCCAATTTCGCCCGGCCGCGCCACGCGGCCGACCGCCACCCCTTGCAATCCCCGGGAACCCTCGCCAACGCCGCGCATCAGACCGGAAAAGAGGCCCCAGCCTATGCTCTCGGGGGCCCATAGGAGCGCCATCCACCCCACAACCAAGAGTCCCAGTCCCGCGCCGAGTGCCCGGGGAATCCCCAATTTCTCACCCACACGTCCCCATATCGGTCCCGTGACCGTCGCTGCCAAAATGGCGATCGACCCCAAGACCCCGATGGTTTCTATCGACAAATGTCCTACTGTTTTCCAGTAGGGTACCACAAATGGCCAGGCGATACCCTGCACCGTGGCCAATCCTGCGGAAAAAATGACCCATTGAAAATAGCGCGGCCGAGTTTTCGGCCGCCACTCGACTTGATGGGTCTTTTGAATGGGAACGGGGGGATGGGGCTGAATTTGCGCCATTGCCAATGTGGACAGCGCATAGAGGATGCCCGCCAGGATGAAAACCAATTGATAGGAATAATGAGAGGTCAGATATCCGCCGATGGTGGGGCCGATGACCATGCCAGCACCAAAAACACTCATGACCACGTTATAGGCTGTTGATAATTTATTCGGAGATGCCTCGGAGACCACCACCGCCTGGGTGGTGGGGACAGAAAACGCGGAGCCAAAATAGAGCACAACTCCAACAATCAGCCATTCCCAATGGGGCGCCATGGCAAACAGGAAAGGAACCGGAACGGCCACGATCGACCCCCAGATGAGAACGGTACGGCGATCCACGCGATCCGACAGCCATCCGCCCGGAAAGACGACAAACGCGGTGATGATGCCGGAGACGGTGCTCATCAGGCCCACAATTACGGGCCCGCCGCCGAGTTTCTCGATGTAGAGCGGGAACAAAAGCCCATACAATCCGAAACCAAGTCCCCAAAGGCCTTGGGCCAACGTCATCCACCACAAGTCGCGCGTCATTCCGAGCCGCTTAATCAACGCAAAAACCACGCTCCTCCAGCCATGGCGGCCAAAATTACCCACACCGCCGGGATTTTCAGCCAGTACATGGTAACGAACCCGCCCACCAAAAAGATAGTCGGCACAAGCCACCGGTCCTTGGGAAAAGAACTCGGAATGAGTTCAATAATTAAAAGCAACAACAACACGATGACGATCGGCTTCACACCGCGAATAAGGCCAGCCACATAGGGATTGGCTTTATATATTAAGAGCACGCGATAAAGGCCTAACATCAACACCAACGACGGCAGCACCACGCCCAATAAGGCGGCCACCGCGCCTATCGGCCCACCCACCTGATAGCCAATGGACGCCGCCAACTTGGTGGCGATGGGTCCGGGCAAAGCATTGCCGACGGCTAGCATTTCGGCAAACTGCTGGCTGGTCATCCAGTGGTTGCCGTCCACCGTTACCGCCTGGATCAGCCCGATCGAGCCGGGGCCTCCCCCGTAGCCCAAAATGCCCACCTTAAAAAATCCCCAAAAGAGCCCAATCCATGTCTGCATGTTGTCCCCTCCCTATGAGTTATCGAAAGTTCTCGGCGCACAGGGAGGATTCCTCTTTGTCCATGCTTACGCCGGGCCTAAGAAAATTAGACATGCCGCATAGAAGAAGGACCCCCGCGCTGAGGCGGAGGTCCCCATTTTGTTCGCTATCGTCGCGGGCCAGGTCCCCGTCCGGGCGCGGGTCCTGGGCCGGGAGCCGGACCTCGGGGCGACAGAGCCTGGGCCAACGCACCGACGTTGATTTCGCCGAGCCCCGTGGCGGCGTTGTAGCCGGGGGTCACACTGTACACCCCGTTGTTGCCGTAGGACGCCGTTGACATGACGGCCGGGTCCTTAGCCGCTAGTTGGTAGACGACGGGATTCACATTCCCCAGCGCATGACCTACTTGCAGCGTCAAGTCGCCCACGAATCCCGCAAATAACGGGGCGCTTGCGCTGGTTCCTCCCACGTAATAAGTCTGGCCTCCGAGATATGCGAAATAGCCCGGAGTTACCACTGATGCGGGGAGCGAGAAATCCGGATTGCCGCGCCCGAGGTACGGCGGCACCACTTGGTCCTGATAACTGGGTCGAGGCTCCAGAGTGCTGTAGCCGCCGCCGGCAATCATGTTTTCCATGCTGAGGAACGACAGGAGTTCCGGCGTGGACAACTCGCGGCCGATATTGCCGCCCCACATGGCTATCTGGTTGACCTGCCCGTCGGGGTTCACCGACGCCTCAGTCCCGCCCAAGGCGCTCACATAAGGGGAGTTGGCCGGATATGACGGTTGAGGAGTCATATCACCGTATTCTGTCCCTTCAAAGGCGCCACTATCGCCGGCCGATACCGAGATGGTAATCCCTTCGATGTTGGCTTCCTCAGCGAAAAGGTCCCATGAGGCTTGAGCCCCCGGAGCGTAAGCTTCTTCCACATCCTCGCCTCCACCATAGCTGATGGAGAAAACCTTGGCCGTGTCCTGGGACACGACCTGATTCAACGCGCTCCGCAAGCTTCCCGCCTCATAGACTTGGATGTTGGAACCAGGGGCAGCGGTCTCCATCATTTGCATATCAAGGCTTTCTTCCTCCTCGATGGCAGCCATGGTGGGCTGCCCGCAGGTAGCCACCGTGCACGCGTTCGGTCCGGTGTAGGCCACACTGACATTGGGCGGGGTCAACCCGAATTTCTGGGCAAAGGCATTCACATCCTGCTCCGACACGCTCGCCACATTGCCTGCGGTATAGACGGCCAAGCTCGCCGGACCGTGCAGGGCAGTCTGCTGCTCCAAAGACTGCCCATTGACGGCACTGACGACCGAGTTGGAAGCGGGGTTCCATGGCGCCAAAATGGTGCCGCTTGCCGATGGCCCGAATAGGCTGGCGGCCGTTGTGGTCTTGGCCGACGGTCCTTGGAACACCGCCGTCGGCAGCTGCACGCTGGCGGTCGCATGGGTAGAGGTGTCTATAACCGTCAGTTGAAGACTCACCGCCTGCGCTTGGGACAGCGAGAAGTCCATCACGAACTGCCCAGCGCTGTTGGTTAAGGTAGAGTCAACCACCGAGGCGGCGCCTTGAATGGGGCCACTGACACCCTCGAGAGCGGCGTTTTGATCGGGAACGCCATTTTGCGTGACCGTCACCAAGTACCGCACTGCCATCCCCGGAACCCGTGGGCCGTTGGAAATGCGTTGAGCGGTCACCGTCAAGCCGTTTTGGGTGCTGGTATGAGTATTGCCCGGCGGAGTGGGGCGCATGGTTCCCGCCGGCGCATATCGCACCAACGGCATTTTCAGAGCCGGCTTGAGGCTAGAGGGTATCCGCGGCATCAACGTGTGGACCACCAGTCCACTAATCCCAACCGCGGCGCGCAATGGGCTCGGTATAGTAATGGCCGAATTGGGGGCCACGAAGACATGCCGATGACGCTGAAACTTGGCCAAATGAGTGGTGAAGAGGGCGTCCACCTGTCCTGCCGTCCCCTCGACGGCCAGCATTTGACCGGTCTCAGACACTTGGAACCCATGCTGCCGCAAGTACGCGCTGATGCGGCGGACCACCGACGCGTTCGGTCCATATTGCTGCATGAGTTCCGAGTGCGTGAGAAAGTGCTGATACAGAGGAGAGTTTGGATCGCTCACAGCATTGGCATAGGTGCTCAGTCCAGCGGCATTTTTTGAGGGAAGGGTAAGGTAGAAGGTCCAAGGCGACGACCGATTCAGGTCCCCTTTGGACTGGGCCTGCTTTAGGGATTGTGGCGACACCATGTTGGCCTGCGCAGGAAGGTTGGTCGTCGGCCCGGCCGCCTCCACCAATCCTCCTGGCACAGCCGCCAAACTGGAGATGCCCAAGAGCCCCAACGCCCAGGCCCCATAAAGCCATCCAGAACGTTTATGATCTGTAATCATGAATGTCCCCCTTTACAACAAAGTGGAGGACAACTTCCATAAACGGCAACAATTTCCTTCCGTAATCGGGGACTTTTACGCGACACGCTTCGACGAGCGACGCTAACGCGTGACGTCTCGGGCGATATCGGTCAACGCTTGGCGATCGCCGGGAGAGAGGCTCCACCCCATAGCCCCGGCATTTTGCGCGGCTTGGCTGACGCGCGTGGCCCCGGGAATAGCCATCACACGGTTTCCGGGGTAGGTAATGACCCAATTCAGCGCCACCTGTGCGGGGCTGACATGGTAACGTTGAGCCATTTGTCGAAGTTCCTCGATTAAAGGTTCCGTTTTGGCCAGCATCATGGGCCGAAAGTGAGGATCCAACCGCCGCATACCGCCGGGCCGTGCCGCCCCATTATGAAATTTCCCCGTCAACACCCCTTGAGCCAGCGGGGAATAGGCGATAATGGTGATTCCCCAATCCAAAGCCGCCTGGATCACCCCATTTTCTTCAATGCGCCGATCCAAAAGATGATAGCGAACCTGATTGGAAGCCAATGCATAGCCATGGGACTTCAGATGCTTCGCCGCTTCCACCATCTGGGCGGCCGAAAAGTTGCTGACTCCGGCATGGCGGATGAGCCCTTGGTCCAGTAGGCGGGCCATGGCTTCCATTTGCTCCTTGACCGAGGAATGCGAATACGGTTGGTGAATCTGATAGAGGGTGATGGGGCGATTGTGCAGGCGGCGGCGCCGCTCATCAATGGTCGCCTCCAGATGGCGTGCGGAACGCAGCACCGGCCACCATTTTGTGGCGATGGCAACCTGGTCCGGTGCAACGCGCAGATCATCCAACGCTTGAGCCAACGCTTCTTCCGACTTGCCCCGGCCATAAACTTCTGCCGTATCGAACCAATTGATGCCGTGATTCAAAGCTTCTTCCACAATTGACATCATTAACGCAGGCTCAAGCTTAGGCCAAAACCGACCCACCAAGCCCTGTCCCTGGCTGAACTGCCAAGTCCCCAGGCCGATTGGTGATAAATAGGTGTCGCTTTGTCCCAATTGATAACGAGGGGCGGTCTGATTCGTCTGGTTCATACCTCATTATCCCGCCCCGAGTGCCGATCAGCAATCGGGAATGGCAAAAAGGCAGCCAAATTTTTCAATTAATCCATAGCCGCCCCGACGGCATAAGGAATCATCATCACGCTGGCTGTTGTTTTATTCATATCTTGTCGCCCGTTCGGAACCATGACTTAGCCAAAACTACCCGTATTCCGGTGCTATCCCGCAATATCCAATCTCAATTCCGCTCGTTCCAATCCGGCAACGCGGGGCCATTGGCGGGCTGATGTCGCCCCGTATGTTGGCTGATTCGTAGGATTTCACAAACGCACGGCGTATCGAACATGCGGCACGAGGGCTGGCGGCAGGCGTGTCTACTGCTATCAATTCATAGAGCGCGTGGGACCATGGAACCGCTGGCCTTATTTCAGCGCACGAATGCGATAGATAGCATAGCCTTTGTGGGATTGGTGCCCCGTAGCCCAAGTCACGACAAGTTTTGCCTGTCCGACGAAATTCCCACCACCGGTGACGGTGCTGCCCCACTTGCGACTCTTTACGACACCCAGGCCCGTTGTGAAAAATTGATGCCACACGGCCTGAGTCGGTACTTCACTTTGGTCACTTGGGCGGAGTCCAAAATATGTTTCAGGGTACCCGGAGGTATTGTTCGGCGACTGTGTATCGGGATAATGGCATAGCGCTGCGGGTTACTGAAATGACGGATCAACAAATGGCTACCGCTCTGACGCACATCAATGAATCCCAACCGATGCAGTTTTTGCAACAGTTCGCGCGGTGAGGCGTGGAAGCGGCGGCATCAGTCGACCTCGACTTGTGCAATCGTTTCCACCGAATCGGGCACGGGAATGCCCTGTTCGGCGAGATAGCCCAGGATCAGATGGATGGCGTCCACCAGATTGTCCAGTGCTTGCCCCCGCGTCTGTCGCACACTCGTGCAACCAGGCAAGGCCGGCACATAGGCAAAAAATTCGCCGTCGCCCTGCTCCACCACCACAGTGTATCGGGCCATGCCGCTCATCTCCTTTGACTAATTATACAATGACCTGTGGGTCGACCAACAGTCGTCACCGGTGACACGCCTTAGGGGACATACGCCCCCGAGTGCGCCTATGGAACTCCTTAATCTCCGTGGTAGCAAACACAGCCACTTAGGGCGTCATGTCCAGCCAATGGGCAACGCTCAAGACGTGGACCCCATACTCGTCCAGTCGCGTAAGGACGCCGGATCTTCCAGTAGGTCCTTGTCACCGGTGACCAAGTGGGTGATCTGGTGCCAGACACACGCCGCCGCAATCGGCGCATCCTGCGGATCCCGCAAGACGTCGGCCCACTCGGCTATCGTGGCATCCGGCGGGTCTGCGAGTACCATAAACCGTGATCGCACGCCGGGCCATACCTCCGGGGCATGAAACTTGGCCGCAAGAATGCGTGCCGCTTCCGCATCGATCCATTGGGTAATCAACAGTTGGGACCAGCGTTCCCACCCGCTATAGAGGGCCTGTGCCGCCTGTCCTCGCGCAAATACCAAACCCGCCACCACGACATTGGTATCCCACAGCACGCGCATTATTTAGGGTCCTTGGGATCCTTGGGATCCTTCTGCCGTTCTGTCCATTGCTCTGCCCGGACCTCGCGGGCCCAGCGGTAGACATCCTCCTCGGTAATGCCTTCGGCGGCCGCGATGGCCCCCAGGCGACCTTGCGCGCCCTCCACATCGGGCAGGTTCAGCTTCTGCACCCGCAAGGTCCCGTCCTCTGCGCTGACAAACGCCAGCACATCGCCGGCGTGAATATCGAACCGCTCGCGAATTTTCTGGGGAATCGTGACTTGTCCTTTGGTGGTCACTCGAGACGTCTCCATGGTTCTGGCCTCCGGTAAGGAATTCTTACCGAAAGCATACCACATCCCCGCTCTCTCCCATATACTTAACGATGCGAATGGCGGACTATCCGGCCCGTTCGTATTATGAGGTCACCAGGAAACTGGTTGACCTCGTTGTCTGAGCGGGGTTGGATGAAGGTAGCCGGGTGGACGTCCCGGCCCGTGGGTTGCGAACCCGTGCGCTAAACTGTCCACCCTCCTACTTGTCGACGCATGTTTGAAGCTTGTTGGGCTTTGAGCCACACGCGAAGCTATGGCACGACAAGCTCGGATTAGGAGGCTACCGGCAAATTTCCAGGAAGGACGAATCTGTATGACCCCTGTAGTGGGCCTGGACGTGGCCAAGGCGCGTTACCGAAGGACAAGCGTTTCTCGACAAGGGCCGTCCCTATGGCCCATCGTTTCAGATTGTTCATACCCAGGAAGACTTGGCGCGATTGCAGACCGTCCTCGACGATCTCGCCGCGCAGACGGGTTGCCCGCCGACCGTTATTTTGGAGTCCACCGGGCCGTATCATGTCCCAGTCGTCCGATTTCTCGAGGATCATGGGTACGCCTATATTCTCCTCAATCCACTTATTCCGTACCAGGCCAAGCAATCAAGTCTGCGGAAAGTCAAGACGGATGCGGTCGATGCGTACCGCTTGGGGCAGCTATTTTACAAGGAAGAGCTAGCGCCCGTGCGCCGGCGCGGCAAGCAACTCCTGGACCTCCGCCATCTCACGCGGTAGAGTAGGAGGCCCCTTGCGGGGCCGTCCCCTCATCGAACCGGACTTGTGGTTTTCCCACATCCGGCTCTCCGA
>NZ_JABBVZ010000054.1 GCF_012933365.1 Sulfobacillus harzensis | reverse complement strand
TGGACGGTTTAGTTCAGCCTGGCTTTTCCCGGCTGTCCCGTGAGAAAAATGGATCTTGACATTTAACCGCGGGACTTAAAATTACTGAAAATCCTAACATATTGTCGGAGCGATGGTCGAAACTTTGCGGAAAAAATTCTGGGCGTGATGTTAGGGAAAAGTATCTACGGCCAAAAGTGGTGCTACCATGATGCGAGGAGGGCAAAACTGTGGCACTTTACGTTATCCACAACAATTCAACGGACCCGTATTTCAATGTGGCGCTGGATTCCTGGCTGGTGCGCGAGGCGCCCCCTGAAAATGACTACGTGATGCTGTGGCAAAATCGTCCTGCGGTCATTATCGGGCGCTATCAAAACACGTACGAAGAGGTTAACTTGGATTATGCCGATGAGCACGACATTGCCATTGTCCGTCGCATGTCGGGCGGCGGCGCAGTCTATCATGATTTAGGCAACCTGAACTATAGTTTGGTGGTCTCCACCGAAAATCGGCCCTTCAACGACTACCTATCGTTTACGCGGCCGGTTATTGAAGCGCTGGCCCACTTCGGGGCGAAGGCCGAGTTGACCGGGCGCAATGACCTGACGCTGGAGGGGCAGAAATTCTCGGGCAATGCTCAGTACCGGACTCCCGCCCGGTTGTTGCACCACGGTACGATTCTTTTCGACGAGGATCTGGAGGTGGTGCCGCGGATCTTAAACGTGCGGCAGGATAAGATTGAAAGCAAGGGCATCAAATCGGTTCGCAGCCGAGTTACCAATGTGCGGCCCTACTTGCCGGCCGAGGTGACTTTTGACGAATTTCGATCGACCCTGCTTCAGACAATCGGGCACCATAATGGGGGGATCGCTGGCGAGTTCGTGCTGACGCCAGAACGCCGCCAAGCCGTGGAACAACGCGTGCGTGAGCGGTTCGGGCAGTGGGAATGGAACTTCGGCCAGTCTCCACCTTTCAACTATCGCGGTCGGGAGCGTTTCAGCCGCGGTGAGTTGGAGGTGCGGGTGGATGTGCAGAGTGGCCGCATCCTGGCAATCACGATCTATGGCGACTTTCTGGGTGATCATGATATTGAGCCGCTGACTGAAGCGCTTAAAGGCGTGGAGTTTCAACGCGTTCCGATCAGTCAGGCGCTGGAGGCGCTGCCTGTCGAGCAGTACCTCGGAGGCATTACCCGCGAGGAGTTGTTGAAAGTTTTGCTGGACATGACGCCAGTCCAAGAAGCGTAAAAGAAGGGGTGTAGCATGGAATATCGCAACCTAGGAAATAGTGGTTTGAAGGTGTCCGTCATTGGGTTGGGTGCCAATAGCTTGGGAGGGCGGGCTGACAAAAGCACCTCGATCCGCATTATTCATGCTGCACTGGATGCGGGGGTGACCTTGATTGATACCGCCAACGGCTACACGGGTGGCAAGTCTGAGGCCATCATTGGCGAGGCGCTTAAAGACCGCCGAAACCAGGCGGTTGTCGCCACGAAAGCCGGGCTGCCCCAGGGGGAAGGTCCCTACAACCGGGGGACCTCGCGGCGCCATCTCACCCAACAGTTGAACCAAAGCTTGTCGCGTTTAGGCACGGACTACGTGGACTTGTTCTACGTGCACACCTTTGATGAGGAGACTCCTTTGGAGGAGACGCTCAGGACATTGGATGACTTTGTCCGCCAAGGCAAGGTACGATACATAGCCGCGTCCAATTATCGGG
Organism: Sulfobacillus harzensis; assembly: GCF_012933365.1. Taxonomy (GTDB): domain Bacteria; phylum Bacillota; class Sulfobacillia; order Sulfobacillales; family Sulfobacillaceae; genus Sulfobacillus_B; species Sulfobacillus_B harzensis. The sequence goes on along the minus strand of NZ_JABBVZ010000054.1, from coordinate 21,684 downwards.
CTTACGAGTTGGCGACAGCCGTTGGGATTCAACAGGCCAAGGGATGGGAGCCGTTCGTGGGATTGCAACCGTCCTACTCATTGCTCGATCGGACCCCCGAGAGGGAACTCATTCCCTTGGCACTGCAGGTCGGCATCGGCCTTGTTGCCTACTATCCGATTGCCGGGGGCATATTGACGGGAAAGTACCGCGGCGGACAGGTGCCCAGCGGTTCGCGCATGGAAAAGCAGCCCGGATTTTCGGACCGCTTGACGCCGCGAATTCGCCAGGCCGCTGACCAATTTCATGATCTGGCGCAAGAGGCGGGCGTGGATCCGGCGGCACTCGCCATCCGCTGGTTGATCGACCGTCCGGCGGTGTCGTCGGCCATTGTCGGTGCCAGCCGCCCAGAACAGGTGCAGGCAAACTTAAAGGCGCTGGACGTCCACATTGGTCCAGACCTCCGTCAACGCTTGGATGAACTGAGCGCGCCCTTCGTGGAAGGCGACCCATTTGGGTGGTACCGCCTCCGTTAAAGGTTCGCGCTTAGATTCCGGGGGCCCTGGGCGGCCCCCGGGATTTTTTAGGCGCCCACTTTCACAGGAAGAGCCGTCAGGCCTCGCAAGACAATGTTCTCGTTCCATAATGGCTGGCCCTCCAACGTCCAGCGCTGGCGCCAGAGGATAGGGAACGCAATGGCGGCCTCCATACGGGCGAGTCCTGCCCCCAGACAAAAGTGGATCCCGCGGCCGAAGGCCATGTGGGGGTTGGGGGAGCGGGTTAGATTCAAACTGTCGGGATTCGCGAAAATTGCGGGATCATGATTAGCCGATCCGATAGCGACAGTCAGCCAGGACCCTTCTGGAATTTCAAATTCCTCGATGGTGAGAGGGCCCGCCGTGAGACGGGCGTCCAATTGCACGGGCGAGGTGTAGCGTAAAAGCTCCTCAATGGCGAGGTGCCAGTCGTCGGGGAGCTGGGAATGCTCAATCAGGGCCAAGGTTCCCATGGAGAGAAGATTGGTGGTGGTCTCGTGCCCCGCCACGAGCAGCAGCAGTGCCATCGAGAGCAGCTCGCCCGGACTCAAGCGGTCGCCTTCCGATTCCGCCCGTATAAGCTCGGTTAGCAGATCATCGGCGGGTTGCTGGCGCTTCTTTGCGATTAAATGGTGAAAGTAGTCCAGCAGCTCCCAACGTGCGGCAGCCGCGTGTTGCCGAGCCTCGGGGGTTTGAGAAGGGTCAAGCAATCGGGCCACTTGCTGCGACCAGGCGCGAAAACGGCCATGATCGCTCTGGGGAACACCCAAGAGTTCAGCGATCACAAAGGCTGGAAGCGGGAACGCAAAATCCGCCACCAAATTGCCGCCGCTCTGGCTGACCAACTGCTCGACCAAGTCCTCTGCCAGTTTCGTGATAAATGGTTCCAGTCGCTTGAGATGCCGAGGCTGAAATGCTTGGCTGACCAATCCGCGCAGTCGGGTATGATCGGGCGGATTAGACATCAGCATGCTGGGTGAAAGATCGGGGAGATATGGGTATTCCGGCGGTGGCGATTCAGTCCAAGGCTCCCCCTTGACAAACGCAGGCTCGGTCAAGACGCGCTTTGTGTCCTCATAGCGAAACAAGATCCACTGTCCCGGCTCGACTTCCCATACCGGGTGCTCCTCGCGCCAAGTGTGATAAATCGGGTAGGGATTTTCCATCAACTCCGACTGGCGAAGTCCCAGTCGGGAAAGCCAAATTGCGGCGCCTAACGGTCCCATGGCGTGGCCTCCCAAAATATACTCCGCCAATATCTTGGGCGAAATAGGGCTTTGATGCAAATAGAAGTTATGCGTTCGCCGTAGCCATACGCATCATCCGTGTTGCGCATATCCGAGGGCTGCACAGAGCTATCGGCTCTCACTTTTAGGTGCTGTCTACCGCATTCAGCTGGGAATCCGCTTCGGCGACACTGCCCGTAGAAATCTCCCACTGCCGGCCCCGGCTCGTCGTTCGGTTCTTGCCGACCCAACATGCGACGCCCCAATTATCGCGCTCTCCCGACTATGAAAGTTAAGAATATAATTGAGTATTGCAAGCATTGGCTATATGATGAAAGAGCATCGACCTAGTCCAGATGGGAGAGGTGTTGCATGGACCAGGAAACTCTTCAAGAACGTCTGCAAGCCTTCATGGAACGCTACATTTACCCGAATGAGTCCCTCTATTCCCAACAGGTTGCCCAGGACCGCTGGAAATCACCAGCGATCATGGAGCAGTTGAAAGAAAGAGCTCGTGAAGAAGGGCTTTGGAACCTGTTTTTGCCGGACAGCCCCTTTGGCCCGGGACTGACCAACCGGCAATATGCGCCGCTCTGCGCCATTATGGGTCGTTCGCTGATGGCTCCCGAAGTTTTCAACTGCAATGCACCGGATACCGGAAACATGGAGGTGCTGGTGCGCTATGGGACGCCAGAGCAGCAAGAGCAATGGCTAAAACCGCTTCTGGAAGGACGTATTCGATCCTGTTTTTCGATGACGGAACCCGACGTAGCCTCCTCTGATGCGACCAACATTCGAACGGAAATCATTGACGACGGCGATGCGTACATTGTCAATGGTCGCAAATGGTGGTCTACCGGGGCCGGTCATCCCGATTGCAAGGTGGCCATTGTGATGGGGGTAAGCAACCCCGATGGTCCCCGCTACGAACGCCAATCCATGATTTTGGTGCCGTTGGATGCGCCGGGGGTTCATATCGATCGCACGCTGACCGTGTTTGGTTATGATGATGCGCCCCATGGTCATGCGGAAATTCACTATGACCATGTCCGGGTGCCGAAGTCCGCCATGATTTGGGGGGAAGGCAAGGGGTTCGCGATTGCGCAAGGACGGTTGGGTCCCGGCCGCATTCATCACGCCATGCGGCTCATCGGCGTGGCCGAGCGAGCTCTGGACTTAATGGTGGAGCGTGCGTTGGAGCGTCGGACGTTTGGCCAGGTGTTGGCCGACCATGGGGTAATCAGGGAATGGATTGCGCTATCCCGAATTGAGATTGAACAGGCCCGGCTATTGACTCTCAAAGCGGCCGAGATGATGGACACCGTCGGCAACAAAGTCGCCCGCCGCGAGATTGCCATGATTAAGGTCGTGGCTCCACGCGTGGCGCTCTCCGTGTTGGACCGGGCCATTCAGGCTTTTGGGGGAGCCGGCGTGGGACCCGACACGCCTCTGGCAGAGATGTGGGCGCACGCTAGGACTTTGCGCCTGGCGGATGGACCCGATGAGGTGCATCTGGATCAACTAGCGCGCGGCGAAATAAAGGCAGCCCGGGCTCGGCTCGAAGCCGGACATCGGACGCCATGAACCAGCGAGAAGGGGCGATACGGTGAACGTCTGGGATTTGTTTAGTGTCAAGGGGGAGGTTGCGGTAGTGACAGGCGGCGGCCGCGGATTGGGCCGAGCTATGGCCGAAGCCCTCGGGGAGGCCGGCGCCCGCTTGGTCATTGCTTCGCGCAAATTGGAGCAAGTGGAGGAGACGGCGGAATTTTTTCGCTCTCAAGGCATCGAGGTGTTGGCCGCACCCCTGGATGTCAGTTCTCCGAACGATGTAGAGGCCTTAATGAATCGGGTGCGGAAGCACTTCGGACGCATTGACATCCTCATTAATAACAGTGGAGCTAGTTGGGGAGCCCCATCTTTGGAAATGCCGCTTGAGGCCTGGCGGAAAGTCATGGAGGTGAATGTGCAGGGCACCTTCCTCATGTCTCAGTACGCGGCGCGGATAATGAAGGACCAGGGTGGCGGCCGGATTATCAATATGGCTTCGATCGCGGGCTTGGCGGGCAGCGATCCGGAAGTGTTGGACGCCGCCGGCTATAGTGCGTCCAAAGGGGCAATCGTCGCCATGACCCGTGACTTGGCCAGGAAGTGGGCACGTTGGAACATTCGAGTTAACGCCATCGCTCCCGGATTTTTCCCGACCAAGATGTCGGCAGGTGTCATCCAGCATCATGGTGACCGGCTGCTTCAAGGGACACCACTTCAGCGTTTTGGAACCATGGAGGACATTAAGGGCATTGCCCTACTTCTTGCGTCGCGGGCGTCCGCCTATATGACAGGGGCAATCGTGGTCGTGGACGGTGGGGCATCCGCATAATAAATCGGGCTTGGCATGCCCGAATGAAGATTTGGCAGCAGTGGGTCGTCAGAAATTTTGACCGTTGAAGGGGACGAAAACAATGGGTATTGAAGAACGGTCCCGAGCACTGTATCCTCCGGAAATTCCGTACACTATCGAGGTGCCGCCATGGCGGGTGGAACAGTTGCTCGAGAACACTAAAAATCGATATCCGGATAATCCAGCGATCTATTTCTATGGAAAACAATGGACCTATGATCAATTATGGCAGGATGCCCGCCGGTTTGCGCGGGCACTCCAAGACCGGGGCATCAAAGTAGGGGAACGGGTGGCCTTGATGCTTCCCAATTGCCCTCAGTTTGTCATCGCCTATTATGGCACCTTGATGGCGGGCGGCATCGTGACGCAGATTAATCCGCTTTTGGTTCCGCGGGAGCTTGAAGCTCTGCTGGTTGACTCTCAAAGCAGCGCCATCATCGCGTTTGACGGGGTGTTGGATAAGGTTGCAGCTGTACGGGCCAATACATCACTCCGCATGGTCATCGGGGTATCGTTAACCGGCTCGGCAGCGATGGATGGGGTCGAGGACTTTTCCCAGGTCCTGACCCAAGTGACCGGAGAGCCTGCACCGATCGATGGGAGCAATCAGGATGTGGCTGCTTTGCAGTATACTGGGGGAACCACGGGACGGTCTAAGGGCGCCATGTTGACGCACCGCAATTTGGTCTCCAATGTCTTGCAGAACTACTATATTTCGGACCAGGGAATGACTGTCGGAGAGGAAGTCATGCTCACCGTCCTTCCCTTGTTTCATGTGTATGGAATGACTGTCTGCATGAATCTAGGCATATACTTGGGTGCCAAGCTTGTGATGCTCCCCCGATTTGACATCAAGGACGTGCTGACCGCCATCAAAGAACACGGGGTGACGATGTTTCCGGGCGTGCCAACCATGTATGTGGCCCTCTTGCAGGCGGCGGACGTGGAAGCGTATGACGTTTCCAGTGTGCGCATCTGCAATAGCGGCAGTGCCCCCATGCCGGTCGAGTTAATGGCCCGCTTTGAGAGTCGGACGGGCGCCGTCATTTTGGAAGGCTACGGACTTTCTGAAGCGTCGCCTGTGACCCACAGCACGCCGCTCTGGGGGAAGCGCAAGCCGGGCACGGTGGGGATTGCCTTGCCGTCTACTGAGTGCCGGGTGGTGGATCCGGAGAGTGGTCGTGACGTCGCGCCCGGTGAGCTCGGGGAATTATGGATCCGCGGGCCACAGGTGATGCAGGGATATTGGAACCGACCGACAGAGACCGCCGAAACCTTGACGGCGGACGGGTGGCTCCGGACGGGCGATGTCGCCTCGTATGATGAAGAGGGCTATGTGGCGATCATGGACCGCCTGAAGGATCTAATTATTGCCAGCGGCTACAACGTCTATCCCCGGGAAGTTGAAGAGGTGCTGTATCAGCATCCCGACGTCGTGGAAGCCGTGGTGGTGGGAGCCCCGGACGCTTACCGCGGGGAGACGGTTCGGGCCGTGGTGGTGCCCCGTAAAGATTCGGGGTTAACGGTGGAAGCATTGACCCAGTACCTGAATGCGAATCTCGCCGCCTACAAGCGGCCTAAGATTATCGAGTTCCGCGAGCAACTCCCCAAGAGCGCGGTGGGGAAAATTCTTCGCCGGGTGGTTCGCGACGAGATATAGGGGGGCGCTCAGTGAACAACATGATTCCCATGCGGCCGGGAGAGGAACTAGACCTTTCGGCACTGGCGCCCTTTCTGAATATCGTATTTCCCGGCGAGGGCCCGTGGACGGTGGAACAATTTGCGGCTGGCCATTCCAATCTCACCTACCTTTTGAGCGCGCCATCCCGGCGCGTGGTATTGCGCCGACCACCCAACGGGCCGGTCGCGCCACGAGCGCACGACATGAAGCGGGAATACCAGTTCCTTTACGCGCTTCATCCGGAGTTTCGGTGGGCACCCGAGGTTTATGCGCTCGCCGAAGAAGACCAAAGCCCATTAGGGGTCCCCTTCTTCCTCATGGAGGCGCGCTCCGGGGTGCTGGTCGATCGGGCGTTCCCTTACGAACCCGCGATGGGCCCGCGCATTTCCCAGGTGATGGTGGAGCGACTGGCGGATTTGCATCAGATTGATTGGCGCCAAACACCCCTGAAAAATTTGGTAAAGCCGGAGGGCTTCATGAGTCGCCAAGTAGAGGGTTGGATTGGCCGCTATCAGCGTGCCAAGACTGATGAGGTGCCGGGATTGGATGCCTTGTTGCGATGGCTTATCGACCACTTGCCAGAATCGGACCAGGCAACCGTCATTCACTATGACTACAAGCTCGACAACGTGTTGTTCACGTCGACCTTCGATGATTTGACGGGGGTTTTTGACTGGGAGATGGCCACAGTCGGGGAGCCGATGGCCGATGTAGCGGTCGCGATGAGCTATTGGACCGAGGCGACCGATCCGGAGATTCTGCAAAAGGCGCTGTCAGGGCACGGGCTGACCGCCCGCCCAGGATTCTATAGCCGCCGAGACTGGATTGAGGCCTATGCACGCCGCACGGGACGTCCCATCCGCGATTTCGGGTACTATCTGACCTTTGCCTATTTTAAGTTGGCGGTCATTTTGCAGCAAATTTATTATCGCTTCGTCAGCGGCCAGACTCAGGACATGCGTTTTGCCCACTTTGACGTGGCGGTCAGACAATTGCTCGAGGTCGCCATGGACCAATCGCGACGCAAGGAGGGATAGCATGGCGGATTTACTGCAACATCGCGAGGGACCTCTTTTGGAGCTCGCATTAAATCGGCCGGAGAGGCTAAATGCCTTTTCTGAGGCCATGCTTGAGGGTTTGCTGGATGGCCTCGCCTTGGCCTCTCGCGAGCCGGCCATTCGCGCGGTGGTGATCAAGGGTTCGGGCCGGGCATTCAGTGCCGGCGGGGATGTGAACGCAATGGGCGAAGCCCGGCCTCAGGATGTGTATCAGCATATTGGATTCCTCAATCAGGTTATCCTGGCCATGATTCAACTGCCTAAGCCCATCATCGCCGCGGTGCATGGATATGCCGCAGGGGCCGGATTCAACTTAGCCTTGGCCGCGGATTTAATTGTCGCCAGCGAGACGGCCCATTTTGCGATGTCGTTTGCCCAAGTGGGACTCATCTCGGACGGTGGGGGCCTTCATTTCCTGCCGCGCTTGGTCGGACCGCACGTGGCGAAGGAGATCTTCTTTTTGGCCGAGCCTATCACGGCCGCTCGTGCCCATGAGCTTGGCATTGTCAACCGGGTAGTACCGGACCATGAACTGTCGGAGGCCACGACTGCCCTAGCCGGGAAATTGGCGCAGGCTCCCGCCTTGGCTCTTAGGGAAACCAAGCGTCTCATTCATCTGGCGCCCCATCTGAGCCTTGAGGAGATGCTGGAGCGCGAGCGATTGACCCAGATGCTGTTGGCGTCGAGTGCCGACCATCGCGAAGGCGTGCAGGCGTTTAAGGAAAAGCGTCGACCGGTTTTCCACGAAAGAGAGGTTTAAGGGATGGACTTTAGTTTAAGCGCCGAAGAACGTCTCATGCGGTCGACGGTGCGGGAGTTTGTGCGACGGGAGATTATGCCGCTGGAACCCCAGGTGCTGTTGAATGAACGGGAAGGAAAGCCGGGCCTTTCCTCCCAAATGTTGCAAGAACTTAGGGAAAAAGGACGCGCCATAGGATTTTGGGGCATCAACACCCCCGAACGTTATGGCGGAGCCAACCTTGGAGCATTGGCGTTAGCCATCACGTATGAGGAGTTGGGCCGGACCTTTGTCCCCTTCACGTTTGGAGGATCGGCGGATAATATTTTGTATGCCTGCAATCCAGAGCAGGCGGAACGCTATCTCATCCCTACCATCGAGGGCCAGCGTCGATCCTGTTTTGCGCTGACGGAGCCGGGCGCGGGGTCGGATGCCGGGAGCATTCGCACCACCGCCGTCAAAGACGGGCGCGAGTGGATCATCAATGGCGAGAAGATTTTCATCACTAATGGCAATGAGGCCGACTTCGCCATGGTGTTTGCGGTGACTGACAAGGAAAAAGGGCCACATGGCGGGATTACCTGCTTCTTAGTGGATCGCGACATGGGCTGGCGTTCGACCCTCATTCCGACCATGGGCGATTGGAATCCGGGGGCGCTCGTCTTTGACCAGGTTCGGGTGCCGGAAGAGAATATCCTTGGGGAACAGGGCAAAGGCTTTGAACTCGCCATGCGCTGGATTGGCGCGGCCCGCTGGGCGATTCCTGCGCGCGCCGTTGGTTCGGCGGAGCGTTTGCTGGAAATGGCCTTGGAATACAGCCGCACCCGCGTCACCTTCGGAGAGCCTTTGGCCAATCGGCAGGCGATTCAATGGATGATTGCCGACTCGGCGGTCGAGATTGAGGCGACCCGGTGGATCACCTACCGAGCGGCTTGGATGCAAGACCAAGGGCTGGACAACCGGCATCAGGCCTCGCTTGCCAAACTCTACGGCGCCAACATGGCCAATCGCGTGGTGGATCGGGTATTGCAGATTCATGGAGGCATGGGATATACCAAGGATTTGCCCATCGAGCGCTGGTATCGGGAGATGCGGCTATTTCGCATCTTTGATGGGACTGATGAAATCCAACGCTACATCATTGCCCGAAACCTGATTAAAGGCCACGTGCGATTAGGTGAGTTCTAGTTTCCGACCGGTGCTCGGTTGCCACCTGCCCCCCGAGTCTCCGGGGCCATGGAACTGGCGTCGCGTAAATCCGTTGCCTTTCCCTCTTTAGGCGACAACCTGGCATTTACAGAGAAGCTAGACTTCCCATCAATACCGCGCCCGCGAGGAGGCCAATGATGGCCGTTCCCTTGCCGGCGTGTCTTGGGCGACTACATAAATCATGGCCCCGGCAGCAAACGCGAGAATGACGGCGCTGATTGTGTGGGAGAGGTTGCCCAGAACCAGCGGTATAAGCGTTCCGAGCGGTGTAATCAGGCTGATGAGTCCGGTCAGGCCAAGAATTTTACGCCGTGCGACACCACCCATCGCTAGTGGAGCGGCAATGCTCATGCCTTCGGGCATGTTGTGCAACGCGATGGCCAAGGCCATGATGAGACCCAGCTTGGCATGTACAGCATGGCCTGCGCCGATGGCCATGCCCTCCGGCAAGTCGTGCACCGAAATGGCTAACGCGATCGAATGGCCGGTGCGTCGGAGTCGGGATGGAAAGGAGTTTCCCGGCTTCCATAAGTCAGTTAAGAGGGACATGGCGGCAATTCCCGATCCGCAACCTAGAACCAACGCCGAAAGTCCTCCCGTCTGGAAGCTCGTTGGCGCCAATTCGGTGACGACCACGGTGACCATGACGCCGCTCGCCAGACCGAGAATAAAGCTGAGGATCCGCGGCGCCAGGGAGCGAAAACCTAAGACGAGAAGGGCTCCTAGCGGCGTGGAGAGGCCCGAAAGAAAGCTAATGGCCAGGATCATCGTATCCATTCCCCCAAGGGTGGTCTTGTCTATCCCTATGCCAGCCCCTAGCGGGACACCACTTCTCGTCGAGAGGTATATCGGCGCAAGATTTGAGCTCTCCACTGGAAGTGGCGTGGACAGGCTTGGAGAGGAGCGGCTAAGATTAACCCTGCGACGCAGCGGAACCGGGGGACGGAATTGTTGGCGCGCGCAAGCAGGGAAAATGACGTCCTTGGAAAAGGATTAGGAGGCCAGCTATGCCGGAAACGGGGTGTCCCTTCTGTTACCCGCATCAAGACCCTGACCAACACATCGTGTTGGAGAATGAGACCTGCTATTTTCTGCAGCATGATCATCACCAAGACATTTTGCAAGGCAGCGGCGTCATTGTTCCGAAGGCGCATCGCCCCACGACGTTTGATTTGACGGAGGATGAATGGTTGGGTGTACGGGCGCTGCTGCTTGAAGCCCGCGTATACTTAGGCGGGCGCTATGGCCCTGATGGATATACCCTGGGCTGGAATGTCGGACGTGTATCCAACCAAGAAATTCCCCATGCTCACTGTCATGTGATACCCCGATACGCGGACGAACCGTATGCGGGGAAGGGGATCCGTCATTGGCTGAAGCAGGAGGACAACAGAAGGAATCCACGGTGAATCCCCCGCCTTCAAGGATGGAATGGGGGAGTGTCACGGAATCAAGGCCGACTCGTTGCAATCTAGCCGAGTGATGATATTTGCCGGGGCTGATAATCCCTTGCAACGGGTTGGTCATTCGGCCGGTGGGGCATGTTGCAGTCCGAGGCTTGCCTCGGATGACATATAATCGGTGGGATTGCTTTTAGGCTCGCTCAGAGCACGGTTTGACAGGAAGTCGCGCAGGGGAGAGATTGGCGACGGATATTCGTGATACCGGCCAAAAGGTTTTGGGGGCGATGGCCGGCATGCTTAGTGGATCCCGAGGCGCTGCCCAGCCTTTTGGCCCCGATTTTCCGCTTCTTCTAGCGGGCGCTGCGGTCTCCAGCATGGGGATGGCCTTTCTATGGCCCTTAATGGCCTTGTACCTGCACCACGGCCTTGGCCAGCCGATGACCGTGGTCGGTGTGGTCATGATGGCGCAAGCGGGCATGAGTGCTGTGGGGTCCCTGATCGGAGGTGTCATGTACGATGCTCGGGGAGCCCGCGTTCCCATGTTGTGGTCGATAGGGCTATCGGCCGTCACCTTAATCGTCATGGCTGTCTTTCCGGGGTTTTGGACGTTCACCGTGGGCGTTATGATTGTTGGCTTTTGTATGAGCGCGTCCAATCCCATCTTCAATGCATTGTCGGTAGACATATGGCCGGCGGGAGGACGCACCGCGTTTAATGCGGTCTATGTTGCCATTAATGCCGGCGTGGCCATTGGCTCGTCGCTAGGCGGCCTCTTAGCATCGCTCAGTTTTCGGGTCACTTTCGGCATCGCCGGCCTCGTCACCGCCGGGATTTGGATCCTTATTTACCTGGCCTACCGCGGAGATCATTGGACTCGCGCACCGCACCGCAAGCCGTCCCCGGCGAACCGCGCATTAGGCCGGACTTTGATACTGCGAGCCGTAGGCTGGCCCATTTTTGTGTTGGCTGGGGCCCTGGCCCTGCAATGGTTGGCCTACGATCAATGGGAGACCACGGTACCCAATTTTATGCAGGCTGAAGGGCTTCCGCTCATTTTGTACAGCTCGCTTTGGACGCTGAACACGCTGTTAATTTTAGGCGCGCAGCCCCTGCTCGCCAAGGCTCTTCTGCTGATGCCGCGAGTCAGAACCCAGCTCATCTGCGGGACGGTTCTCTTCGTGGCAGCATTCGGGACGCTAACCCTCTTTCACACCTATCCGGCGTACTTAATAGGCATGGTGCTGGCCACGCTGGGTGAAATGCTGGTGCTTCCGGGTGCGCCGGCTGCTGCCGAGCAATGGTCGGATCCTTCGCGCCGCGGGCTGGTGCAAGGCGTGGTTGCGACGGCCGGATCGCTAGGCCGCATGGCTGGACCTCTGTTGGGCGGCATGTTGTTTTCAACGGCCGATCCGCGCATTCTCTTTGCCGTCATGACGGGAATGATGGCGATGGGTGGCGTCGGATACGTCGCGGGCGGGTGGTTCGGAGCGCCCTCCACTCATGCCGCGGAAGTTTCCACCTTATGAGGCTTCAGGCCTCGTTGCCGTTTCGCCGCACCCGCAATCCCTTGTGGATGTGTTAGTATAAGGGCCGCACTTCCTTGATCGGACAATCTTTCGTGGTCTCAGGATGTACGAGCCACAGGAGGAGTTTTTATGAACCAGACACCACGATTCGCATGTATCGCCGTCTGCAGCGTCATAGGCGGCCTCTTGGCCGGGTGCGGAACGCAGAACTATCCGAGTCAAGCATCGTCTCCCGTCCCATCCCCAACGGCAAGCACGTCATCAGGGAGCGGCTCCGCATTCCCAAGCGTCCTGAATAAAGCAATGCACCGCATTCCCACCCAGGGTGAGCCTCCGCTCATGGCCCCGACCATCCTGCCACAGGATGCCCAATCCTCCTTTGCCGTGTCGAACGCCAAGACATCGGTAATCACCAAGCCGCACCCCGGTTACGTGGTGCAGTTGGCATCCGGCGTCAGCCCCTTAGCCAGCTTTGGCGCGACCCAGTATTCCACGTCCTCGGCGGCCGCGCTAGCTGCGGCAACCAATCCCGATAAGCTGGGAACGGGCCAGAGCGCGGGGCATATTGCGCTGGGGCGGCATTTGACCGCAACAGTCACGCAGTACCGCATGAGCTCGGCGTCCGAGAACGCAGCATCCATTTCATGGACCCAATCACAATGGCACATTACCGTGACCAACTATTCGGGCGGGACCGTTCCCACCGCCGTCGCCAAAGAGGTGGTCGCAGACTTCAAAGGGGTATCCCTGCCCGTTCCCCAAACCGAAGGCGCGTTGTTTGTGAATCTCGGGGGTTCAGGGGGCTTGCGGGTGAATATGCAATGGCAAAAGGGCGTGGATGAATACTTCGTGGACGTCCACAACACCGCCACCGATCCCATCAATGCGGCCATCCAAATTACAGCCTCCATGGAGACATACTCGTCTTGACGGGGTTGGTCTTCTAATAGGCAGTTTTGGACGCAGTCATGGGCTCTGATGCATTGACTGCGCTTGATGTTTGGAGCGCAAGCCGTGGGGGCGTTGGTTTCCCCCCGCCACACTCTCTTCGCCGATCCGAGACGTCGTTTCGGTGACACCAAAGCCCACCCGGATAAAGTTGGTCGTACACTGGAAGCATTAGCGACGGATGTCTTAGACAGCCGTCGTGATATTTAGGCGGGGTTATTCGTCGTAATGGATAGCGGGTGAGGTGACAAGGAGCGATGAGCATTGGGATATGAAGAACGCTCGCATGTCTGGACAGGGGAGCAGTTGTCGAGGATTTTAGACAACAATCGCGGGGAGTGGATGCCCAAGGCGCCGGTCATCGAGGCGTTGGCACCGCGTCCGGGCCAAACTATCGCGGATGTCGGGGCCGGCTTGGGGTGGCTGTCGTGGCCGTTGGCCGAGGCGGTAGGTCCGTCTGGTCACGTTTGGGCCATCGATCCTAGCGCTGAAGCGGTGCAGGCGTTGTCTGAAAAGGCGCTCACGCACGGAGTGTCTCAGTTGCAGGCCGTCCGCGCTTTTGCCGAGGCCATTCCCTTGCCCGGGGACGACGTGGATGGGGTTGTCTGGCATACGGTCGCCCTGCATATGGGAGATAGAGTACGAGCCATGGCGGAAACCATGCGAATTCTGAAGCCAGGGGGATTCTGGGTGGCCGTGGACTGGAAAATCGTCCCCACACCGTTTGGGCCGCCGTTGCATCGCCGGGTCAGTGCAGAGGTCCTGGAGAAAGAGGCCCTCACGACCGGATTCCGATTGGTGCGCCGGTTTGAGCCGGGTCCCGTCACGTGGGGATTAATCTTTCAGAAAGATTGAGACACCGGCCGGTTCCGGAATGGGCGAGGACACGAGATTTCCGGGGCTTCTTCCCGAAACAAGCCGCATAGGTCATCGTCGCGGGTGCCACTCGCTGGCTCAACGCGACCATGCTGGTCTATGCCCCGGGTCGCTGTGCCCCGTGAGTGGTTTGGGTTCAACGGGGGTGACGGGGCAATAAGTCATTAAGTTCCTTAACGTTATGATAAGATAGAAAAAGACGAAACGTACGAATGGCGATCGCGCGTCTGCGATCGCCCCTTTGAGGTGACATATTGAGTCCAACACAACTAATTCGCGCATTCATCCTAGAACGCAAATGGGGATATTTGGCGGCCGTGCTGGCTATCGGGATGGCGCAATTTTTTCAAGTGCGCATCCCGCATATCCTGGGAAAATTTATTAATCGATTAAAGCTCGGGGGATCGACCGAGCATATTATTTTAGGATTCGCACTAGAATTGGCCGTGGTGGCGGCCGGTTATGTCATTTTCTTTGGATTTGGCCAAACCCAGGTTGGGCGCCTCGGGCGAACCTGGGAATACGAAATGCGCCAACACTTGTTTTCCCATTGGGAGACCTTAAGTTCGCGGTATTTCCAGCAGCATAGCGTAGGCGACTTGCTGAACCACTCGTTAAACGACGTCACCGCCGTCCGTCAGGCGCTGTCGATGGGGCTGAATCAAATCAGTCAGGCAGTTTTTTTATTTATTGCCACGCTCTATATGACCATCCGGACGATTGATCTGAAACTCACGCTTTTTAGCCTGGTTCCGCTCCTTTTGATTCCCGTCGTCATCGCCATTATCCGGCCTCAAGTGCGACTGCGGTCGCGGCTGGTTCAAGAAGGCTTGTCGGATATGTCGGAGCTGGCCGAGGAAAGCTTTCAGGCCATTCGTCTCATAAAGGCCGCCTCCAACGAGCCGATCGAGGTGGCGCGGTTCGCGGACAAGACTCAGACGATCGTTGACCGGCAGATGAATCTGGTCCGTCTCAACACCTTGTTTCAGGCTCTGGTCCCGCTGCTGAGCGGCATTGGGTTTACGGTCGGCCTGGTTTACGGTGGGTGGTTGGTCATTCACGGGCAGATTTCTTTGGGCTCCTTTGTCGCCTTTACGGTCTATCTCAGTATGTTGGTGCAGCCGCTCATGCAGTTTGGGATTGTCATCAATCTCTTTCAAAACGCCTCGGCATCAATTGTGCGTTTACAAGTCCTCCTAGCGGAAGAACCGGACATCAGGGACCCGGCGGAACCCGTGGTGCGGGATGTCTGGCGGGGAGCGCTGAAAATTCAGCGGTTGACCTTTCAGTATCCCAACAGCGAGCATCCCACCCTTCAGAATGTCAGCGTGGACGTTCCTGAGGGGAGAACGCTCGGAATTGTTGGCCGCACGGGGGCGGGGAAGACAACCTTATTGAACCTAATCTTGAGAGATTATGATCCCCCTGCCGGCACCGTGTTTTTTGACGGGGTGGATATCCGCGATATGCGGCTTCAGGATCTGCGCGAACTCATTGCCTATGTGCCGCAAGATGGGTTTCTGTTCTCCACCACGATCGGTCACAATATCGCTTTTTCCAGGCCCCAGGTAGTGCCGGAGGATGTGGAAGAGGCGGCCCGGCAATCGCGCATTTGGGAGACCATTGAAGGGATGCCGGACGGGATTGATACGGAAATCGGCGAGCGGGGCATTATGCTGTCCGGAGGTCAGCGGCAGCGGACCGCTATTGCGCGGGCTCTCATCAAGAGTGAGGCCAAAATATTGATGTTGGATGACAGCCTGTCTGCGGTTGACACCCGAACGGAAAGTGAAATTTTGCGGGTGTTGCGTCAGGTGCGCGGCAAGAAGACCTGCATCATTGCCGCGCATCGCTTGTCGGCCTTGCGTGATGCCGACTGGATTATCGTCTTGGACAAAGGGCGAATCGTGCAAAGCGGAATTCATGAGGACTTGGTTCGCCAGCCCGGGTTATATCGCGAACTGTACCAGATTCAGACCGGAGGTGAGCCAGCGCATGCCTAAAATAGACGATTGGGACGAAAAACGCGAAGCGCGCATGAGCGACAGTGCCACCGCCATGCGCCATCTGGTAGGCTATGCGCGGCCTTTTCTGGGCGAGTTTCTGGTGGTTGTGGGCCTGGTGTTGGTTTACATTGTGACCCAGGTCATGCAACCGTGGCTGGTCAAGATTGTCATCGACAAGGATTTGATTGTGAGGCACCCGGCCTTTCGCTCGATTGTCACCATCGGCCTGATGTATCTTGTGGTGACGGTCATCGGGCTGTTCGCCAACTTCACCCAAAATCGGAAGCTGCAATGGATTGGGCAGCGCATCGTGCGCAATATCCGCGTCGATCTCTTTACCCATATTGAATCGCTCTCGGTACGGTTTTTTGACACGCATGAGACTGGCCGCCTCATCACCAATGTTTCGAGCGACACGAACCAAGTTAGCCAATTTTTCACCAGTTTCTTGCTGAGCTTGATTCAAGACGGCGCCACCCTGCTGTTTGTCATGGGGGCGATGTTGCTCTTGGACTGGAAGATTGCACTCGTAAGCTTTATCGTCATTCCCGTGATTGTCCTCATTTCCGCCCTGTTTCGAAAGAAGCTCCGCGACAATTATCGCTACACCCGAAGCCGCTACTCGCGGCTTATCGGCTTCACCGCGGAGAACTTGGGCGGCATGCGCATCACTCAGATTTTCCATCAACAGAAAAAGCAGTTTGACCAGCATACCGGATTTAATCGCCGCTACACGGAAGGGAACATCAACGAGTACAAGTGGTCGGTGATGTTTAACCGCACCTTTAGCATCTTGGGCAATTTGTCGGTGGCGATGATGATGTGGATTGGCGGAGAAGCGGTGCTGCACCGAACCATTCAGGTGGGTGTGCTTTACGCTTTTATCTCCTACATCCAACAGTTCTTTAACCCGATCAATTCGCTCACTCAAAACTGGAACACCTTGCAAACATCCATGATTTCGGCCGAGCGAATTGGCGGCGTGCTTTTGACCAAGCCGGAAATTGAGGATCCCCCCAATCCGGTCACGGTGGACCATGTGTCCGCGGGTGGGCCTATGGATGTTGAGGGCCAGGTGGCGTTTGATCAGGTGACCTTCGGATATGACCCAGACAAACCGGTGATTAAAGACATCAGTTTTTCCATCCCCCCGCGGTCATTTGTGGGGTTTGTTGGGGAGACGGGAGCTGGGAAGAGCACATTGATGGGGCTTTTGACTCGTTTTTATGATATTCAGCAGGGCCGCATCACGGTGGATGGGATCGACGTGCGTTCCTTCCGGCAGCAGGATTTGCACCGGGTGATGGCCATCGTCCAGCAGGAAGTCAACTTGTTTTCGGGTACGGTGGCCGACAATATCCGCCTGTTTCGGCCCGACATTACGGACGAAGCGGTGCGCGAGGCCGCCATCGTTGCGGGGGCCGACGAATTCATTCGCGAGCTGCCCGGGGGATATGAGGCCCGAATTCGGGCCAAGGGGGCGAATTTGTCGCTGGGTCAGCGCCAACTGCTGGCCTTTGCCCGCGCGTTGGCACTTCAACCGAAAATTCTTATTCTGGATGAGGCCACCGCCAGTCTTGACTCGGCCACCGAAATGACCTTGCAGGCGGGACTGACCCGTATCGCCGCCGGACGCACCACTTTGGTGATTGCCCATCGACTGTCCACCATTCGACAAGCGGACTTGATTTATGTCATGGACCATGGGCGCATCATTGAGCAGGGAAATCACGAGCAACTGATGCATCTGGGAGGATATTACGCCGATCTGGTCAACAGGTCTGCCCCAACGGAATTAGTCGAACGAAACGCCTGAGACTGCATTCCCCGGGTTGGAGAATCCGGGGATTTTTTTGCCCTGGCGGTTGTCTCACACCGCGCACGTGCCCAACATACCATATCCCAAGGATGGAAAATCATGGGCAAATGGGGTGATTGGCGTCGCTACCGGACCGTGGATTCGACATTTGGCAATTTGGACTGGGTTTGCCGTTCCGGACTTGGATGCCCAAATCCCTGGCGGTTCGACCAGTCGTGCCCGCCGTGCCCTCTTTTTCTTCTTCAATTGGCCATGGTCGAGCATCGCCTGGGCGCTAGCCGTGATTGTGTGGGGAAGCCACTTCCCCCCGCTGTCCCGAGACTATGTGGCGGCCGGTTTAGCCGGGGCTGCGGCCGTGGCGCGCGTTGCACCATCATTAACGGAAGCAACCTACGAGGGAAGAATCGGCTTAAGACGGTCCGTCTCCCAAGCCGCTCATGCCAGTCGCCGTGCGATGGGCTGGTCGTTGGTGTCTTTCCTGACCCTGCCGTGGATTGGCACGCACCAAATTCGACTCGATTGGCTAGCGCTAGCAGTGCCTGCATCGTTCGCCGGTCGGGCATTATGGGAACCATGGTGGTGGAAGGTGAGTTGGGTGATTGCGGGTTGGCTGAGCTAACGCCGGCGGTCTCTCTCATCCGTCTATCGTGACGGCCGCTGAGTCCCTAAAAGAGCAACGTCTCCGCTGCGACCGGCCTCGACGGCGGCAGGGGAGACGCTGCAGCACGCACTAGATGTCATCAGTGGACGAGGCCCAAAATCCCAATCGCAACCAGGTAGATGGCGACGATGTAATTGAGCAGTTGGGGACGCCACAAGATTAATAGCCCGGCGATAAGCGCCATGGCAGCGGGTATGCGGAGAAAGGCTGTTGTCACCATTCTGACGCACCTCCTTAACTGGGGTCCCTTTATCTTATTCGTCGTCCCTCTCATTTTTGTGACCGTCGTGAGGGTCACATGGGAATCTTAAGGCTGCTAATTCAGGAAATTCCCACGCGGTGCGAGACGCGGCGGCCGAGATTGGATGGATTTGACAGATCGCGTCGGTTTTCCGGTCCGTCTTCCGCAGGGTGCCCCCTTTTGGTTTACCATCCCTCCGCGTAAGCAAAAGTGCCGCAGAACTCGGGCATCGTCCGAAGGCGCATGCCTTTTGGCGTCGGAAGCTGATTAGACCGACGCTTCTGCATTGCTGGTGGATGTGTCTGTCGCGTCGGCACCAGGCCCGGTGTATTCAGATTGCCTGTCGGTGGGATGCTAACGCAGTCAAATTTCGCCTTCCGGGAGGCGCTTCAAAGTGAATTGGAATGTTTTCGCGCTCGGGTTGGGGGCGATGGCCGGAATGCTGATGGCCGTGCAAGGAGCGATGAATGCTATGCTCAGCAAAGCGATCGGCATTTTCGAGACGTCCTTGATCGTCAATTTGCTAGGATTGGTTCTCTCGGGGGCGCTTGTCCTCCTAGGATTAGGCAGCGGGAATTTCGCCCGGTACCCCGCCGTTCCTTGGTACGCTTCATTGGGGGGAATTCTCGCCGTGGGAATTATCTACGGCGTGTCGCTCTCCATTGCCAAAACCAGTGCGGCTCCCGCGACCACCGCCATTATCTTCGCGCAAGTCCTCACGGCAGCCCTGCTTGATCACTTTGGCGTTCTGGGATTGCCTCAGGTGAGCTTTAGCTGGCTCAAGGGTGCTGGTGTGGTCTTGTTGGTGGGAGGCGCCTATTTGGTGTTGCAATCGCGGTAACCGTCATGGTCCACGGCTGGGCTCATCGTGTCGCCTAACAGATTCTATGGGATATCGGGTGGATCCCACCCGGAGGAACAGCTCGGAACAAGGAGGCGTCCATTGACACAACAGCCCCTGACTCAGGCAGAACTTGAAGCGATTCGACAGTTGCTGAGTTCTGCGTTGCTGGAAGCGGACAAGTTAACCATGTACGGGGACATCTGCCAGGATACGGATTTAAAAGCCTGGTTGCACGGTGAAAGGAAAGCTGCCCTGCAGAGGGTACGTCAGTTGTACGCGTTGCTGGATGGGTAGGAAGGCGAAAACGGGGGTGACCGTGTTGACCGATCGAGAAATCACCGATGACCTGCTGGAGACGTTAACGCATGGGGGGCTCGAAATGCTTCGAGCCTGTTACCAGACCTCGAACGCAGTCCTTCGTCAACGCCTGATTCAATGGGTCGACCAAAACGAAAAAAGTCAGTCCGCGCTCCTGCAATTGGCTTTAAAGAAAGGATGGGCTCTGCCGTCTCCCAGCGCCGACGCCGCGGATCGGGATTTCGTCCGCCAATTTTACGTGGAACCCGTCAGCAGGCTGTAATTACGCCTCAGCCGGTTTCGTAAGCCCCATGACTTAGCGTCCACGGCGCTATCCTAATACTTTCTAACAAAGCACTCGGTCTGACCGATGGGGCCAGCTAAGGCAGTCTCGTTGGCGCGCGCGGTCATTCTTTTGTACCATAAAACGGATGGCGCGAAGCGGTAGAATCATGCGCAAGGAGGCCTTGAGGATGAAGATTTTATTTGTAGGATTGGGGCAAATGGGCCGCCGGATGGCGACCCGGTTGAATGCGGATGACACCGCGGTATGGAACCGCAGCTCGGGAATTGTGCAGGAGTTCAAAGAAAAAGGCTACAGTGTGCCGACCAATTTGAGCGATGGAGTGCGGGACGCGGATGTGGTGATCACGATGCTTCGTGATCAGGAGGCAGTGCGCTCGGTGGGCGACCGGGGGCTCTTCAGTGGATTGCGTCCCGGCCAGGTTTGGGTGGACATGACGACCGGGGCACCGCAAGCGGCAGACTCCTTTCACGCATTGGCCGCTTCGCAGGGGGCTACCTTTGTGGCGGCGCCGGTCGTGGGAACGCTGGGCCCGGCCCAGCAGGGAACGCTTACCGTGCTGGTAGGTGGTTCCGACGAGAACATAGCCAAGGTCCGACCGGTGTTGGAACGCTTTGGCACGCTCCACGTGGTGGGGACGCCGCGCCAAGCCCTGGTCATGAAGTTAGTCGTGAATACAGTCCTGGCTTATTACATGGATGCGGTATCGGAGTGTCTTCCGGTACTGGATGCCGAGCACATATCCCGAGACAAGGCGCTCGCTCTATTAGCCCAAAGCTCGGTGGCGGCTCCCGTCATCAAGGGAAAGGGGCAGCGGTGGCAGTCGAAACACTATGATCAAGCGGAATTTCCCATCGAGCTGTTGGCCAAGGACTTGGACCTGATGACAAACTTGGCTACGCAGAGCGGTTGGGATCTGCCGGGTGTTTCCGCGCTGTTGACCCTGTTCCGCCAAGCCAGTCAACAGGAACAGTCTCGCCATTGGGATATGGCGGGAGTCGGGGAAGCCTTGGCGCATCCACTTGGGCAAGCGATTAGCGACAAATGATGTCATTCTCTTGATCCGGAGTAACTACATGATGATAAACTGTGGTTAGGATTAAAATTCCATGGTAACTATTGGTCTCCGTGAGTGAGGAGGGTGACGTTTGAAACGCAGGAAGGCTTTCATGCTGGCCCCTGTTGCGGTGGCATTCTTGGTCGCCGGGTGCGGCATTCAAGCGGCTCAGGCATCGCAATACATCCATGTTCAGCCGAACTCGAGCAATGTGGATATTAAGTTGGTGAGCTCGTTCAACAACGACCTGGCGGAAAATGTGGTGGACGGTGCTCCAGCCGGGCACCTCACCATCACCGTACCGGTGGGATCACGGGTGCATTTGGATGTGGTCAACAACGGTCCTATGCCCGAAACTTTTGGCATTTACCAACAGGATTTGCAGTTGGCTTTTAACAACTCGGGCGATCCGTTTAATTCCGATGTCAATCTGAACGCCGCCGCTGGGTTGGTCCCGGGTCAGTCGCAAACATATACGTTTACGGCATCACATACCGGAACCTATACCATTGCTGACTATCTCAATGGCACAACTACCAACACGACCCCGACAAGCAACATTTGGGAAACATTTAAAGTGGTGCCATCGGGAGCCCCGGCGATGATTACCCAATAGCACTTCAGGGCTAAGGAGCGGTACAGGCCGCTCCTTAGCTTTGCGGGGTTGGATTGAGACGGTTCCGCACCGCTTCTGCGAAGGTTTGAGGATCATCGACCTCGATCGCGACGCCCGCATATCGCTGCCGACCCAAATAAAAGTCGCTCAACTCCAGCGTGGCCACACGGCTCGGATTCTCATAGGAGACACGCATGCCCCTGCAGGGCACTCACACACATGAAAAAAGGGCGTCGGCACGGGGAGTATGATGAGGGTAA
>NZ_JABBVZ010000053.1 GCF_012933365.1 Sulfobacillus harzensis | reverse complement strand
GTTACAAAGCTGCCCTGATGGGCGGCCTGAAGTGCGCTCCTGGTCTGGGTTTGCGACTTTATGAAAACTCTCCTAGCTGGCCGATCCAAACCGAGCAAGCTGCGAGAATGCGAGCCCAATCCTCCGCTGCATTGTCTTCTTCCGTTTGGTTGGTGTGTAAAAAGCGTGAGGCCATAGCGCGACCGGGCTGGGATACTACCGTGTTAGAGGACATGCAGAAACGTATGGCTGACCGACTTCACGACTATTGGGACGCTGGGATTCGCGGGCCGGACTTTGTGTGGGCGGCCACGGGGCCGGCCTTGGAAGCCTATTCGCGCTACCCCGTAGTCAAGAAGGCTAATAGCCCCGGCGAAGTAATGAGGGTTTCGGAGTTTCTTCAACACGTGCGGCGCCTGGT
Organism: Sulfobacillus harzensis; assembly: GCF_012933365.1. Classification (GTDB taxonomy): domain Bacteria; phylum Bacillota; class Sulfobacillia; order Sulfobacillales; family Sulfobacillaceae; genus Sulfobacillus_B; species Sulfobacillus_B harzensis. Next base: position 24,664 of record NZ_JABBVZ010000053.1, on the reverse strand, counting down.
GGTGGATTTCGTGGTAGGGCGGGTGTTGAGTGAAACGGGCGGCTTGGAAGCTGTCTCAGGTCTGGATGACATCACGACCTATTATCTCCTACACCGGTACGATTTTGGGATGGAGCCGGCACCGATTGGCGCGGTGATTCTTTATGCCGTATCGTGCGGTCTGTCGGATACCACCTTGACCCATCAGTGGGATTTATTGAGCCGTTCGGCTTCGGCGCGCGATGACGACGGTGCAGCGGATGAAGACGACGAAACCGAGGCGGCCGACGAGGGAGCTAAAGGCGACACGGCGCGGTTAAAGACATGGCGCCAGCGGACCGGCAAGGCGCTCGGGGAGGACGTCCCGGGTCGCCCGGCGCCCTTAATTGACCAAATCCATCGGTTGATGCATCTCTGGGCCGCTGGGGAAGTGGCCCCCGTCGACGCTTACCTCGACCGCCGCGGGCTACGCCGTAATGCCTTGTTCCCCCCCTTGTTGCAGGCGTTGATTGAGTTGTCTGAGGCAGGCAGTCAAGAGCGCGCCCTATTGGAGAGCCTGAGTAATCATGTGCAAAATCGTGGACTGGCGCCGGACCGCGTTCAGCCACGATTCACGGGAATGGAGGATTAACGGGATGGCCAAAGCAGCCGATTGGACGCCGTGGCGTGACGTGGTGACCTTGCGTGACGATGTCAAGACGGGAGAGTTATCGCTGGCGCGTTTCGCGGCCGATTTATATGACGTGGTGTTGGATCGGGGCCCGGTTCAATACCGGGACCCGAAGGCGTTTTTCAGTCTCACCTATCCAACATTCAATCTTCGTGAGTTAGTGAAAGATATTATGTTGCGTCTAGCCGGGCAGAGTGAGAAGGCCGTTCGCCAGCTGGAGTTAACCTATGGGGGTGGGAAAACCCATACCCTGATAACGCTCTATCAACTGGCGCATGACCCTAAGGGTTTACCCGACGTGCCAGCGGTTCAGGAGTTTCGCGAGCACGCTGGAGTGCCCTTTACCGCGGCACGAATCGCCTGTTTGCCCTTCGATAAGCTGGACGTCGAGAAGGGCATGGAAATCGCGGATCCGAAGGGAACGCGGCGTTGGTTAAAGCAACCGTGGAGTGTGCTCGCCTACCAGATCGCTGGCGATGCGGGTCTGCAATTATTGCATGCCGAAGGACGCGCGGAGGAGCGAGAGTCCGCCCCAGCCGAAAACCTGTTGGTTGAACTCTTAAGCCTGCCGGGGAAGGAAGGACTGGCCACGCTCATCTTGTTGGATGAGGTGTTGATGTATGTCCGGGAAAAAGTGGCCGCGGATCCGGCCTGGCGGGGACGGATGCAGAACTTTTTCCAATATCTCACCCAAGCCGTGACCAAAGTCCCCCGATGTGCCTTAGTAGTCTCGTTGTTAGCCAGTGATCCCGGTAAGAACGACACGTTAGGAAAGGAACTTAGCCTCGATTTGGCCGAGGTTTTTCGCCGGGAGCAGGAGCATAGCATTCAACCCGTGGGCAAGGAGGACGTAGCGGAAATCCTTCGTCGGCAGTTTTTCACCGTCGATTCCATCCGCGATCGCGAACGGTTTCGCGCTCCGGTGGTGGCCGCGCTCAAGGGCATTGGTGCCCTCGACGAGAGCACGCGGAAGGAAGGAGGGCAGGCCGAGGCACGGTATCTAGACCACTATCCTTTTCATCCGGAACTGACCGACGTCTTGTACACGAAGTGGACGCAGATGGAGGGATTTCAGCGGACCCGTGGCATCCTCCGGACGTTTGCGTTAGCTCTGCGCGAAGCCAGCGAATGGGACGATCAACCCCTCATTAGCACGAATGTCTTTTTGGCCCGAGCCGGATCGCGAGAGCTCAGCGCAGCCACGCGTGATTTGGCGACGGTGGCTGCGACGGAAGAGTACGAAGGGAAACGACAGGAATGGCTGACGATTCTCCAGGGAGAGTTGGAGAAAGCGCAAAAAATTCAGGAGGAATATCCGGCCCTTCGGGGGCGGGAGGTGGAGCAAGCCGTTCTCGCGACCTTTTTGCATTCCCAGCCCATTGGGCAACGGGCGTCGACGCGGGACATGATCGTATTACTGGGAGCCGCGCGCCCTGATCGTATCGAGCTCGAGAAATGCCTCCGCCGCTGGGCTGACGTTTCGTGGTTTTTGGATGAGGCGGCGCTGGTCGACCGGGCATCGAGTGCGTTGCCTCCGTGGTGGCGGTTAGGATCCCGTCCAAACCTCAAGCAAATGCACAATGATGCGCGCACTCGGGTGTCGGCCAACACGGAGCTTGTGATGTCTCGGATTATTGAGGAAATTAAGAGGGTCAAGTCATTGATCAGCGGGGCGGCTGCGGCTGGCGCGAGCGTCCACATGTTGCCAAAACGTCCTGCCGATATTGAGGATGATGGGGCTTTCCACTATGCGGTATTGGGGCCGGAGGCTGCCTCGAGTTCAGGCACTCCGAGCCCCGTGGCGCGCCGATTTTTAGAGGAGACCACCACCGCGGACCGCCCGCGTGTTCACCGAAATGCCGTAGTGCTTGCCACCCTGGACCGCGGGGGACTTGCGGCATTAAGGGAGCAGGTCGAAGTGACCATAGCGTGGGAAGACGTCGAGCAACAGCTGGCTGCGCAAGAACTGGACGCCACGCGAAAGCACTTGCTGAGGACCTACATGAAAGAGGCGAGCGAGGCAATCCCGAATTTGGTACAACAGGCGTATTCAGTCATCGTCACGATCGGGAAAGACGGAAATCCGATGGCGTTCAAAATGACCGTGGATACCGGAAAGCCATTATTCGAGCAGATTAAGCGGGATGATCGATCGCGTATTCAAGACACGGCCATCAGCGCAGAAGCCATCTTGCCCGGTGGCCCCTACGCCCTGTGGCAGCCGGGTGACACGGCAAGACGACTCAAAGATCTGGTGGGCGCGTTCGCGGACGTGCCAGCTCTGCCCAAGATGCTACAGGCCAGGGGCATTTGGGATACAGTCGTACAGGGGATGAAGGAAGGAAGTCTGGTCCTGCGAGCTTGGCGACCGGATCGGACATACCGGACGTGGTGGCAGGAGGACATTCGCAGTGACGATCTGGAGGATCCCAGTCTCGAGGTGGTACTGCCCGAAGCCGCTGAACTAGACCATCTAGATCCCAAGCTTCTTACTCCGGGACGGTTAGAGAATCTCTGGCCATCGGAGGGGGACTGACGGTCGGACGCCTGGGAGAGTACTTTAACGGGTCCACCGTCATACAGGTTACCCATCAAGGGTACACCGAGCCCCAGGCCATCCCGAAGGTCGATGCAGGCGCGTTGCAACGGGCGATCACCCAGGCGGTCGAAACTGGATTACTATGGGTGACCACTGGCGGGCTCAGTGTATGGCAGGAACCACTCCCTGACGGCCTCTTAACCACTGGTGCTCGTCTCAACGCTCCGCCGACTCCGCTGAGTGTGTTCGATCTGCTACCCGATCGCGTACCGGAAGCATGGCAGGATGGCAAGACCACGGCCTTAGCCCTCCTAGTTGCCCTGTCTAATCTCCAAGGAGAGCCGCTGCCTTGGCTTCTGGTGCGTCAAGTGATTACGGAGGCCAGAAATCATGGGCTCGTTCACCTGGAATTAGGGACGACAACATGGCCCTGCGGCCGGGCGGACGCCGAACAGGTGCGAATTTCCGTCGGGGACACGCCTATTATCGACCCTCCACCTCCACCGCTGCCAAAGCAGCGCCTCCGTTCGGATCGCGTCTTGAAACCCAGCGAAGTCCAAGACTTGGCCGATGTAATTGGCGAGTTAATGCGTCTTCTCCAGCCATGGGCACCGACGATTCAGGTGACTTTAGATGTTGATACGTCGACTGCCCCCATGGACCCGACGGTTCGGCACCAGGTTAATGCGCTGTTGAGCCAGGTCAAGGACAACTGGACGCTTTGACGGGCTCAGGAATCAACTCTCTATGGTGGAATGGAGGGATCGCGTGGCGAAAGCATGTATCTTTTGCGGGCAGTCAGGATCGATAACGCGGGAGCACGTCTGGCCAGATTGGTTAACACGAATTGGGTTTCCTAACGAGCCAGCACTAATAGAATCCGGGCGACTCAATCGCCTACCGGCCAAACATGGTCCTATGTTGCCCCTCACGACGACCGTAAAGGCAGTCTGCGACGGATGTAACAATGGCTGGATGAGCCGGCTCGAGCAATCCGTGAAGCCAGTGTTGACGCCCATGATTTTGGGACACCAAGCGGAGACTGAAGCCGCCGCATTGCCGCTAGTGGCCCTATGGGCGTTAAGGACGGCGTTGATCGCCATGGTAATGTCTCGATCTGCCGATGATTTGCCACCCGTGCCAGCGGATGACTATGCCGCTCTATACGCTTGCCGGGAATCCCTGAAACCTCCCGAATCTGTTCAGCTGTGGGTTGGGCGATACGGCGGTCAACAACCGACCTTGTATGCCCAAGTAACCCCGGTAATATTCGAACGGAATGGGGGGTATACTCCCTCATTGCCGCAGGCGTACGTGTTTAGTGTGCTAGTGGGAGAGGCTTTTGTTCAAGGGATACGCTTTACCGATTCGCACAGCGAAACCTCATTTTACGAGCCTCAGGGATTTGCAAGAATTTGGCCCCCGTCGGGTCCGATTGGGTGGCCCCTGAAAGACGCGATGAGTCACCAAGAATGGCGTCAGGCTCAGCGTGGTGGGAATCTAAAGCCTGCTGATGGAAACGTGGATCTTCGGCCCTGGGATGCTGCCGTGAATCTTCCTCCAAGTCGCCTAGTTGCGGGAATGGTTCAGTTGCCAACGATGTGTGGCAAACACTACGTATTCTATCCCAGCGTGCTGGTTGCTGAAGCCAGTAGAGGCCGCTTTTATCGCTTTATGACCATGTGTGAGTGTGGTGTAGCGTATTTGGTCGAAACTGAAGAAGATGGAGCGCATTGCAAGGAGGCGGATGACCCGGAAGTGATTTTGCGCATCTATGAGTCCTTGGAGGGGGACGAGGTAGAGTTCAGGGACCATGGTGGCGTTTTTACCTGCAAGCGCATTGTCTGAGAAGGCCATGAGTTCTACAACGCATTATCGTGCCGTGACTGATAACCACTCCCTATACGTTTTAAGTGTAAGGGGCTGGTCACTTATGGTGAATCGATGTTGAGGTAGCCACGTCAATAGTACGGCCATCTGAGGATGTGCAACCCGTAGTCCAAAAGTCAAGGCCGGGATGTGAGGAATCGACTGGTTCCTGGTTTGCTCCCACAGTATACATAACGTGTCTCCGGTTTCGAGACTCCCCACTACGTGATAAGCACGCCTTTGATAATTGCCAGGGTTCTCGAAGACCCACGCCGCCATCCGTCCCACGTCATTGAGTGTGGTTAGCGGGATAGGACTATTCCTTGCAACGGCTCGCAACGTGGCCAAGAATAAACGGCCCACGAGTGGCCGGTGGTTTCGGAGAACTCGCTGGATTGGACGGGGAAATGGCAAGGATGCCCCCCGAAAGTCATCCATAAACAGACCTGGTCGAAGGATAGCGAAGGGTAGACCAGATTGTCGTACTTTCTCTTCGAGCATAGCCTTGCCGTCGATGGCTGCCACGTTCTGCCGGCGTTCGGCGCCTAGTCCAGAACTGTAGACAATATGCGGGTTGTTGCCCACTTCTTTGGCTGCTTCGATGACATTCGAGCCCAGGCGCACTTCTTCTCTGAGGCCTAAATCCCAGAAGTTCTGTACACTAAAAATCCCTGTGACGTTTCGGATCGCCGCTTTGAGGGAATTGAGATCCGACAGATTTCCTTGGACCAGAATGGCTCCTTTGTCCTTAAGTATCTGAGCCTTAGGACTGGCCGGATTGCGTGTGAAGGCATGCACGGCCCATCCGGCATCCAGCAAAGCGCGGGCTACGTGTCCGCCCTGATTGCCCGTGGCCCCGATGACCAGAATGGGTCCTTTCATTATCATAATGACCGCCCTTGCGTAACAGCGGGTGGACGCCATTGATGCCACACGATAAGCCCGAGGGCGCCGGTCATCTCGATGATGATATAGGACAGGGGCGCATTATGCGTGGGCAACGGAAGTAGGAATCCTTGTGTGGCAATGTGCGCCAAACCGAACAGTCCTGCAATGAGTCGTCGACTAGGAACGGGCGTCATGGGCCCAATGATAACGCCGATCCACACCCAGAGGCTGAGATTGGTGCCATCAGACAGGATGGACAGAAGTAGAACGGCCAATGACAAGACAATCCAGAGAATGATGCGGACCGCCCGGATGTTGTGGGCCTTTCCCCATGTTAAAAGGATTGTGGCCACGCCCGCGACAATCCACGGAACAAAGAACGGGAAGGGGACGGGACCATGTACCAGCCGGAAGACATTTGCGACATCGACCGCCAAGCTGATAAAGAGGACGCCAAAGAGCCATGCGGGCTTTCGTTCGTTATCCATGGACAACTTGCCACCACCCTCCCAAGAGATATTTATCCGCCCCCGACGCCCATGTGTTCACGTAACCGGAGACCCGGCCATTGCCGTGGGCCACCACTTCATTGACATCCCAATAAATCTTGGTATTGGCAAAGGCCGGCGCATCTTCGATGACAAAGCTCCACCCGTAGGCCGTACCGCGGGTCTCCATATGGCCTTGCCGGTTGGCCATGAAATAGTCGCCATCCGGAAAGGGATGACGAATCCAGTCCCAGGTATGATAGCCCGTCACTTGGCTGCCATTATACGAAAAGCTGATGAAGTTCCACACAATCCCGACGGTAATGCCTAAGAAATCATTCCACCCGGTTTCACAGTATGCTCCCGACACACTGGGATTGCCGCCTGGCGGTGCCATAACACGCATGGCCGTGGTGGCGAGCGGCGTTGGCGATCCCGGGCTAACACTGGCCGTGGGGACTCCGATTTTTACGAGCTCCGTTCGCCGTGCGGGATTGGCCGCAATCTCGCGGATGGCCACGGTTTGGCCGGGATTGACGGTGACCACCGGCCGACGGGATGAGAGCGGAATTTGGTAATATCGCGCATCCCGCATATGAAAGCGGGTGGTATTCTTAGTTTCGGGCACCATGACGGTGGCGGCATAGGCTTTGGGACCCGGCAAGGCCCAAGCTACCCCAGCAATTTGCCACGGGGTGCCATGGGCCGACCTCTGAGGGACTGGACTACGGGTCAAGGCACGGGTTATAAGTACCATTCCTATATGCAACATCGGGTATCGCTCCTCGTCTATCCTGTCTTTGGCGTCACGCTCTCCTCATTGTGGTCTCGCATAGCTGTCACGGGATAGGGAGAGATCCGAGTATACGCCGGGGTATTTTGACCGCTACGGCAACTGTTCGCGGGTGGACACCCCGAGTTTGCGATAGATATGGCGCACATGAGTTTTGACCGTGCCATATTCGATGGTGCAGAGCGTCGCAATCTGGGGCAACGTTTTTCCTGCTTTAAGGTATTGATAGATTTCGCGTTCTCGTTCGGTCAACGTGTCCAATGCGTCGGTTGTCGGAGGGGATGCTGGCGTGGGCTTCGGCAGCAACGTACCCAAAGGGTGTTCGTTGGTGACCCAGCTAATCGACGCCGGCACCAAGCCGATGATGAGGAGCACGGCGGCCCAAAAGACGAGCAAGGCCGGGGAAAAGGCGGCATGACCGATGGCTTTTTGATAGAACCAGGTGCCGAGCAGCAAAAGCTCCGTGGCCAGGGTCACTAGAAGGCCACCCACCCAATTCCAATAGGCCCAGCCTTCAAAGGCCAGCAAGGGCAGCAACACCGGTGAGTCGGTGTTGGTGGGAAAGGCAAACTGCAACAAGATGAGGGCGGCTAGCAAGGTATCCAGGGCCATAGCGATAAGACTCAAGAGGGTGCCATAGGTCACAAAGTCGACCACACGCCAGAGAATCCATAAGATGGCGTCATAGATCACCAGAAATGCCACCAAGGGCCATCCGATCGACAAGGAGACGTGGTAGTGGGGCGCCTCCATCACGACCCAGGCGATCAGAATCGCGAGAATGAAGCGGTAGACGTTGAAGAGACCAAAAACTCGTCGAGATGGCGTGCCGGGCATTGTGATCCCTCCTTGCCGGCCGCGACACGGGTGTGGTCGGTTACTGCGCCGCGCGGATTTTGCCGTCTTTCCGTAGCGTTTCGTAGTAGTGGTTAAGAGCCTCCGCCACGATTTCACTTTTCTGGCGGCCGGTTTCTCTCCACAGATGATCCAGCTGGGCCCGGCAGGCGGGCGTGACATACAAGGAAATGCGGGCTGTCTTCTCTGCCGTCGACATGACCAACGCTCCTTTGCTGGAAGAATTGTCCAAGAGTATACCACAAAAACGCGCGCGCAGGCGCGGAAGAGTGGGAGTATACCGGGAGATATTGGGGTGATCCGAGAGAATATCCCTTCCCGGGAGGGCACGTTCTGGGTAAGGTGAAGCCAGAGACGCGAGGGCAAGGCGGCGTCTCAATCAGACACAGGCGAGGCAGCAGATGCTAGCAGCACATGATGAGGAGGGAATAACGATCGCTTGTTAGCGATCGGGCGCCAGCCCACAGAGCCAGTCGAGCGAGACCTCCAACGTGGCGGCCAAACGCATGGCGACGGTCAGGGAGGGGAGGGTGGCTCCGGACTCATATTCGACCAGGGTGGAACGGCCAATGCTCAACTGGTGAGCCAGCGCGGTTTGGGACAGCTGTTGACGCAGGCGAGCCGTCCGGAGACGTTCCCCGAATTCTTTCGCAAATGGGTCGGGTGTGGTGGTTGACATGTCGCTCATACCGACACTATAATGAGTTTGGGTGTGTCGCCCATACCGACATCTCCTTGGTTAGGAAGGAGGGAACGTCCGTGAATCGTATTCGTCAACTGCGCCTGTCCCAAGGCATGACGCAAGCGCAATTGGCCCGAATCGCGGGATGCGGACGCTCATTCCTTTCCGAAATTGAAACCGGGAAAGCGAATCCGACGCAAGCGATGTTGCAAACCATTGCCGACGCGCTCCACGTGCCGGTGGCACGAATCTTGGACGAGTGTTCCCCCAATTCAGGGGCGGGCGATGCTCCTTAATGCCAGCTCTTTTGGGTGGAACACACCGTTTCACCGGTTAAGACAAGTCATTGCGTGCAGTATAGCACACCACTTCGGAGGTCGAACACGCCCTCTATAAGTTAAGCATGTCGTTGGCGTCAATGCCAAAACCCTGTCATGACACCAGTAGTTTGCTGGAATCTCGCCGCGCGGCGGGCGAAAGCAGGCGGAAAGAGGAGAGCTATGCCCTATCTGTGTGAACCCAATGGCGACGTGTATCGGGTGTCGCCGAGCGTGGCCCGGCGCAAGGCAAAGAAGGGTTGGATTCGGCCCGTACCCGAGTTGCCGGACATCTATATTCGGTGCGGAGCGCTCGTCGAGGAACGTGGTGCTCTTCGGACAGCCCAACAATTTTGGTCAGCCCAAAAGCATCGGATAGCAGACTTGCGGGAAGCCCATGCCCGCTTCAATGCCTGGTTGGATCAACAAGACGCGCGAAAAGAACAAGCCGACCGAGAGGCCCACCAAGCGTGGCGCCGCCGCTTGCGCCGTCAAGCAGTGGCCCTTTTGAAGGAGCGGAATCTGCCGCTCAATACCCCGATTGACGCGCTCTCGCTGCCTCGTCGGTCCAAACGGCATCCTCTGGTCGCCCACGGGCGCGGCCAGCAAGTCGTCGGTGCGTTTCACATGCCGTCGGAACGGGATGGCCCATAAGTAAGCAACTGTCATGCTGTCGTCGTTGGGGCCCGCTTCTGCGGGTCTCTTTCTTTTGTTATCAGAAATACGCGCGGAGAGGAGAAAGGACGATGACGGGAACCGGGCCTTGTCGACACACGGAACTCGAGGCCACCCTGCAGGGGATGTTTCGGTACCGCGTGGGGGCATCCGTGGCGGTTCAGTGGGAAGAATCGCGGGAATGGAGCGGCAAGAACTCCCGCCGTGCAGTCGTCTCGGGGGTTTACCCACACGGGATGCGTCTCTTGCTGGAAGGAGAATCAGGTGATTATCAGATTCCATGTTGGCTGAGCTGGGTGGAGCTCTGGCTCACCCCGGAACTCGTTGAAACACCGGAAATCCGCGCCGAATTGTTCGCACTGATCGAGTCCCAGTTTGCGGCGTGGGTGGACTAACCGAGAGAGGAGACAGACACCATGGCGATGTCATTGGAGATGGCCCGCACGCAAGGGCGTCAATTGTTTCGGCCGGTGGAAGTCGCGCAGATGAGCGGATTGAGCCGCGCTTTCATTTACCGCCTCATCGAGAAAGGCGCCTTAAAAAGTGTGCGGATTGGGAGTGCGGTCCGCATTTCGGCGGACGAAGTCACACGGCTCTTAACCGAAGGCATCCCCGCACAAGACTAGACGGGTGAACGCGACGTGCATCCGTGGGGGGAGGGGAAGAGTGTGGCGGAGGCTCCGTTTACCGTCGAGGTCAATCATAGCTTTAACCCCATCGAGAAGGCATGGAGCCCCGAAATCTTTATCAAGCTCTACACGGCGGCCCTCGACACGGGCTTTCTGGCCGCGATCTCGGATCGGGATTGGAAGACCCTCTGCGTCATTGCGCTGCACATGGATGCGGACGGTCACTGCTATCCATCCCTGTTGACCATTGCCCGAGCCTTGGGGGTCAACAAGAGCACCGCCAGCAGTCGCATTCAAGCGCTGTTGCAGTTTCGATGGCAGGGCCAACCGGTGGTTCAGGCGATGCGTGAACGGCGCGCTGATGGCACGTCGGGGCGTCAGGTCTATACCATCTTGCCCTTGACGCCGTTGTCATTCGGACGCCGAACCCCGGACCCTGTGCGGGTTTCAACCAGTTCGCGAAATCCCGAACTGGCCGCCAGTTCGCGGTTTACCAAACTGGATGCATCCAAACTGGGAAACCCCGAACGCAATAACAAGATCCCCAAACAACAAAAGCCACTAGGAAAACAAGATCCCAAAAACGCGCCCTTTCGGCAAAACGCCGAGCCGACGGTGACGTCATCGCAGGCAAGTTCCGGCCACGCCGTCGGTGGCGTGGTCGCGTATTTGCAGGATCACCTCCGTCAAGCGGGGATGCGGACCTTTCCGCGTCAGTGGATACCTAGAGCTGAACGGCGGGTACGCCAGATGTTCGAAGACGGATTGACCGCCGGCGATCTCACAGCGCTCATCGATTGGTGTCTGGTCCATCCCTTTTGGCGAAACAAGATTACCTCGATGGACAAGGTAGCCGACTTGGTGGGTGAGTGGCAGCTGCAAGGAAGGGGGACTCATCATGGAACCGGCGTTTCGCCATCTGCCGAAGCGGGACGGCACGATGATTCCGGTGCCCTCGATGCCCTGGTCGTCCGGACCGACGCCTCCGCCACCGTTTAAGGCGTCCTGCTGTGGGCAAGAGATTAGAGGTGAAAGGGTTTCGGTGATTCAAGGAGCGCTGTCCGTGTGGCAATGGCGGTATTGTGCCTGCATGCGGGAGGCCTTGGCCATCGCGGCCGAAGAGCGTCAGCGCCAGGAACAGGATGTTCGGCGACGAGAACGCTGGGAAGTGCAGCAAAAGAGCTTGGATACCCTATTTCCGCAGTGGCGGCACTCGGCGAAAGTGCCCCGCCAGACCTTGGCCAATTTCGTTGTGAGCGACGAAACCCGAAGGCTCGTCGAACGCATCAGGGCTTGGGCGGACACCGTGAACCCGACAGAGGGATTTCTGCTGGCGGGTCGGGTTGGCAATGGCAAGACCCATCTCGTCCGCGGGGTGGCCCATCAAATGCGGGCGCATTATCGAACCGTGCTTTACACCACTGTGCCCTACCTTGTGGAACATCTTCGGGGTCCGACCGGGGTCGACATGGACGCGGTGTTGAAGGCGACCACCCGGGCGGACGTGGTCGTATGGGATGACTTGGGGGCGGAGAAACCCTCCGATTGGGTACTGGACCGCCTGTATCTGCTGCTGGACGCACGCTATGAGGCAGAAAAGCCCCTGCTGGCGACCTCTAACTTGTCGCCTAGTCTGTTGGAGGAACGCGTGGGCGCTCGGATTGTCAGCCGCTTGATGGAAATGGGGCCGGTGTGGGAGGTCCCTGGGGCCGACTACCGCCTGCTCTTAGCGCGAAAACGATTGGTGGCGGGGTAGCGACGCAGGGGTACGGTGATGCGGGACCCCCATCCCCCCGACCGTCCCGAGCTCTCCGACTCGGGACCGTCTCCCCCCTTCCCCCAGAATTTCCGACGGGGGAAGGGCGTGGTCTGGGGTGGAATGCTGTGCCATTTTCAAGAATGCAGGATAAGGGAGCGGGACCACGCATGCGGCCGAGCCGCATGGAGCCACGCTTTGAGGCGGGATTATCGGTTCGACGGTCATCCCTCTGGCGGGATGACGGAGGTCATTTTCCTCATGGTGATGCGAAAGAAGGCGGGATCAGATGCGGGATTTCCATATCCGATTGGAAGAATCCACGTGGGAAGCGGTCTTGGCCATGGCCGCCCGACGAGACGAACCGGTGGCACTCCTGATTCGGCGGTTGGTGAAGCAAGGGATCGCCGGCGACGCCGCGGCGGACGGCAGTGCGGTGGTGGCCCGTACCGTGCGGCCGGTTATCCGAACCGAACTGGAGGCGCTGCGGAAACTGCTGTTCCGCGATGCTTTTGATACGGCCGTCAGCGGACAACTGATTGTCTGGCTGATTCAAGAACATTTGGCTTCCCATCGGCGGATTGATGAACTCAAAGCGGTCATTGCTGATGCGCGTCAACGGGGAGCCGACCGGCTCCGGCGCAATGCGGAAAGCGAGTTGCTGGCTCTATGGGATGACGACAACGATCTAGATAACTCTCATGGCCTCTAAATTGCCCATCTGGCGATGTCGTCGAATTGCTCCATGGCCATACTTGGGAGCGTATCTTTTGGCTCCCAAATACCGGCTAAAGACACTGTCGCCATGTGGCGGCTATGAATTGTGAACCCGCGTGATCGCGATGTCGAGTCCAGTGACTGCACCAAGAGGATGCCCTGTTAAGGGCGCTTTTTTGTAGGAGGGGTTGGAGGATGGCACTTAGGCCGCTCTATATGGGACTGCATTTCTACTTGCCGGGTGCAACATCTTTTCGTTCGCATACGGCGGCGGTCGCGCATGCCCGCTACATGGTGAGTCCCCAAAAAGAGGAATTGGTGTTGCAGCCCGATGCCAGCATCCACGCCCGCTATATGGCGGAGCGGCCGGGGAGTGCCGGGCTGTTTGGCCCGAACCCGGACCAGGCTCCCCAGTTGTCTCAGGTGGTCGAGACGATTCACCACCACCAAGGTCCGGTCTGGCGCCTCATCGTGTCGGTTACCGAACAGGATGCCAGGACATTGGCCGAGCTGTCCTCCGACTCGTTGTTGCAGCGGGCCAGTTGGGAGGTGGCTTGCCGTATGGTGATGCCACAAATTGCGGAAGAACTGGGCCTATCGGGGTTGGACTGGGCCGCGGCGATGCATCGGAAAGAAGGACATCCTCATATCCACCTGCTGTTTTGGGAGCCCGGTGCCCGCCGAGAACGCGGACAGGTGTCGGAGGGCGAACGACGTCAGATGCGAAGGCTGTGGATGCGGGAACTGTATCGCCCAGTCCGCGCACCTTTGCAAGCCGAGAAGCATCGGGTGCGCGAATCGCTGAGAACCGCTGTCAAAGAGTTGCAGGGGCCATTGGGCAGCGCGTTGACGTTGTCGGCAACGGAACGGCGCGACTTCGCGGAGCGCATGATGAGACTCGCCACGCAACTGCCTCCCCAGGGCCGTTTGGCCGTGGCTTATATGCCATCGGCGGTGAAAAATGAGGTTCGGCACATCGCCGCATGGATGCTCCAAACGATTCCCGAGTTTCGGGAGCTGGCGGCCCGGTATCAGGAGTTAGCGGAAGAGATGGCACGGCATCAATCGGACAATCCGGCATCACACCAAGAAGCCCGCATCCATGCCATGCAGGATTTGTTCGATCGCATCAGTCCCACCCTGCTGAGAACGGCCGTGGCATGGGATCGCGAACACGGCCACATGATGCGGACCATGCTGACGCGCGGACGGCCGTCGAACGTCGACGCCCACGTGCTTCACCAGCTCCAAGCGGGATTGCGGCAAATGGCCCGGCAGGACCCGACGCAGCGAAAAGAGACGGCTCATGTTGTGGTGAGAGCCGCCATGGACGGTTCAGATTGGACGCTCAGTGCGGCGGAGCAAGCACGCACCGAGGCGTACTTAGTCCGTCTGGCCACTCACGCCCGGGCTCACATGATCGATACGGTGGCGGACGTGGCCCAAGGGCTTTGGCGAGGGCTGTTTGACGAGCTGGCGGAATGGGAGCAGGTGGCCCGCTTTATTCGAGAAGACCGGGCACGACGGCGAGAACGGGAGGCCATCGTCCGATGAAGACACGGACCTTACGGACATTGGTTTTAGTGAATTATGGTCTCGCCGTCAGCGTATGCGTCCTGCCGGCCGTGGTGTCGCTGGGCATTCGTCTTCGCGGGACATCATCGGGCCAATGGGAGGGTGTTCTACAGGCATGGGCGTCTCGCGGTCTTTACCTGCCTTGGAGAGCCATTGCCGACGGGGCACATGACCCCCGAACATTGATATGGCTCTCGATTTTCGTGGCCCTGGCCGGGATAGGGATGGGGCTCTTGGGCGCCTTCTCGCCGCGTGTGCTTTGGGGTGGACCGCCGGCATCAGGCCAAGGGCAACATGGCACCGCCCGATGGCGAAGTTCTTGGGAGCTTCAGAGGAGCTTGGCTCAGTGGCGGCCCCAGATGGCGAGTCCGCCGAATGGATTGGTCGTAGGGCAAGGGCGCCACCAATCTGCGTGGGTCGTGGACCAAGAGGGCCATGCGCTGGTGGTGGGGGCCACACGCAGCGGGAAGGGCCGCCGGATTCTTTTGCCGACAATTGGGGTGATTGGCCGCAACCGGCGTGACAGTCTTTTAGTGACGGACCCTAAAGGGGAGCTTTTCGCGCATAGTGCGGCATTTCTTCGGAGCCAGGGCTATATGGTGCGTCGGATTGATTTTCGCGACCCGCGTCTAGGCTTGCGGTTTAATCCGCTGGCTCCGGTGTCCGAAGCGCTGCATGATGCCCGGGTTTGGACCGTGGCCAGTCAAGCGGCTTGGGACATTGCCCATGTGTTGTCGGATCATGGCGCAGACGCGGATCCCTTCTGGTCGCAAGCGCAGGAAGCACTGACCGCCGCACTGATTTTAGGGATTGCGGACCAAGCGCCGTCCGCTTGTCGTCATCTGGCGTCGGTGTATGCCACCTTGATTGAAGCGGGGAAGCGAGAGGGCAAAGAACTGGATGCCTGGATGGCCACCTTTCCCGAAGACCACCCCGCCCGTATGGCATACGGCAGTGTGGCGCTCTCGACGGAACGCACGCGCACCTCGATTTTTACGGGAGCGGCCACGGCGTTGCGCCTCTTTGCCGATCCGGACATGGCATGGCTCACAGCAAAATCCAGTTATTCCTTGGATGCGTTGGCCGATCAACCGGAGGCCCATTTCCTCATCATTCCTGATGATCGGGCGACGCGCTACCCGATTGTGACGCTCTATTTGACCCAAGTGATTCAGGCCTTAAACAGCCGTGCCCAGCGGGACGGGGGCCGATTGCCGCGGACCGTGCACTTCCTCTTGGATGAGGTGGGCAATTTGCCGCCCATTCCGGACCTGGACAAGACGGTCACCGTGGCTGCCGGCCGTGGCATACGTCTGACGTTGGTCTTGCAGGATCTCCAGCAATTGAAAAGCCGGTATCGGGATGCCGCGGGCACCATTTTGGGGAATACCGCCACCTGGGTCTATCTCATTACCCAGGACTGGGACACCGCGTCTTTGCTCTCCAAAAAGCTGGGCGAGTACACCACGGAAGTGCGGACCCTTTCGCATGCGCATGCCAGCTGGTGGCGGCCGGTCACCATGGCCACGGGGACGGCGCAAGAATCTCACGCCTTAACGGGCCGGCCGTTACTGACCCCGGATGAGCTAATGCGCTGGCCGGAGGGCCAATCGCTGGTGCTGCAGACCCGGTTGCCGCCAGCCCGGTTGTCATTGCCCGACCTGAGCGAATGGCGGGCATTTCAGGCCCTGGCAAACCCGAGCGCCGTTGAGGCCGAACCCGCTCCACTGGAGCGCGTTCCCGTGTGGTGGCCGGGCAAAGCGGAGGATTCCCGTTCCGAAGAAGTCCCCGCTGGCCTCGCCGGAGTCTGGCGTCGGAGTCGTGAGGCGGGCGTCCTATTGGAGAGCGTACCCGATTGGTAGGGTGTGTCTTCGTCAGAGAGGAGAGAACATCGTGGCAGCAACACCGCAAGTGATTTCCGATATGCAGACGCTCTTAACCAATGCCGGTCATTGGATCGCCGGAATTGCCACTGCCGGCGGCGGCACCCTCTTAGGGTATCATGCCCTCTCCCGGAACTTCGTCGAGGATCCGCAAATGGTCGCCCATCACACCGCCTCCATGCGGAAAGTGGTGGTGGGAACGGTCATCGTCATTGCGGCCGGCTTGATTGTCCCCATCTTTACGCATCAATTTTAAGAAGGAGGCGCCATGGGCCATCTACTCGTCTCAGGTATTTCCTATTTCGTGCAGAATGCGCTGCTGACGCCCTTGCAGCGCTTTTTGTTTTCCATCTTGAGCGACATTGCCCAGCAAGGCTTAGCGTTTGCCCGCCTGCCGTTTGTGGTGAACACCGCGGAGAGCATGGCGGCGGTGGCCGCGGCCCTCCTGATGACCCGGGTGGCTTGGGAAGCGCTCAGCCGATACATTTTGTGGAACGAAGGCACAGGCGACGTTACCGGAGGCGAGCTCATGAAGGGCATTCTTCGGACGGCGTTTTTCATGGGACTCGGATCCTTCGTGGCCCTTTGGGTGTTTCGCTTCGGGATTGATTTGGCCGGCGTGGTGGGGGCGGCGCCCTTGGCTGCCGCCACCCACGCATCGGCGTCCTGGGTTCAAGATGTGGAGCAAGCACCGAATGTGGCGGTGGGTACCGTCCTCTTTTTGGTGCTCTTTATCTTGGCGGTCGTCGTGGGCCTCTTGGTTGTTACCATTCAAACCGCCATTCGCGCGGCGGAGCTGAGCTTTCTTATCGTCGCGGCACCACTCATGGCGCTAGGCCAACTGTATCCCGACGGTGGGGTATGGAACAGCTGGTGGCGTCAGTTGGTGACCCTCTCGGTGGCGCAGGCTTGGCAGTTCTTTGGGCTGAAATCCATGGTGGACGCGAGCCAACTGGTGCTGGATCACGGGCTGGCGGTAAGTCTCACGAACAATCTGGTGGATCAGGTGTTTTTAGCGGTGCTCATGAGTCTGGCCTTCGTGATTGTCACCGTGCGAGGACCGCATCTCATCAAAGAATGGGCGGCGCACACCGGCATTGGCGGAGGCATTCTGTTTGCCGGCCAACGCTCGGCGTCCTATGCGAGTCAGCGGGCGATGCAGCAATGGCTGACGAAATAGGGCCCTGCGGGATCGATGGCCGTGTGAGGGAGGGAGCGCGTATGCCAAGCGACGATTGGATTGATGACGACGTGGAGATTGCGCGAATGGCCCTCGATCGGGCCATTCGCACCTGTCCAGGCTGCGGCATGGTGTGGGATGCCGAACCGTCCTCCGAGCGATTCTGGCACACCCCGATCCGTTGCCCGCGCTGCGGGACGGAGTCGGTCCACGATAGGCGGTGGCGAGCGCTATGGTTTCAAAGTCCGCTCCGTCGCATTGTGACGTCGGGAGGTGAGGACCGTGAATGACGAATCGCCATACCTTATTCCCCGAGCCATTCCCCTGCGCTACGAGTTCTTTCCGGGTTGGGGTTGGGCGGAAATGCGGGTGGTCGTCTTGGGGCTTATCGTGGGCGCTTTGGCCTTCGCTAACGCCACATGGGTTATCCGGACGCCGGACTGGGTCCGACTCGTCGCCCTAATCTGGCCGAGTGCCATCGGGTATTTTTTGGCCTTGCCCGGGATCCAGGGCACCTCCTTTTGGTCGCAATGGGTGGCCTGGCATCAATACCGGCAGCGTCCGACCCGCTGGCTCTATGACTGGAATCGCCCGGAAGGTTGGGAGGAAGGGAATGGTGAGACATGACACGTCACTGGACACCAACCAAAAAGCATTCGACCGCGCCCGCGGCTCAAGATCGGTTTCCCATCCAGGACATTCGCAATGGCTGCCTCGTTCGGGATGACGGGGCAGTTGTTGGCGGACTTGCCCTCTCGCCCCTGAACTTGGCGCTGAAAAGTCCCCGGGAAACGCGGGCCGTCATTACTGCGGTGTATGCCATCCTGAATAGCTTGCGAACACCGTGGCAGATTGTGTCGCTCTATCGCCCGCTCGATTTGGACCAATATGTCGAGAGCCTGAAGGATCGGCTGCGGCAGGTGGCGCCCCGCCGTGAACCGCTGTTGCGGCAGTATCTCGAATGGGTCTTGGCACAGCAGGATGCCGGGCAGGCGATGGAACGCCGCTACTACTGTCTCATGACCCGAACCGGGCCGGATGCCGTGGAGCTCCACCAGGAAACGTTGCCCGAGGTCGCCCAAGAGTGGAATCGCATTCGCGGAATGCGGGCGACCGTCTTGGATGACGCCGCGTGGGAGAGCGTGATTTTCGGGTTTTTTCATCCGACAAGGTTGAACGACGAGGGGGTGCCAGGCCAGTGGACGGCGTTGACCCAGACGTCCCCAGACGCCAGGCCATTGAACGTACGGCCAAAGGAGGTGAGCCTCGATGCCACGACCCGCGTGGATTCGGTTGCCTCGTCCTAGTTCGGAGACACTCCCGAGGAATGCCGGGGTGCAAGCATTTCTCAATGCCGTGGCGCCCATGGCGATGCAGTTCAGCCCCCGATCCGTGGCCTGGGACGACCTATGGACCCGCGTTTACGGGGTGCTTCGCTATCCGCCGCAAGTGGGGGCGGCGTGGCTGGCCAAAGTGGCCAATCAAGAAGGGGTGTATCTGTCCTTGCAGGCGGAACCCACCGATCCCACCCAACTGGCGATGACGCTCACGCGGGCGATTACGCAAATGACCGGCCAACTGCAAGGAGGCCATTTGAACCCCTTGCTCCGGCAACGCCTCCTACAGCAAGTGTCGGATGCGGAAACCCTCTTGAAAAAGATTGATGCGGAACAGCAATCGCTGTTTTTGACCGGGGTGTTTCTCTTGGTGACGGCGCCCAATGAAGAAACAGGCCTGCAGCGCTGTCAGCGGTTGGAGGGACTCGCCGCGGCTCAGGGGCTCCGCATTCGCCCGCTGGTGTATCGCCAACATGAAGGGTTGATGTCCGTGGGGCCGTGGGGCCGGTGGCATCCGGATCTGAAAGGGTCGGCGCCGTTTCAGTTGCCGGCCGAGACCCTAGCGGCAGCGTTTCCTTTTTCCTATGGCGGGATTAACCACGGATCGGGCATTCTCGTGGGCCGCGACGACCATCGCGGCTTGGTGCTCATCAATCGCTGGGAACCGCCGTCGGAAGACGCCATCACCAACAAAAACATGGCCCTCTTGGGTCCGTCGGGCGGCGGCAAGACGTGGACCGCGTCGATGATGATTCTCCGAGAATGGATGCTGGGAGCCAAGATCATCGTCATTGACCCCATGAAACGGGACTATCGCGGGCTCTGTCAGGCACTCGGGGGCACGTGGGTGAATGCCGCCGGCGGTGCGACGAAGATCAACCCCTTTCAGGCGCCACTCGATGCGGGTGAGGGACCGGATAGCGGCGACGAGGAGCATCGCAGTCTCTCGCCGATGATGCTCCATTTGCAACGGGTGCAAACCTTTTTGCAGACCTACTTGCCGGAACTCACCGCCTTGCAACAGGCCCTCTTGGCGCAAGCGGTCCAAGAGATGTATCAAAATCATGGCATCACGGCGGAGACCCGACCCAGAGACATTGAAACAGCCCATTGGCCACACATGGGCCACTTATACCAGGTGGTCTCGGACCATGCGGCGGCCGATCCCCTGAGTGCGGATTGGGCGATGCTGATGGCACTCTTGCGCGACGCCGGAGAAGGGATTGCCGCTCCTCTTTGGGCCGGCCCGTCCACCGCACCGACCCAAGTCGATGCGGATTTCGTGGTGCTGGATATTGAAGACTTGGCCCGGGCCCCGCTCCCGATTCGCCGGGCCCAGTTTCACAATGTGCTTGGGTATGCGTGGGATTTGATTCGGGCGGATCGGTCCGAAGGGAAACTCTTAGTCGTGGATGAAGCGTGGCTCTTGGTCGATCCCAAGACGCCCGAGACGTTGGCGTTTCTCCGATCCATTGCCAAGCTGATTCGCGGCTACAATGGCGCCCTCATGATGATTACCCAGCAGGTCAATGACTTTCTCACGGAGGCGGTCCGCGGCGAGGGGGAAGCGGTCATTGGCAACTGCGCCTATACCCTGCTGTTTCGCCAAGACAACCGCAATGACCTCGATGCGGTGACGCACCTCTTTCACTTGAGCGACAAAGAACAGGATACGCTGCAAGCCGCCAAAGTGGGCGAGGGCCTCCTCATTGCCGGGAATGGGCGGGTGTGGCTGCAAGTCGAGTTGGCCCCCCATGAACGCCAGCTCTTGGAGCACGTGGGACCGTCGCCGGTTTAGAAGGGGAGGTGGACGATGGCCCAGGACTATGGCGAACAGCTCATACACATGGGAATTTCGCATGAAGCACGGTGGCTCTGGAGCGCTGTCGGTGTTGGGGGATTGACCGTCTTTCTCTTGCTGGCGGCGATGGTGGGGTTAACCAGTCGGTCCCAGACACCACGGACACACCCTGCCGACGTTATCACCCTGTCGGGGGCTGTGTCGAAGGACGTGGCCCCGTGGCGGTCGACGATTAATCGTGCCGCGCGCCGGACCGGGGTGCCGGCGTCCTGGATTGCGGCCGAAGTCGTGGTGGAAAGCCGGGGCCGAGCCCATGCGGGAACTTTGATCGGCGCGTATGGACTCATGCAATTGGAACCCGGGACGATGGGACTGACCAATGCTGAGCGGGCCAACCCTGCGGATAACATTCTGGGGGGTGCTGAATATTTGGCTCAACTGCACGCGGCCTTTCAGAGTTGGCGGGAAGCCTCCGCCGTCTATTACGGCGGTGCAGGATTGGTGACAGCGCTGCTGCCGCACGTTCCGATGCCCTGGCGGACCGCCCAACCATGGCTGGATGTGGTGCCAAACCCAGGCGCCAATACGTTGACCTTGGCGCAGTACGCCAACACCGTGTTCCGGGTGGCTCATCAATGGCAGGGGGTGAGCCCATGATGGGGTGAACCGATGGCGCTGGGGAGGCCGCATCATCATAGGCGGGTTGTTGGCGGGTCCGCTGGTCGTCTCGGGTTTGCGAAGAAGTCCAACGGAGGGTCAGGCCCTCAAGCGTCATGGGGCGGCAACCCAGGTCATGAAGGCATATCAAGCCGACGCCGCCGCCATGTGGTCGCCCCAATGGGTGGCTGACGGGGTTCCGGTACGATTGCGCCAACAACGCTTGGCTCCGAGCATTGTGGCCGATCCGGCGAATCCCCGGTTGACCTGGTGGTTTTGGCCACAAGTCCAGGACGGACAGGTCTGGTTCGGTGTGGGACGGGGCCGAGGAGTAGCCTGGCACGGGGTCTCGGTCCGCGATATGGCCCAGATGTCGACGCTGCCCCAACCGGTTCGGGCAACCGCCCAATGGGTGACAACCCTGGAATCCGGTCGTGGGCCGATGCCGGGAATGCGCACGGAACCGGCCGGTGCGTTTATGGCCGACATGGGGTCCGTCACCGGCGTGACCGGATGGGAAGCCGCCATGGAGTCCCAACCCCGGACGATCGTCGTGACGTGGGGGTTGACGCGACCGCATGGGACGGGACTTCGGTTCATCACGCTGTGGCACTGGCTGCCAAGATTGGGATGGCAATGTACCTTGGGCGTCCTCCAGAACGAGCCGACCGTTCAATTGGCCAACGGGGGCATGCCGCACGGAGTGCCGAGCCGACTCCCCGGATGGGCTATTTCGCCCAAACGCTAATGCAAGGAGGTCTCAGCGATGGATATCGTTCCGACGCCCGAAGAGGCGTTGCTCTTGGATGAAGCCTGGGCTCAGCTGCTCGGTGCCGCGGCCACACTGAAGGAACTCGCCGAATTTGTCGCGACCGTGGCAGAGCAGATGCGGCAGCACGATCCGGGGCTCGCGCACCACCCGCCCTTTCACGAAGCGCTGTCCCAATGCCTTCAACAACGACAGGCCCTGCGGATGACTCCGCAGGGTTTTTCGGTCCAAGGGGCCGACGCGTGCTTTTATACCGGGTTGGCTCAGGCCTTGGGCGTGAGCCCCGAGGGTGTGATGCCGCGATCGGATGAGGGAGGCACGGCCGAAGCCGCATGGTTTCAGCAGCTGCGCCGCTGGGTGGCCGAGGGAGCCGTGTGGCCTGCGGTGGGGTCGGCGTTGGAGGCATTAGACGAGGAGGGTACCGTATGACCCGGGACGATGCACAGACCCGCATTACCGAGACGCTGACCCAATTGACGACGGATGCCCGATGGCCGGCGTTTCTTCGCGTGATGGCCAAGTTCCACCGCTATTCGCTCAACAACACCTTATTGATTTTCGCCCAGCGGCCCGATGCCACGATGGTCAATGGATATCGGGCGTGGCAAGCCTTGGGCCGGCAAGTGCAAAAAGGCGAGCGCGGCATCACCATCCTGGCGCCGCTGGTCAAGCGGGAGCAGGACGAGAGCCAAGAGGTCGCGGTTCGCGTGGTCGGCTTCCGCACCGTATCGGTCTTTGACGTGGCGCAAACCCGCGGTGAGCCCGTCCGGGGCCTGCCCGAACGGCTTCTGACGGCAAAACATGGGCCACTCCTGGCGGCCGTTGAGGCGGTTATTCCCTTTCCGGTGAGTCGCGTTCCCGACCTCGGTGGTGCCAACGGGGTCTTCCACACGCGGGAACGCACGATCGCGCTGTTAGATCACTTGGCGCCAGACATGCAAGTGAAGACCTTATTACACGAATGGGCGCATGGCCTCCGGTCCCCCGGTGACACGCGCTCCCAGGGCGAGGAGGAGGTCGTGGCAGAGTCGACGGCCTATGTGGTGGCCTCACACTTTGGCTTGGACACGCGCGCCTATTCGGTGGGGTATGTCGCGTCGTGGAGTCAGGGGGACGGCCAAGCGGTATTAGCCATGGCCGAGGAAATCTTGCGTCGGAGTCAGATGATTGTGGGACCGCTGGAGGAGCGTTTGAAAGGGCAGGACCGGGAGTGGCAACCGGATACCGAGCGGACAGCCTCACAGGCCATGGAGCGATGACGGACGGAAAACAACACGACGGCCACAGGAGCCGTTTTTAGGTTTTGCGTCATGGCGAAAGACGCGTTGAGCCGGCGCCGACAGGCTACCGGTCCGGTGTTGTGCGGGTTTGCCAGTCTGACGGTCGTTCATCGGTGAGAGGAGGGCCAACATGGTCGGGCATTCGCAGGATAGTGTCGAGCGCTTACGGCGAATTCCCTTAGCGGACGTTATTCCCGCGATTTGCCCGGGAGCGTATCGAAGCCGCGAACGCCAAGGCCTGGGGCGGGTCCGGTGGGTGCTGCCGGATGGGACCAAAGTCAATGTCTTCCCATTGGCGGACGGGGATTTGTTCCGCTTCATGAATCGGTCCAATGATATGCCCGCTTCGGTATCGAAAAAGGGGGCCATCAACTTTGTCATGGCCGTGCGCCAAACGTCTTTCATGGGGGCCGTGCGCTTGTTGGACCGTCTTCGACCCGTCATGGACATGTCGAGGCCTGATCAGCGTCTTACGAATGTCCGACCCACCATTTTGCGACATCCGGAACGACGGGATGATCCCGAGGGAGAGTGGACACAAGTCCGCGACTATTTAGTGGGTGAGCGACGTCTGCCCGACTTAGTCGTCGCGGATCTGTATCGCCGCGGCCACGTCTATGTTGGCGCTGGCTTTTATCAAGGTTATCTCGTCTTTCCCCACCGGGCCGACGGCCCCCAGTCGCGTGTGACAGGGTACAGCTTGCGGTGGGCTCAAGCTGATGCTCCGCCGGATGGGAAGCCGACTAAGTGGGTGGCTAGTGGCAGCCGCTTAAAGGACGGCTGGTTTCATCTGGGCCATTCCCGTCAAACGCTGATTATCACGGAATCCCCGATCGATGCCATCACGCTCTGGGCTAGTGCCATCGAGGAAGGCGTAGCTCATCGTTTATCCATTCGCTCTTCGAGTGGAGCGGGTGGTTTATCGGAGCGGATGTGGGCGGGGTTCGAAGCCGTGGTGGCGGCTTTTGACAATGATGCGGCAGGCCGCCGGTATGCCGAATGGGTCACAGAACATCGGGGAGAGCACGAGACAACCTGTGTTAGGCCACCCAACCCGTATAAGGACTGGAACGCCGCATGGCAAGCCGGGCTCCGTGAGTTGCTTAATACCACTCGGTTGTGGGACCGCGAGGTGACGGTGATTCGGGACGGGGAGCGAGAAGTGGGTCGTTAACGGAGCCACGGCATGAACATTGCTTGGTGCTCGGAAGGATTCAGGATTTTACCCCCATGGAGGCGAAAGACGGTCTATGTCAAGGGTGTGGATAACGTGAATATCTGGGGACGGCGCATTCAGGGTGTACGAACCCAAGCGGTCGCCGGTC
>NZ_JABBVZ010000052.1 GCF_012933365.1 Sulfobacillus harzensis | reverse complement strand
CTAGACTATCTCAACGCCTACTTTGGAGTGTAATCATCAGGAAATTGCTTGACAACAAGATAGAACATTACCCGGACGGCCTAAAAAATAACCTTGACCATAGCGAATTCCCAAACGTCGAAGCCGGAACAGCTGTTCTTCGGTCTCGATGCCCTCGGCAATGACTCGGGCACGATTTTCCTCCAGCCAGTTGACCAACAGCGCAATGAGCCGGTCTACCGCCGGATCCTGCCCTACTTTTTGGGTCATCTGCAGATCAATCTTTACCCAGGCGGGGTGAATTTCGACCAGTCTCAGCGGGTCCGCTTGCCCAGCACCCCAGTCATCAAGTGCCACTTGGGCCGCGTCGGCGACAAACGGGACCAAAAGACTGGGCCACTGGCTGATTTGGTGATCGGACTCGGGAATTTCAAAGACTAGGCCGTCATAGGACGACAATCGATGGCCGGAATCATCTAACAGCGCCTGCAATACTGGGCGGGTGACGTTAATGAAGAGCAGCGTTCCTGGAGGGCGAAATGCGCCGCGCGAGATGGCGAGCCTCGTCAGGTGAATGAGCGTCTCGTCGTAAACATTGTCGTGTTCGGCATACAGCGCGAGAAGGCGAAATCCTTCGTCTTCGCATCCGCTGACACGACCCAACGCTTCGTAACCGAGCACTTCGCCAGTCAGTAGGTCCACCACCGGTTGAAACAACACCGTAGGAGTCCAACTTGTTGCCAAACGCATCACCTCGAGAACATAATTCGTGCAATCCGTGGGCGTTCCTTCTCGACGATGGTATTTTTTGCAAAATCTTGCGGCCGGGTCCATTATCGGGCTAATCGGCAGGCCGATGGGTGCGAAGGGGAGAGGGTTCTCTATGGACATGGGGGGCTACTGGACAGTGGGGCAAGGGTTTCATCCGATACTGCTGTCAAGCCACGCCCCCCGAACTCGTGCTTCGTCATGCGCGTTGTCTACATGACCATCCTCCTTCGGAGTCGTCGTGCTCGTTTCGCTGCTCCCGGCTGTCGGGACAGTCAGGGGACAAATGACATAGCAACAAGGTCCAATCCATGAAATTGCAAGCGAAATGGGGAGAGGCCTCGACCAAGGGGGAGATGTGCTCCCCCTAAAGAAAAACCCCCTTTCGGGGGTGAGAAGCTATCGGCTTACGCGGTGAATGAGCGGCGTAATGGCGTCTAGGGCCCGATGGTATCCCATGTTCACCAGCCCAATTACCACCTGGCGGAACGATTCCGCGTGGCTTAAGGCGGTTGCTGTGGAGTGCAGTCCTTGGATGATAGGGTTGAGCTGCCATAGAATCAGCGCTGCCAGCGCCAGTGAGATGAGAAGGGCATTGCGGAAGGGGTGGCCCTTCTTCTCAGCGTGATCGCCGGAGGCGCCATGCTTACTGTCCTTGATATGTGCGCGCGCCGTAGACACGGTTGAAGTCGCCTCCTTCCATTCCAGTTCCTCTAGCGATATCCTTCGTGGTCGGCGTGGAAAAGTTGGTAGCCTTAGTCTAAAAATGTGGAAGGATTATCCACCCCTTATTTTGTCGACGATTCCAGAATTTTATACGACCTGTCCCGACCGCGTCGGCAACGGGACGGGCTCATGCGACCCTCGCTGGAACATCGCATGGCTGTTTATGTCGGGCGGTTAGGAATTCTGCGCATTTCTTTGGCGTTCTAATGACAGAACCGCACGCTGTTCCCAATTGAGAAGGGTCACCGGAGGCTCTTGAAGGGGGAGGCGACGACCGACCATCGGCTCGTCCGTCCCCCACGGCAGCTTCGGCCGAGGCGATGTGGATAACATCGGAGGGTCCTTTGGAAAGCGGTATACGACAGAGGCCCCCGGCTCAAGAAACCGTGGTCTTGATGAGGCGGCGGAGGGTATCCGGGGAAGGGAGGCTGAATTTAGCTTGTGTTGGCCGGCGGGATCCAATGATCACGGTGAGATCGTGCGGACGGGCTGCATGGAAGGCGTCCTCGTCAGTGACATCGTCCCCAAAGATGGCCAGACGGATGTCCGTACCCCAGTGCTCGCTAAGCCAGCGAACGGCATCGCCTTTGCTGGCGCCGGATTTTGGACCGATTTCCCAGCAGGCTTTGGCTGCGCGCAGGTAGAGATCGGGGCGGGAGGCAATATCACGAATGGCTGCCTCACAAGCGCCCAACCGGTGTTCAGCAACATGGCGGACATGGACGCTTATGGTCCAGTCCTTGTCTTCCACAACCAGTCCCGGAAACGTGGTTGGCAGCTGATTCAGCTGAGAGCGAATGGCATTGAGCCCCTCGCTTGGCGGTGAAACGGAATTGACATGGCCGTTTATGCGGCGCTCCGCTCCGTGGTTTCCCACCAGGGCGATGGAGGGGAGCGGGATTAAATGAACTAAATCCGCCAAAGCCCGGCCGCTGACAATAGCAACCCGCCCAGCACTCAGGTTGCTGAGCTGGCTCAGGCTGCTAAGAAGGCTGGGGGGGACCTCGACCGCGTCCGGCCGGGGCGCAATATCCAACAGGGTCCCGTCCAAATCAAACACCCAGCCTCCCTGCCGGCTCCACCCGTCCAGCAGGCGGGGGCTTAATGGGCTAGGACTGGACATAACTTTCCGTCACCGAGTCCAGGGTTGTCAAAATGGCGGTCACCCAATCGTACAGGGTGTGCTGATGAATTTGCCGCCGCATCGCATTCATCCGCCCTTGGCGCTCCTCGGGACTCAAGGAGAGCGCTTCCTCAAGGGAGGCGGCACATCCTTCCGGATCCCAGGGGTTGATGTGAATGGCGGATTCCAGCTCTTGGGCGGCACCAGTGGATTCGCTGAGCAGTAGCACGCCCTTTTTGTCCACTTGTGCGGAGACAAATTCTTTGGCCACCAGATTCATGCCGTCAAAAAGTGAGGAAATGATGGCGAAATCGGCCGCCCGGAATAGAGCCATGACTCGCGGGCGATCGAGCGAGCGGCGAATCGTCGTGACCGGCATCCAACCCTCTTGACCAAACTCTTCATTGATGCGACGGGTCATATCCTCTACTTGCCGATAAAGAGTGCGATAGGCTTGCACCTCCGAACGCGTGGGGACCACCACCTGCAGGAAATTGACTTGTCCGCGGCGGTGGGGATAGCGGGAAAAGAATTCCTGCAGCGCCTCCAAACGGGGAATAATCCCTTTGGTGTAGTCGGCCCGGTCCACCGATACGCCTAGGAAGTTTCCATTTTGCGCGAAACGGTGGCGAATTCCATCGGCAAGGCGGGTAATGCGGGGCGTCTGCACCAGTTCTTCAATGGCCTCGATGTCCACCGAAATAGGAAAGGCGCGCACTTCAATGGCACGCCCCTGCCAATGAATGCGGGAGTTGTCGCGATCCACCTGCACATGCCGAAAGGTGCGGCTGACAGCGGTCAGAAAGGCATCCACGTCATCAGAGGTCTGGAAGCCCAAGACGTCCGCCCCCATCAAACCGCGCAGAATTTCCTGATATTGCGGGCAGCGGCGATACACCGTGAAAGCGGGCCAAGGAATATGCCAGAAATGGGCGATGGCTAAATCCGGCCGTAACTGGCGTAATAGACTCGGAAACAGGGCCAACTGATAGTCATGAGAGAAGACTAAGGAGCGCTGTTGGCTTTCACGGGCCACTTTGCGCGCAAACTTGGCATTGACGGCACGGTAGACGGAATAGGCTTGGCGGGAAAACTGCACTCGCTCAATCAGCATATGACAGAGCGGCCACAGCCCTTGGTTGGAATAACGGTTATAAAATCCCGAGACTTCATCCGGTGAGAGATAAATGCGATGCAGCCGATAGCGGGGATTCTTCGGCGGAACTGGCCGCACGCCGCCCGGGGCTGTCATGCGGTCAGCGCTGCCGCTTCCCCATGCCACCCAATCGCCGCCTACTTCACGCAACATGGGATCTAAGGCGGAAACCACCCCGCCTGCTTTTTGCACAACACGGATTCCATGCTTGGTTTTTTCATCCACATAGGGCTCGCGGTTGGTGACAATCACTAGCGGCCGACTGGTCGGCACGGTACCCATAGCGATCCCTCCTGAGATTATGGTATCACAGGACAGTGGTTTAGCGTGCCATAAATTACCGTCGTAAAGTGACCCGGCCGCGTGTTAACCGGGAGATAATGTAGCCCATGTCAGGGTAGTGGAATACCAGCAGTAGCAAAATGTAGACTGCGCCGGAAACGATCCCGGTTAGGGCAAGGGCCAAAAACAACGGCAGAATGCCCGTCATTGTGGCGAGATGCAGCAGATGGAAGGAGGCCAGCGACACCCCCAGCATTCCAAGTCCGGCAAGGGCTAAGGTCAAGAGAGTGCGACCCATGTGGAGATTAGAGTTATAGCGGGGCTTCAGCGCCTTCCACGCTAAGAGGATGGCATTGACCCAGGCGGCCAAACCGGTGGCCAACGCCAAGCCATCGACCTTCATGACGCGGACTAAAATCAGATCTCCGATAATATTGACGATGATGGTGATAATCGAGAACCGTGATGGCGACCGGGTGTCCTTCGTCGCGAAAAAAAGCCGCTGGAGGTAGAAATATAGACTGAAGCCCGGAAGTCCAAGGGCGAAGTAGAAGAGGGCTCCCGAGGTGAGATCGGTCGATCGGCCCTGAAACCGGCCGTGCTGATACAAGAGCCTCAAGATGGGGACGTTGAGCACCAAAAACCAGATGGTGATAGGAACAATGACTGCCAGCACGAGTCGAAATCCCTGCATTGCCAGTTGCCGGAAGGTCTGATCCTCGTGAAAGCTGTGGTATCGGGAGAGCCGCGTATAAATCGGTTGAGCCAAAGAAGAGACCAAGAGCCCCACCGGGATCTGCACCAGCACATAGGCATAGTTGAGGGCCGCGATGCTGCCAACAACCAGTTCTGAGGCCAAGATGCGGTCTACGATCACCCCAATGCTGCCGACCGACGAGGTGAGAAAGAAGGGACCGGCCATCCGAATCATACGCTTAAGTAGGGGGTGGCTGAAGTGCCACCGGAAGCGCAGATGAATGCCCATTCGTCGCAGGACCGGGACGGTGACCACTAATTGTGCAGCGACCGCGATGGTGAATCCTATGGCCACCCCGATAATGTTGTTATGCATCAGATAGTGGCCAATGAGAATGATGGTGAAAATCCGGACCACATTGACGGCCACGGGAGACATCGCGGGCGCGAAGTACTCGTCCCTCTCCTGCAATGCGCCCACCACTAGCCCGGCGATGCCCCAAAAGAGAATGGTCGGCAGCATGATGCGAGTCATGTCTATGGTTTTCGTGAGTTCGCCGGGATGTCCCACGAACCCGGGGGCCATCAGGTGAACGATGGCGGGTGCAAAGACTTCACCGACGGCGACAAGCCCAAGGGTCACGAGCACCACTAGGGTAAAGACCTCGTTCAAGAAACGCGTGACGGAACGGGGCGAATAGGATGCATCGCCATCGGTCAAGATGGGCACCAGTGTGACCGAGATGGCGCCGTTGACCGTGCTGAATAAGAGGTTGGGCAGGGCCGAGGCCATTAGCCAGGCGTCAGTCGAGCTTGAGGTCGCGAAAAAGATGGCCATGACAATTTCGCGGGCGAACCCGCTCACACGGCTGATGAGGGTCGCAATGAAAATGAGCGATGCCGAGAATCCGATGCTGCGCTTCCGGATACTGCGGTTGGCTTGGCGGGAGTCTGCGTCCAGCGTGCCGACCTCCTTCGCGTCAATAAGACTATTGTACCCGAGGCCCGACCGCCCTTCCACTCGCAGGCAGGCCTGGCTAAGACTTCCGCCGGCGCCAGAAATATCTCCAGACTGTTGAGAACCCGGGATTCAGGATACAATGGAAATAAAGAGGCGATGCCATGCCGTTTCAAACACCCAAACGATTTCGATGGAATCTCGCTGCTCTGCGCGATCTCGTGCTGGTGGTGCTAGGCACGGCCACAGTCATTTATGGACTGGGCTTTCTGCTCTCGCGCCTTGGCCGCGTAGTGCTCATTTTGATTCTCGCCATCATCTTTACCATCACCTTAAGCCCGCTGGTGGATCGTCTCGCGAATCATTGGCGCCGGCCTTGGGCGGTGTTGGTGGTGGTGTTGGGTGCGGTGCTGGTGATTGTCGGGGGGGGAGCGATTCTCGGCATTGTGATTACGGGGCAGCTTGTCACGTTGGTCAAACATGTGCCTGAGAATGTTCAGCATCTCTCCACTCTCGCTCCGGGACTCCTGAGCTGGTTGAGCCACAACAACATTCACATCAATATTCCCAGCCTTGAAAATAAGATTTTGTCCAATGCTGGCAAGGTATCGTCGTTCATTGTGTCTCAAACCATCAATATTGTAACCAACGTCATTGGGGCCTTGGTGGACGGGGCTATCGTGCTGTTTGTCACTGTGTACTGGCTTTTGGACGCGGAACGCATGCAGTTGGCTATCTTGCGCTTGGTGCCGGTACAGCATCGCGATTTGGTGCTGGCCGCCGAGCATACCCTAACTCGGGTGGTGGGCGGCTATGTACGCGGCCAGCTTTTGCTCTCCGCTGTCGTGGGCAGCGCCTTCGGTCTTGGATCGTGGGCCATTGGCCTTTCCTATCCACTCTTGATTGGCGTGCTGGCAGGCGTCATGGAGCTCATCCCGCTGCTGGGTCCGGTGTTGGGGGCCATCGTCCCCCTGATTATGGCGCTCGCGGGCCATCCCTTGGTGCAGGTACCGGAGGTGGCGGTGCTGTTTGCCGCCGTGCACCTATTGGAATCGCAAATTCTTGGGCCGCGTATTATACGCTCCCAAGTGGGCCTGCACCCAGTGTTGTCGGTCCTGGCGCTGATGATCGGCGCCGACTGGCAGGGCGTGTGGGGGGCGCTGTTCGCCGTTCCCGCGGCCGGCATTGTGGTGGCTGCCTGGGTGGCGGCTGTCCGATTATGGCGGGAGCGCGTAGTGCTGCCCAGCCAGCAAGTTCATCGCAGCAGTTCCGAAACTGCGGCCAGTTCCACGGGCGACCGCCGAAACATTCTTCCCGAAAAAGGCGTTTAGATCACGACAGGCTGTTGAAGGGGGCTCCCTGGGCTCGTGGCCGAACGCCGGCAAGTGGTGGAATCATGGCTTGTTCAATATAAAGATCGCGTCTTCCGCTTGGCGTTTACGCTGCTCGGCAACAAAGAAGCGGCCGAGGACGCCGCGCAAGAGGCACTGTACCATATTGCCCGCTGGTGTCTAGAACATCCAGACTTTGAGATCACGGCCCCTTGGGTGTGGCAGGTGACGCGCAATGCGGTGCGGGATCTTGCGCGCCGTACACCGCCGGCCGCGGTGCCTCTGGACGACACCCTCTTGGGAGGACAGGCGGCAGACTTCGGGGAGGACCGCATCGACGTAGCCCGAGCTTTAGTTCAGCTGTCAGATGCCGACCGCGAGGTGCTGGTGTTTTTCTATTTTCTCGATTTAAGCACCCGGGAAGTAGCCCAGGTGTTGGGAATTACCGCGACAGCGGCCCGAATTCGGCTTTCCCGGGCCCGAAAGCGCTTTAAGGCCGCCTATCAGGAAGCCCGTGGGGATGTCCAAGGAGAAGGGGAGGGTGAAGGATGAGCAAAAGAAGGCCGCGTCAATCCGATCCCGAGACCGTATTGCGCGCCTACTGGCAAAAGCAAGCAGCGCCGTTGCGGCTCTCATCCACCTCGGTCAGCGAGGCCCTTCGACGTGCCGAACGCGACGGGGCCATCCATCTCGAATCGCGGCCGCGGCGCGCTATTAAGCGGGCGCTGCTTAACCTGAGCGGTCTTGCGGTGCTAGCCGCGGTTGGGATTATCGTCGTGCCCCGTTTGGCCAAAGGGCTGCCCCATCAGGGAATATCGAGCGGCACTACCCAAGCGGCCCAAGCGGCGGCGCCCCAACCACGGATACTGGCCATGACCGTATCCCAAAACCACCTTTGGCTCTCGGAGCAGCAGGGCACCTCTCTGGTCCTGCAGTCCACCACTCCACGAGTTGAAGCAGCCCCCCTGTCCCGGCCGTCCGTTCGTTTGCCTCATACGACGGCCATAACGGCCCGCATCATCTTTTCTGGAAGGTCGGGGCTGTGGCTTTTGCACACGGTATCGAAGGGCTGGGTGCTCAAGCAAACGCAAAATGGCGGAACCACCTGGCAAACGGTGCATCTGCCGCAGAATGTGGACACGCTTTCGTCGGTTGCCGCATTCCTAGGGGGGAATCATCGCCTCATCCTTTTGGGAACCGCGGAAGACGGTATGGATGAGCGGGATGTCCAAACCCGAGGAGGGTGGGTGTCGGGCCCAGCGACGGGACTTCGGGGGGCGATTGGCACGCTTTGGCGGCAATCGGGTCATCTTGAGGCATCGCAACAAGGGCAGACCTATGTCAGTGACAACAATGGGCAGTCGTGGCGTCTCTCGGCTGTCTTTGGTTCTGCCCACAGCCGATCCACCGGAGGCGTTCTGCAAGCGTTGAAGATGAGTCAGCCGAATCTCTGGGCGGAAGGTCTGGCGTCTGGGACCGCCTTTCAACGGGGTTTGACACGCTGGGTCGCTGTGTCCGGAGGTATTTGGCGCCAATCGCGGCTAGGCGAGCCATGGACCAAATTATCGCCCTTGCCCTTTTCCGGAGCGGCTGTTAGCGTGGGATTTGTTAGTGACCAAACCGGCTATGTCTTGTCGGCTCGAGGCGCCTTGTGGGAAACCGTCGATGGGGGCCACAAATGGGCGCGGGCACGGTAGAGATGGAGGACGGATGAATAAAAAACGCAAAGTGATTTCGCTAATGGTTATGTTCAGTGTGACATGGGTGTTGGCCGGTTGTGGGGCAAAACCCACAGTGTCTCTTCCGAGACCCGAGCCCCCAAATTCCCCACATCACCACCGTTCTCATCCTCGTACGTCACCGTCGGTTCCTCCCAGCTATTCGCCGCAATCGACCACGTTGCCCATCACGGGGGCGTCGTCACCGCCTCCAAGTCTTTCCCCCTCGGGAGGATTACCCAACATTGTCCAGATGGCCATGAGCCGTCTTCCGGACTCGTTGGCGGCCATCGCCGAAGCGCCGATGGTGGTTCCACTTCCTTCAGACGGATCGGAGGTTATGCGGTACAAGCCGAGTATGTCCGGGCCGTCGTCGGGGGGGCTCATAGCCCGCTATCAAGTGACAATCACGTCAACTCCCGGGGCGGTCAGCGGGTTCGCGATGGCGTCTTACCAGACCACCAAGGAAGCTGCGGCGGCAGTGGCAGCCGACGGATTGGGCCTATCGTTTCCGACTTCCAGCACGTCTGTCGCTATTGGCAGCGACATCGTGGCTCATGCGGGGAGGATCGGCAGTGAAGATGTTTTAGCGTGGCAAGAGGGGCAATGGAAAGTCGTGGTAGGTGAGGCGAATAATCTCCCCATGACGGACGCGGAAATCATGGCCGCCTATTTGCATACCCACTTTCTCCCCGCACCCCAGCCCGTGGGGACGGGCAGGGGGACCATCCAGGTGATGGTCGAAAATCACGGAATTAACGCCGATGTCGTCTGGCAAGAAAATCGGTCCCTCTATCAGGTGCGCACCTATCCGGCGGCGCAGGATGGTGTCCTGGCCGCGTTGAGCATGGCGGTCAACATGCAAAAATATTAGGGTCGGTCTCATGAAATCGTGCTATGCTAGAAGAAAATTTGGGGGAAGCGAGGATGCGACAACAGCCAGGCGCATCGCCAAGCCGCGATGATATCGTGGCCATATTGAGAGCTCACCGCGATTTGGGTCCGGAATTTGATGAGCATTTGGCCGACCAGATTTTAGATTTAACCAAGACAGAAGCTCCGACATCCGTCCCGGTGGTCACGGGACGTACCTCTCGATCCCGATCACGGCGGTTAGGTCCCATCTTCGCTTTGTCTATTCCGTTGATGGCCATCGCTGGTGGCAAGGCGGGAACGATTGGCATTCTCGCAGTGGTCGCCCTCGACATTGTGGCTCTTATCGCGTCACTAGCATTCTGGGCTAAGATGTCTACGAACGGAGATTTGCGCCGTAACCTTCTCAATAGGTTCGGCGTTTTTTTGTTGAACGCCACGAACTGCCGTGGATCCTAGGCATAGACTAGAGAAATGAGCCGCATAAGAAAGAGCGGTGGAGGATATGCTAGACACACCTCCCAAGTTTCTGTCACACCTTACGTTGCGATGCTTCATCTGATATAATGTGTGCCAGGCTGCTTGCCAATTTGTGTCAGGGATGACCCATCATTTTACTTTGCCTCGGACAATTTCCTGATCATGATGCGTGTTTCTTCCTAAGATTCTCGTCGAGTGTGTCACATTTCAGCGAAGGAGGGGTTTTGGTGGAACAGCGGTGCCCGCTTTGCCAGATTGGTCGTTTAGAGGAGATTGTGGCTCAGGATGGACACAGTGTCATTCAGTGTTCGGCGTATCCCGCCTGCCGGTTTACCGCCGACACCTGGGAAAAGATTTCGCAAACGGTTGCCCGGTTCCATCACCCTGTGACGCCCGGACGATAGTCGTCCTTCCAGAAGTTCCCTTGCGCCCTTCATGACTCGGCGGAATATAGTACGACGTCGGAGTGGAGGGGTGGCGATGTCAGAAGGAGGACTCGATCCCCAAGTCTTCCGCCAGCGTCTGGTGGCGCTGGCAGTGAGTGGGGACGTTCTAGGTTGGTGGGATTGGATACAGTGCTGGCGGCGACAGGAACATCAACGCCAGCGAACAATGAAAACGGATTGGATGGATGATGCCGACGACCGGCGTCCGTAATGGGCGCCGGTCCTTCTATATGCACTATAAGAGAGAACACTGGCGGATCTTCTGCTAAAATAGAACGGATACGGATGGGAGGACGAGATGGGGAAGACAATAGGCGTGGTGAGCCGATTTCCCGAGCATCTGAGCCATTTTGATTTGGCTTATTACGAGGTGAAGGACGTGGCCGGCGTCTGGCATCCGCCCATTGTCGGGACGGTTCCGATGGTCAGTGTGTTTGGGGACAATCGGGCCGCCTCGGATCACCCGGAGTGGGTTCAAGTTGACGCCAACGGCCAGCGGGCAGTTCGCAGCAGCCGCTATTTTGATTGGGACGCCATTTGTCCGAGCCATCCCGAGGTGCGTCGGCTGGCAGTAGATTGGGTGCAGAAAGCCGCCCAGCAGAGTCGAAGCCGCCGCCTCCGTCTGGACGATGCCTCGTTTGCTCGCGAGGGCTATTGCCGCTGCGAGCTGTGTTTAGAAAAAGCGGGCGGGCAGGATCAATTGGAAGCGTACCGTCAGCGCGTGATTAGTGCCTTCGTCGAGGAGGTTCGAAACGATATTCCCCACGTTGACATGACGCTGTTTCCGGATCCGCTTCCGGGCCACTTGGAACGCCGATTTGGTAACAATCTTGATCAGTTAAGCGACCTTGTCGATCGCTTCATTGTCCCCATCTATGATTTGCATTACGCCACCACCTACTGGCTGGAAATATTGGCGCAAGGTTTTCGGGAGCGCTTAACGCGACCCTTTTTTGTCGAATTGTACGCATTGGGCGTGGCGGAGGAAGCACTCGGCCGGGCAGCCGAGGTCGCCCTGCACTACGCCGACGGAGTGCTGTTTGCGTATGGGAATAAGCTGGACGCGCTGCTGCGGCTTCGCGAGCGCTTGGAGCGCGTCTCATGACGGTGATGGCTATTTCGCAGCAAGATTGGCCCGTGTTGGTGAACGGGCAGTGGGGATTTACCATTGACGGCCGCTTTGTCGATCGCGATCGGGCGGTAGCCTTGGCTCTTACGACGTTGCAGCCGCAATATCGGTCGGTCTTTGTCTGGTGGGACTTTTTTCTGGATCGCATGTTGGAGGCTGATGTACTCCCGGCCCTAGAGCCCCTTTCCCAAGGTGTGGTGCCCGTATGGCGCCTCGTCGATGCGGAAGCGGTGGTGCGTGCCCATCTCGAGGATTCCGAGAAGCCGCTCACCGACGATCAGGTGCGCTACTTGGCCTCCTTTTTGAATGATTGGGTGGACGCCTTCGTACGCCGCCATGCGCCAGACTTGGAGGCTCGGCGAGCGATTGGCGGCCCGTTGGGACGGCGCTTGGTCGCCCGCTTGATGCGGCCTCGTGCGGTGTGGGACGTCAATGCCAGCGATCGTCGGTTGCTGGCACAGGTGAGTCAAGAATGGCAGACCATCGCGGCTGAGCTGGGACTTCGAGGCGGTCCGGATACGCCGGTAATTCGCCTTGAGAGCATTGAGGGCGGCCGTCTCACTCTGCAAGTGTCGCATGCGGCGGACCGGGACGTATCTGACTGGGCATTGCGTTTTCCAGCATGGCGCCGTCTGACGGTGCACGGACGCGATGCGCTGTTGGCGCTCGATGACAGGGAAAGCGACGCCTTTTGGCAGGAAGAATTGCCAGCCCTGATCGCGGAGGGCGTCAAGGTGGAAATGCCGGGCCAATGGCGCAATCCGCGTC
The DNA here is from genome assembly GCF_012933365.1 of Sulfobacillus harzensis. Classification (GTDB taxonomy): domain Bacteria; phylum Bacillota; class Sulfobacillia; order Sulfobacillales; family Sulfobacillaceae; genus Sulfobacillus_B; species Sulfobacillus_B harzensis. The sequence goes on along the minus strand of NZ_JABBVZ010000052.1, from coordinate 12,872 downwards.
TTCACATCCGCGGGCAGCTGCAGCACAGCGATGAGCCGCGCGCCTCGCGCTTAGGCTTGGATCAGATTGTGGAAGTGGACTGGGAAGTGTTGTTGGGCGACCATCCCATGACCCTTAGCGAACTCGAAGGATTGGTGCGCGCTTCACGGCCTTTGATTCGTCTGGGCGGCCAGTTTGTGGTTCTCGATGACGACACCCTTCAGGAAGCCCGGCGCATGTATGAACGAGCTAAAAGAAGCCGGGTGAAGATGGCCGATGCGCTGCGCTGGGCGGTCGGCGGCGTGGATGAAGGGGTCGAGGTGGTTTCCTCCGGCGAGGTTTACCGGATGCTCTCGCAGCTTACTGGCCCCTATCCGCCATTTGAACCGCTGGCCGGGTTTCGCGGTGATTTGCGCCAGTATCAGCAAGAAGGCGTGGAATGGCTGGTGCGTCGGATGAAATCCTCAGTGGGCGCCCTTCTGGCAGACGATATGGGACTTGGTAAAACCGTCGAGGTCATCGCCGCACTGACCCGACTTAAACAGGATGGCGCCTATTTGGGCCCCGTCCTGATTGCGGCCCCGCTGTCTGTGGTGGGCAACTGGGAGCGCGAATTTGCCCGATTCAATCCTCGCCTCAAGGTGGGCAGCCATCTCGGGACTACGCGCTTGGAAGGCCCAGCACTGATAGAGTGGGTGGGTGAATTTGACGCCGTACTGACCACCTATGACGTGCTTTTGCGGGACGTCGACTGGTTGAAGCAGGTGGATTGGCTGGGTGTGGTGGCCGACGAGGCCCAGCAGATTAAAAATCCCAATACCAAACGGGCTCGGGCCATAAGGCGGATTCCCGCCCGCTGGCGGGTGGCGCTGACGGGAACGCCGGTGGAAAATCGCCTCAAAGATTTGTGGGCGGAAATGGAGTTTCTCAATCCCGGCTATCTCGGATCGGAGCGGGAGTTCCGGCAGCGCTTTGAGCGCAGTGAACGGTCGCTCGGCGATCTCCGGCGGCTCTTGGCGCCGTTTGTGTTGCGGCGGATGAAAACGGACCCGAATGTGATGCCAGATCTGCCTGATAAGGTGGAAATTCCCGAGTGGACTCACCTCACCCCAGAACAAATCGGCCTCTATCAAGCAGTCGTGGACACGCTCTTTCGGGAGGTCGACGGCTCCATGACCCGCATGGCGCGGCGCGGTGCGATTGTGGCGGCGCTGACCCATTTGAAGCAGATTGTCGACCATCCCGCCCTCTATCTCCATCAGAGCGGTCCGATGAGGGGACGATCGGGAAAGTTGGAGCGGCTCGAGGAGCTCCTGGCGGAAATATTGGAGGCCTCTGAGCGCGTGGTGATTTTCTCGCAGTACGTGGCTTGGGTGCAATTGCTGGCGCCATACCTGCGGCGTCATTTTCACACTCCGGTGCTGACCTTTCATGGCTCGATGGGGAAGGCTGAACGGGATCAAGTGATCCATGACTTTACCGATCCCGCCGGACCGCCCATTCTATTGGCATCGCTGAAGGCAGGCGGGGTGGGGCTTAACCTGGCCTCTGCGCAACACGTGATTCATTATGACCGCTGGTGGAATCCGGCTACGGAAGATCAGGCGACGGACCGGGTGTGGCGGATGGGACAAACCTCACTGGTGACCGTCCACAAATTTGTCACGCGCGGGACGGTGGAGGAGCGGATTGATGCCCTCATTCAAGAAAAGCGCCACCTATCCCGGCAGATCTTGAGCGAAAGCGGGTCCGACATGTGGGTCTCGGAACTGTCCAACCGCGAGTTGCGTGAGTTGGTTGAGCTCCGTCAAAGTCTTACCACCAGTCCCAGTTAAGGAGGGCACGAATGCTGGAAGTTCTCAAAGGCCGCCTCGAAGCAGCGCTTCTGGCGCGATTCGGTCCGGACGGTGTCCGGGATATGCAGGGCTTGGCGCCGGAAGAAATGCAGGGCTATGGGGGCGTTCTGCGCGGGACGTTCGTCAACAGCCCCGATTCGGTGACGGTGCGGTTGACGGTCCGCCCCTGGGATAGCGACGAGAAGTGGATGGCCATGGTGGAGGGCCGGCGACTGGGCGAGGAACGGTTCTATGACGACTGGTTTGCCGATTCCTCCATCGCCCGCATCCCATATTTGACTGAGGAGTTTGCGTGCCAATGCAGCGCGTGCGGCGATGTGCCCTGTTGGCATGGAGGGGCGCTAACCTGGAATTGGCTGCACCGCGCTCAAGAGCGGCCGGAGCTCATATTGCTGTTGTTGAATCGGCGAGGCATGGTGCGTTCGATGAACATTAACGCGCGGGCGGTGTCACGGGTGCCGACGGCGTTGGGGACAAATCTGGATCGGACCAGAAAGGAACTGACCGCCATTGTCGAGGCGGCCGTCAAGGCGGCTCAACGGGAACGGGACAATCTCTTTGGAGAAAGTGGGAGCGCCAATGCGGATTCTCGCTAGCGGCATTAGCGGCGGGATCGGCCAGGCGTTTCGCGCGCGTGTCGCCGAGTGCCACCCGGATTGGGTGGTGGAGGGCTTGGCTCGTCGGCCGAATGCTGACGACCACCGTTTCGATTTGACCTGGCCGTTGGACCGCATGGTTGACGCGCTCTCTCAGCTGCCCGCCATCGATGCGCTTTTATGCCTGGCCGGAGCCGACATTCTCTCTCCGCCGCTTCGCCATGCACCCTATCTGGAACGCTTGGAGGCGCTTTACCGGGTTGATGTGGCTGGCACGGTCAAAACGGTACAGGCGGCGCTCCCCCGGCTTTCGCCAGGGGGCATCATCATCCTCATGGGATGGGACCGCGCCGGATTGGGCAAGGCGGGCGAAGCTGGCGAGCTTTATGCCTTGGCCAAGGGAGCCTTGACCTCATGGGGCAAGAGTTTGGCCAAAAGTCTCGGTGAGCGGGCCACCGTTTATGTGGTGGCACCCGGTTGGGTGCAAACGCGGTGGGGCGACGCCCTTTCACCCGCGGAACGGGCCCGCATTGCGGCCAAGACGGCGACGGGCAGATGGCAGACGCCCGACGAGGTGGCCCATGTGTTGGAATCGCTTCTGACCTTCCCCCGCGGTCTTTCCACCGGGCAGGTCATCTATGTCAATGGCGGCGATGTATTGCCGAGTTAAACGGGCATGCTGAGCGGAGGCATGAAAATCCCTGGATGGCGACCAAACTGTAGGATTCCCACAGCGTAAGACCACACTGCCCCCCAGCGTTTCCGTCACGAGATTATTACCGCCGAAGTTAAAAGAACCCGGCTCGAGGCCCCAGAACATGGGGCCGGGCCTCTCTCTTGCCCCACTTGTTTTACTAGCCATGGTGAAATCATGTCTAAATCCCCAAAAATTCCCTCTTCCTGCACCTTTTGGATCGTACCCTCGTACCGTATGTACTAAAACGCGCTTTTGGAGGAAGGAGGGGAGATCAATGACCTGGCGGAATGCGTTCTTGGCCATTTTTGGTGCCTGGTTTGTGGTAGCAGCGTTTGCCATGAACCCAACGCAGTCGTCCTTGTTCTTGTGGTCGGCATTGATTTTCGGCGGGCTCACGTTGATTCTGAGTCTTTGGGCTATGGGCGATGTGGAGCCCCGACCCTGGCGGCATTGGTTGATTGCGGTATTTGGCCTCTATTTAGCGCTGACGCCTTGGCTTTACGGGTTTGCGGCCATCGCTGCGATCTTTTGGGTCATCGTGTTGGTGGGCGCGGCCACGCTGGCTTTTGCTCTCTGGCAATTATGGTAGCATCCTTTTTGGAGAACCTAAGGCCGCCTCAGTTGGAAGAGGCGGTCTCCGCATGTTCGGGTGGTTTTCCGTCGCCGTTGCGATGACGAGCCTTAGAGCGCATGAAACAGGTGTCCCGCCACGATGCCAACGGCGACTGCGATGGCGGCGACAATAACAAACTGCACACCTCCACGCCATGGGGTCCCGTCTGTTACCCGAGATTTCACCGCACCTAAGGCAAAGGCTGTCACCATGGCCAAGCCGATTGACCACGGCAGCGCGCTGCTCACTCGGGTTGAGAGCAGAAAGGGGATTACGGGGGCCAAGGAGCCAACCAATACGGCAACGGCCATGAGCACCGCGGATGTCCACGGACTTTCGAGATGGTCCAAGCTGACGCCGATTTCTTGTTGAACAAGAAAGGCGACCCAACGCTGGCGATCGGATACGGTATAGCGCGTGACTTGGGAAGCCAAGTCTGGGGCCATGCCTTGCTGTTGATAGTGCCAGGCGACTTGTTGCTGTTTTTCTTGGGGATTGGATTGAATCGCTTGATACTCACGATTGCGTTCCGCCAGCAAATACTGGTTTTGGGCCGCCGTGGAGAGGTAGGCGCCGAGGCCCATGGCAACGACAGCCGCGGTGGTGGCCGCCAGACCAGCAAGCAGGACTTGATGGGCCGTCATTTGCGATGACGCCACCCCCACCACCAAGCCAGTGATTGAGATTAACCCATCATTCACACCGAACACGATCTCGCGGAGGGCGTCGCCTCTTGCGCCTTTGGAAATCGCCGCCGGTCGGACTTCGGGAGAGGGAACCATGACCAGGACCTCCTTATCCTCGAGTATAGAAACGAGGTCGCTGTCCCGTCATCTTAACAGTATTAATACTCATTCTCATAAGGCGGTTTCTGGACATCGGGCGATGTCGGCGCACGACTGGGAGGGCGTTGCCAGAGGCGCGGAGGACGGCAGGCGAAAGGAGCCAACCGCCGATGTGGAGGGCGCTCCCTATATGATTTTCGTGACTCGGGCCCGAGCTTCTCTCGGTTGCGTACCCCATATTAGACGAGTTCCCCCGGCGGCCCGTTCGTCCCCGGGGGATTGCTTCTCTGGGATTTATTGCATGGGCACTTGCGACTTTACATGGCCTTCAAGACGGCTGAGGATGTCGGGAAAGTTCGGGCCAGTTGCCGTGATGCCATGGTTTCTCAATCCAATAATGGTCCGTTCCGGATGCGGATCGCGATCTAGCAGATCAGACATGGCCTCGCCCATTTCGACCGTCCCGCAAGGATAATTCACCGTGGTGCTTGGGATGCCATCAACCCACGCGTGAATGTGGATTAGGGCGCCAATTTCGGGGTGCTTGCGATAGATACCCCAGTGCTCGATAGCGTCGACCGAAACGCGTAGCGGCTGGGAGTCGGGGGCAACCGAGAGTCGAATGGCGCGCTCAGACTCGTCATATCCCTTGACCAATAGAATGTCCCGGCTGACAGTGCCAATCTTGCCCTTGTCCACGCCGCTCGCGGACATCCAAAAGAGGTCGCCTTCATGACGCGCGCTGAGATTGCCGTAGCTCAACCCGCCAATGCCGAACACTTTTTTCAAGTGCCGAAAGTCCTCGGCTGGCAGCATGTCGGCGACCGGATAGGGGGCGGGAAAGAGCTCCCAGGAGGCCAAGGTGCGGCTGGCATCACGCATCTCGCGCGTGACCTGGGTTCCGTCCCACAAGGACTCCGGTAGGTCGGGGTCGAAGATGTTGTCAATCACCAAGTGGGAGGTGGCGAGCGGGGCAATCCGTTCGTAGAGGGCTTCACGCCAGTTTCGGGCGGTCCGCTCGACGGCGTAGTTGCCAAGTTCGGGAGTGACCAGGTGAACGGCGGAGTCCCCATCGGACCCGCCGATGATGAGGTTGGACAACGACCGGACCAAGAGCGGATAGAGTTGCAGGAGCGATTGATCGATGCGGGTGTCGAAGGGTGCGACGCCTACCACGAAGGTCGCCTGCGACTGGCGGCGGAAGGGCCGTGGGCGGTTCGGCGAGACGACGTGAAAAACCAGCCCCGCGTCTTGCAACTGGTCGGTTTCCTGGTGGCCATGTTCCTGCATCACCAAACGCAGCTGCTCTTCGAGTTCGAAATACCAAGGCGACATCGTGTCGCCGCTAAATCCAAACAACATGGAAATACCTCCTCAAATTCACGGGCCTGAGCCGCGCGTTAGGCTTTCATGGCAAGGTCGTTGCTGAAGGCAACCTTGATGGCTCCCGTTTGTCGGGTGGCCAAAATGTCGAATGCCTCCCAAAATTTCGTTAGAGGAACGATATGGCTGACAATCCGTTCGATGGGTGATGGTGTCTGACGCAGTAGCGCGATAACGTCGTGGAATGTCTTTTGGGGTGGCGAAAAGGGGTGGTGGCCGTATCCAAACGAGCCGAAAAGTGTGATGCGCCGGCTCCACAGCGGGGTTAAATCCGTGCGGAGGCGTCCGGCAGCGCCTAAGAGCAAAATCTGGCCTCCCGGACGGGCCAAGGTCAAAGCCTGAAACAACGAGAGCTCCGTCCCCACACTGTCGATCACGGCATCAAATCCGCCCGTCCTGAATGGCCATCCACCAAATGAGGCGGGCAATAGCCGTCCCGCTATGGAATCCAACTCGGGCCGTTGAACAAACTCCCGGTCGCCGCCTTCGTCAAAAATACTGGACGCGCCGAGTTCCGCCGCGAGTGCCGACTGATGCGGATGGCGCGAGCGTACAAACACGGCGATATCCGGATGTTGGGAGCGGACAAGCCACGTCGAGAGGAGCCCAATCGCTCCCGCTCCGATTATGAGGAGCGTTCCGATGCCGTCCCAGCGAAGACGCGAGAGGCCCTCGGCCACGATGCTGGCCGGTTCGGCCAGCACCGCGCGCGCGTCCTCCAGGTCGTCCGGGATGGGAATGACTTGAGCAATCGGCGCCCATAGGCGATTTGACCATCCTCCCGGCAGGCTGTGGTGATATCCCAGCAATAAACCGGCACCGAGGTGCGCATCGGCCCGCGCTTCGCATTCATCGGGCTCCCCGCGTCCACAGGCGGGGCAGAGCGGCAGTCCCCGAGCTGCACAGGCCAGCGACGGATCGAGGATCACACGGGTGCCGACGGGCCAAGGCGCCGAGGGACTGTCAATGCGGCCCACCACTTCATGTCCGAGAACCGCCGGCAATGACACCAGGGGCGCGAGATAGGGGGAACTCAGGCCCTTCAGGAGACTGAGATCCGAGCCGCAAATCCCGGACAAGCTGGGTGTGATGGCAGTCCACTCAGGCGAATCGCTGACCACCGGATTCGGCGCCTTGCGCAGGCGCAAGGATTTCATGCCCCAACGCAGCGCGCGCGACGGGCTCAACTGCTGAAGCGCCAGACGAGAGAGACTAACATTGTACTCCAGTCCCCAATACCCATCGACCGGCGTTCCCGCGCTCTGAGCCGCTAGGGGTGTCTTCGTCACTCAGTAGCCCTCGGTGCACGGAGCTCTGCTCGGCTCGCCTCAACGGCTTTTTGCCAGGTGCCGAAGAATTTTTGGGCGGCCCGATATAAGGTGTAGTCGTGTCGCCGCACAACCGTGTCGCCAACTTCGGCGCCCGAGCGCAAGAGTCGTTGAATTTCCTCCATTACCGAGGCGGCGGTGTGCCGCCGGGTCGCTCGAATGGCATCGGGATCAAATCCGGCTGCCTCTAGGGCGTCGGCCCAAGAGCCAAAGTGATAGGTGGCGGCGGACACCAAACAATTGTCGATGGCCTGCATGGCATGCGCATATAATGGGTCTCCGTTAGCCGCGTGGCGCCGGATCTCCTGCAGCAGCAAGTCATTCGTCCAATAGCCGCGTCGGTGGTGCATGGCCCAGTGGCGGCGAATCGGCGGTACGTGGGCGGCCTGCAGGGCGTTGGCCCAAGAACCGAAATAGCGCCGGCCCGCCGCCAAAAGACTCGAATCCTCCCGCTGAAGGTCTTGGGGATTTAATATCTTGCCGTTTAAATGGCGCGTTTGAATGGTGAGGATCACCAACTCTTTGGACCAGGACTTGCGTTTCCTCGTAGTAACGGTATCGGACGAGACGGTTGCCACAGAACCTCACTCCTAATCTCTTTTTTCGTCATTAAGCTCCTTGGTAAAGCCCGGATCGGGGAGGCCCGAACTCGGTCAACCAACGTGTGAAATCCGCGCCGCAATGAAGCGACGTGTCGGGCACGGCAGACGGCAAGGGCATGAGGGTGCGCTCTTGCACGGCCAGCAGCAGTTCGGCCCAATCCATCCAGCTCGAAACATTCCCCAGGAAGAGTGGGGTTTCAGGCCGGAGATCGCCGGCATCAAGGCCCCATTCATCGACAAGCACGTCGTGGACGACGGACCACCACAGTGCCTGGCTATCCATCATGCATGCCTCCCAGATTGATGATTTTGTGTTCAGTATCAACTGCAGGGCAGATCATCGACCATGGTCCAAAGACGCGAGATGGAGGACTAAAGGGTCCTTTGCAATGGGCCGTTTGGCCGGGCCCACATGGGGCGTTCGGCCCTGGACCGGAAAACTTGCGGATTTTGAGGTGGACCACGCGAGAAAGGGCGTGGTAGGAGATGGCGTGGGGCAAGGAGAAGCAATATAAAGACCACTGACGGAGGGAGCGAGCCCATGGGAGCAAAAATCCCGTCCATTCCCCGCCTAATGATAGCCAGCGGCAGAGGTAAAACGGGCGCCTCGCTGCCTGTTCCGGTCACCTGGTGGCCCAAGGATGCCAGCCATTAAAAGTGGGGCCGGATGATATTGATGCGAATTTTCACCGGGCGCTCGGCGACCCGGATCCCGCCTTGGGTCATCGTGTCGGGAAGGGGTGGACGGTTGTGCCACGCCGACCCGGATGGCCGGGTATGCGCACGTTTATTTTCCCTCAAATCGTAAGGCGGTATATCATTGGCTGTATGCGAAGGAGGGGCGGGAATGAGACTGGAGAATGCCATGGGACTTGCGCTGGCCGCCGGTTTCTTTAGTTTTGTGGCGGTCGCGGTGATTCTTCGCCAGCTTGGGCGTGTGGAATCGGTCCACCAAGAGGAGCGCCTGGGCGGCCTCGCATTTCTCGGCATCGCCGTGTTGCTGTTGGCCATGGCTTTCGTGGAGGAAGGGCTATTTCGGTGGTTGATTATCGGGCAGGGAAGCCGCTTTATCGGCCTAGTTCCCGCCTTTTTGGTCTCGGTGGTGCTCTTTACCATTGCCCACCGCCCCAATGGCCGCTTGAGCTTTGGCGCGGTGCTGAATCTGTTGGTGGTGAGCGTCATTCTCGGTTTCGTTTTTCTCCGGTGGGGGCTCTGGGTGGCAGCGGCGGCCCACGCCGGCTGGAATCTTGCCGAATGGGGCTTAGGATTTACCGTCAGCGGCGAAAGAAACCGCAAATTGCTGCCGTCGCCGCGGCATCGTGAGGTGAAAGGGGAACCCTATGGGCCGGAGGGGCACTGGAGTGCAAGCTTGGTGTTGATGGTCGTGCTGGTCCTGTTGATTAACTTTGGGCGGCCGCATTTTTGATTTGTCGAAAAGATTTTACTCATAAAGTATTTGACCCGGCCGAACTGTTTGGCTTATCATAAGCAACGAGGCGGGTGGAAACCATGGCAAATACGGTGCAACAAGGCAATCGCGTGGATCTGGTTTGGGGGCGCATGCGGGCTTTGGCGAGAGAAATCGCCAGTCGGCAACAGGATGTGCTGATGCACGCCGATCTCACCATGTCCCAGATGAAAGCGTTTTTCGCCATTGCCAAAGATGGGGATCCTTCCATCGGGTTGGTCGCCAAGGAGCTCAACATCGGATTGCCGTCGGCAAGCCAAGTGGTGGAGCGGCTGGTCAAGGCGGGGCTGGTGGAACGTCGGCCGCATCCTCACGATCGCCGCGTGACCCAGTGCGTGTTAAGCGAGCGGGGCCAAAATTTACGCCGCGAATTGGACGCAGGGCCACGAGCACTCCGAGAATGGTTGGAACGCATGGATGCGCGGGATTTAGCGGAGTTGGAACGGGGACTTAGCGCGTTGGCTGAGATGGCGGCTCAAAGCCGCAAGGAAAGAGAGGAACAGCATGGCCATTAGTCGGGCTTCAGCAGCCGGCCGTCGGGCGAACGCAATTGATCCCTCATTGGGGATTCGTTCGCAGGTCAGCCGTGAGCGATTGGTGTTTATTTTAATTAGCGTCATGTTGGGCATGCTGTTGGCGGCTGTCGACCAGACAGTGGTGGGGACAGCCATGCCGCGCATCATCGCTGATCTGAATGGCCTTAAAGAGTATGCCTGGGTGACGACCAGCTATCTCCTGGCGTCTACGGTGATGGTGCCGCTTTACGGCAAACTGTCCGACCTCTATGGGAGAAAGCCGTTTTTCATTTTGGGCATGGTGCTCTTTCTGCTCGGGTCGGCACTTTCCGGAACGTCACATACCATGACGCAGTTGATTTTGTACCGGGGTATCCAAGGGCTTGGCGGTGGTGCCATGATGCCGATCGCCATCGCCATCATTGGTGACATTTTCCCGCCGGCCGAACGGGGCCGTTGGCAGGGATTGTTGATGGCCGTCTTTGGACTAGCCTCGATTGTGGGGCCATGGGCAGGCGGCTTTATCACCGACCACTGGAGCTGGCGCTGGGTGTTCTACGTCAACATGCCCATCGGTGCCGTGGCGCTCATTTTTGCCGCGACGGCGTTGCCCTCCATTTATCGCAAGACCCAACACGCGGTGGATTATATCGGCGCGGCCATTTTAGTGGTGGCGGCGGTTCCCATGTTGCTGGGATTTTCGTGGGCCGGAAACCAGTACACCTGGGGAAACTGGCATGTGCTGGGCGGATTCGCGTTAAGCTTGGTTGGCTGGGTGGCGTTCATCCTGTGGGAGATGTACACCAAGGAGCCCATCATTGAGCCGCGGCTGTTTAAGAACAGCATCTTTTCGGTCAGCGTGGCCGCCTCGTTCTTGGTGTCCTTGGGCATGTTCGGCGCCATCATGTACATCCCGCTCTTCACGCAGGCCGTAGTGGGCGATTCGGCCCAGAATTCCGGCATGGTATTGACGCCGATGATGCTGGGATTCATGGCGTCAAGCGTGATTGGCGGCCAGATTCTTTCCCGCACCGGCAAATACAAGGTGCTGGCCATTGTGAGCATGGCGATTGCTGTTTTCGGGATGTTCCTGCTCTCCCGCATGGGGGCTTCAGTCCATAACGGGTTGGTGGTGCGCAACATGGTAATCACCGGTCTCGGCATGGGGACCATGATGAGCCTTTTCACCATCGTGGTGCAAAACGCCTTTCCGTTTAGCATGTTGGGATCGGTGACGTCGACGCTGCAGTTCTTCCGATCCATTGGCAGCACCGTGGGGATTGCTGTGTTTGGGTCGGTGCTCACAGCGCGGTTTACCCATGAGCTGCCTAAGAAGATTCCCCTGGCGGTGCGAAAGGTCGTTCCGCCGCATGCCCTTTCAGGTCTTTCGAATCCGTCGACGCTGTTGAGTTCCCAGGCGGCAAGCCAAATGCAACACGCATTCGCCAAATTCGGCCCTGAGGGGGCGCTGCTGGCCAAGGGCCTGCTTCATGGTGTGAGGCTGTCGCTGGCGATGGGCGCCGATCGGGTGTTCTTTCTGGGCGCCCTGCTGTTGGCCGCCTCGTTGATCACCCTGTTCTTCTTAAAGGAGATTGCCTTAAAGAAAAAGATCGGGGATATGCCTAGTGCGCCCGTGATGAACGGACACACGGCCCGCGCCGTGTTGGGTCTAGCCATTGCGAAACGACTTCAGGCTGGTGGCTTTGCGAACGATTTGGAGCGTCAACGAGCGCACGCGGCGGCCATTTACCTGTTGCGGCAATATCTCGCCTATCAAGAAGCCCTCTCGATTGGCCGGCAGGAAAGCGCCGCTACAACGGCTGACGTGGGGGGGAATCCCTAGCAGTGGATTCGCACGTGATTATTCATCGAAGGGGGTCGAAAACATGCGAACTGGACGATCAATCGCTGCCATGTCGGGAAGTGTGGCGGGTTCGTTAGTCGGATTGTTTCTCACGGTCAGTCCGTGGATGTCCCGTCTCAATCATGCCAATGGCTCATGGACGCTGGCGACCAAGACGGATTTTTGGAGTGGACTCGGCGTTCTGGTCGTGGGACTCGTATCCATGGCACTCTATCAAGGTGGCCTCCGCCGTGAGATGGCGGCCGTCGGGTTGGTGAGCCGCCGCCCGCGGGTTGAAGAGACCGAGGCAGTTCCTGAGGCGGCTGCGCCCGCTGCTTCGCCGGCCATTACCGACGAACAATTGCTGGCATTGGTTAATTCCATGGTCGAGGATTTGGAGCAGCGACAGCCTCAGCAACCGGCCCAGGCACCGCCATCGACCCCAGACGTCAAGACACCCAGTGACGACGATCTGGTGCGATTGGCGAGTGCGCTCTTGAGCGAAATACGGACGGAGCAAGCCCCGGGCGAAAAGGTGCCATCTGAACCGAAGGAGCCTCCCGCGCCGCAACGTGAGCAGGCGGATCGGCCCGCCTTGATGAGTGAGGCGGAGCTCTTAAAGATGGCGACCAACCTTCTTGAGGAAATACAGCGCACACGGCCCATGGAGCCGGCGCGGAGGGGGAGTGAGAACCATGAATAAAGGTCGGCGTGGATTTTCTCCCGGCCATATCGGTCTTTGGGTTCTTTTGTTGGGCGGCGTGTGGCTCCTCATTGCCCCGAGTTGGGTCGGCTTTGCTGGCCATCGGCTACCGAGCCGGATTGACGAGTGGGCAGGGGCAGCCCTTATCGTCATTGTCGCGGCGAGTCTCGTCATTCAATGGGCGTTTGGCATTGGCGAGGCTGCCGCAGAGGCCAAGCACGACGAGTCATAAGTCAACCGAGTTTAAGGGCATAGAACTGAACTGAGCAGGCCTCGTCCTTGATGGGCGAGGGCCGCTTTCTTTCCAGGAGTCTCTCGCTGCAAGCACGCGCCTACCGTCCGCTTCGGGGGAGCTTTGAACTAGGATCGCTAGTGGCAATGATCCGTACTCCGCAAAAAACCTGCGACCCGTAAAGCGTTAAGGGCACTAGCAGCTTGTGTGCGTAGTCGGTCCGCGATGCCGTCGCTCCGCATGTAGAGTAGCCCGTTAACTCGACCCTCAGA
>NZ_JABBVZ010000051.1 GCF_012933365.1 Sulfobacillus harzensis | reverse complement strand
GTTTTTGTTTCGACATGACGTGTCCAGTGTAACACTTGAGCCCCCTAAAATTTGTCTAGATTCTGGGGACCACTATATAGGAAGCAGTGCGATACCAAACAATTGATCGCGGGCGCAAATGCGTACATATGCGACGAGTGCGTGGCCTGGTGCTCGGAAATTCGTCAGGAGCACCAGCGTGACGGGCTTCTCGAATCGGACCGTTCCGCGGTCATGGTTTGTGGCATGGTGCATTTCACGTGGCGTCAAGACTGGCGTTCCGTCGACGTGGGGGATGTCCGTAGTGACGGACGAGAACGGGAAATTTATGACGTTGTAGATCGCCTGGCAGCCTTTCGTGCCACCCATGTTGCGGTGGAACAGATTTATGACACCACCGTAACCGCGCGGTACCAAAAGTTTCTGTCGGCAGACATCGAGCTCGGCACAAGTGAGGTGGAGCAGATCGGGTTTCGGCTTGCCCGCAAGCTCGGGCATGACCAGATCCATCCCATCGATTGGATGGGATCCATTCCAGGGCAACGTGCCTACTCAGAGGTGCTGGAGTGGGCAGGTTCCCATCAGCCCGCATTGTACAAAGAACTCACCACAGCAGCCGCTTCTGGGATTGCAGAGGTCGAGAACCAATCATTACTAGAACTGCTACGAGCCGCCAACCGGGAGGTTCTTGACCGGCAATCTCAAGCGCGCTACTTACGTTTGGCACAAATTGGGGAAGGAGCGGATTACGTCGGGCTCGATTGGCTCACATGGTGGTACCGCCGGAATTTGACTCTATATGTCAATATTACGCGCCTCGCGGAACAGCCCGGGGCACGGGTTTTGGTCTTAATCGGAGCAGGACACCGGTTTTTGCTGCACCAGTTTCTCCGCGATTGCCGACGATATCAGGTGGTAGATGTCCAGCCATACTTGCTTTAAAGCATTGTCTCCGGATTCGTGACTCCACAACACGAAGCCACCTAATGTGTAACGACCCCAGCACCCAATATTGCGCCTCTTCTCCTCTGGAACGTTTGGAGACAACTGAAAAGAACCTTTGGGCGCTTTAATCCCAGGGGATGCTTCGCCCTATAACGGCACGAATAGCCTGCTATCCGGCCCAATCGCGGCGGGAACGTTAACGCAGTACCACTGCCCCTTGCGCGTGATGGCTGCCGTAAATGTACCGGATGAGTGTGGGGGGAATACCCTTCTTGCGTACGCGTGGCTAAATACCGTTGGAATGCTTCCGAGAGTCGCATAGTGTCGTCCTGGCGTACGAAGTCGGGACTTCTCGGAGTAGACCAAAGACACGGAAAGCGAGCCGGCCCGGCCGCGAAATACCCCTTGCCCCAAGATTTCTGCAGGCAACGGACCGGCTCCTGCCCCGATCTCAAGCCACTTTCTGGATCACACGGGAATGAAGATTCGCCCCCGAATATCCTCATCATTTAGGTCATTGACTATTGCAATGCCGGTCACAGGCCTGCTACCCACAGATGCGACATCTGGGGCGCTTGATTAATCATCGACTCGCTCATGCTATGATCGGCCAAGAAGGTGATGGCATGAATCGGTCTGACACGATGAACGAGGAAATCGCCGTAATCATCGAGCAATATGCGGATCGCGCGGAGGCTCGCTTACCCGGCATGGGTCCGGACTGGCACACCGTCGGCTCGACGCCCAACGTGGCCATCGAACCGTTGATGGAACGGCTGCGAAGCCGCCCGGAGGGCATGTCTGCTGATCCACCGGTCGCCGTGTCCCTCCTCGCGGTCACACCGGAGACTTCCGACTTACGTCCACCCATGGTGGTGTACGCCCCAGACGGTGTTATGGCGCTGTTTTCTGGCGACCTCGATCCGTTTGCACCACCGCCTCCGGAGGCCATCTGGCTCAAGCCCGGGGAGCGCATCCCGGACGATGCGCCCGACGGTAGCGTATTCGTGATGCCTCATCGCACGCCCCCATTTCATCCCAACACTGTCGTGATTCGCACCCACGGTGGAGGCCATCGGCTCTTACATCACACGGGCGGCGGCGTGTTGTTGAGTCCCGCTAGACATGCCGTCTCTCGGATTCACCGCGAACGGCCCACGTCTGCAACGCCCCCGCCTGAACCCGCCGCCCATGGCCCGGACACGCAACCGGATCACCGCATCGCCGTGCTCATGGAACAATATCGGGATCATGCCGAAGCGTATTTGCCCGGGATGGGCCGTGCCTGGCATACCACCGACGTAACGCCGGACGGAGCCTTGGAATATCTGTTGCAACTAGTCCGCCGTCATCACCCCGTCATTCCTAACGGGATAGCCCCTGTCGCGGTCTCGCTCGTGACGGTTCATCCGGACACAGCCGACCTTCATCCCGCCATGGTGGAATACGCACCGGCTGGGGCGATGGTCTTGTTTTCGGGACGCCTGTTACCGGCGAAGGTACCGCCGCCGCAAGTCCACCGTTTACGACCGGGCGATCGGATTCCGGATGGCGCGCCACGCGGTCGCGTGTTCCTGGTTCCGCCTACGATAGACGGACTTGACCACGAGGGGCGCTGTCCTCCGGACGCCGTGGTGCTCCACGCGCAGCCCGGCGAGGATCATTGCATTTTGCACCACACGGGGCGGGTCGTGTTGAAGTTCCCCGCGCGGCTTGTGCGCATCGGGCACGGGCCATGGGGGGAAGCGCGGCACGAAGTACATCCGGTGAAACAGAACACAAAGTAAGTTTCGGAGACGCACACTCTACGGAACTCTCGCCCCCATGGCACATTAAGCTTCCTGAGTGAGACCACCCTTGCTGAACTATACTGCCTTTCCGGATTGGTGGCAGAGGCAAAATCCTACCTCAATTTACTCAACCACACGTCTCTCTGCGGCTGTCAGCTGTCTTCACGTTTAGTCATCAGACTCACGGCCCTGGCGATGGCTTCCCTCGTCTCTTGGGGAATTCCGGCCTCTGGGTCGTGCGATGGTCCGAAAGGATTTGTGGGCGTCCAGGCGGTAGCCAAGGCCATGATTGCGGTCATCAGAAAGCCCGGCGTGAAGGTCATTCCGATAAGACCATCGTTTTGCGCATCCATTATTGCTTTTAGTTTCTTGTCGCGGACGGAGGCACGCTCGGTTAAATGGTCGACCTTCTGCTCCAAACTGTACCATGTCATCAACCGGACGATATCGGGGTGTGTCATCGCCCAATCGAAGACTTTGGCCGCATAACCCGGAAGATCCTCCGGGGTGAAGGGAATTTCCTCATAAACGCGCGTCAAGTGCTTCTCGAGAACCGTGGTGAAAAGCATTTCCTTGTTCTCAAAGTACACGTAGATGAGATTCTTGTTGCATCCAGCACTCTTGGCAATGCGGTCCACACGGGCGCCCGAAATGCCGAAGGACGAGAACTCCTCCATCGCTGCCGCTAAAATCCGTTCTTTGGTGGCTTCAGCGCTCAAAGGGTCTCCCTCCTGACTTCCCCTGGGTTCCATAATAGCACACCAAGCTCCGTTGACTAACCGGTTAGTTTAAAATATCATGTAACCAACTGGTTAGTTACCTGTGTGCCGAGCACATCTGGGTCAAGCTATCTAGTGACTCAACGACGAACGGAGGAATACAGAAGTGATACGACCCCACACGAAGATAGCCCTTGTTACCGGTGGCAGCCGGGGCATCGGCAAAAGCACCGTTTTAGCTCTGGCCCGCCACGGTGTTGATTCAATCTTCACCTACCGTTCTAATCAAGAAGAAGCGGAAAAAGTTGTCGCCCAGGTCCATGAAACGGGGAGTAAGGCCATGATCTTACCGTTCGATACCGGCAATGTCCGCGCATTTGACGCCTTTGTGCAAAGCGTACAGGGCGTGCTGAAAGATATGGGAGTCGAGAAATTTGACTACCTCGTGAACAACGCGGGCATCTCGCACCATAACTCCTTCGAGAAGACGACGGAGGAAGAGTTGGATCAGTTGTACGCCGTGCATTTTAAGGGCGTCTTCTTTCTGACCCAGAAACTCTTGCCATTGATTACCGATGGCGGCCGGATTGTGAACATGTCCACCGGTCTTACACGCTTTGCAGTACCGGAAAGCGGTGCTTACGCATCGATCAAAGGTGCCGTGGAGGTTCTCACCAAGTACATGGCCAAAGAGCTGGGACCACGCGGAATCACCGCCAACGTCATCGCGCCTGGAGCTATCGCCACAGATTTTAGTGGGCTACGCACCAATCCCGACTTAAAAAAGGTTATTGGGAGTATGACGGCTCTCGGTCGTGTCGGCGAACCCGAGGATGTTGGAGAGGCTATCGCTTCGTTGCTCTCCGACGCCAATCGTTGGGTTAATGCCCAGCGCATCGAGGTTTCGGGTGGCATGTCACTCTAACATCAAGATGCATCACGAGCGTTGCCCAAGAGTCGAGGGCGCCCTCGAACGGTCAGGGCGGGCTGCTGGAAATGGTCGCTGGCATCACCTCTGGGGTCCAGGCCGACCGCCTTTCGTCCTAAACAGACGTCGTAATCAGGAAATTCATCTCGAGACTTCGTGACCATGAATTTATTCTTTGCCGTAGCCGATGTCCTGATAATGCGAGTCATCGGCTATCCGTCCCATAAGCGCACCGTACCTAATTGGCAAGCCATTGAAAGAGCGCCGCGTCTTTGACGGCTAGTTGTCGGCCTGTTTGTCCTTGTTTCTGGATCACAATATAAGGCGCATGCAGGACGAGATGGTACGAGGTGGGTGTCGTTGTGGTGCGGGAGACCACTGGCCATGGCTATAGGCCGTCGACGTGACCTGAACCGACGATAAAATCTCGGGCACAATGCTGTAGTCGGGATACAGGAGAGAGGTTCCCGACGACGTTTTGAGGTGCAGCGTGGGCGGACCGAACGGTTCTCTCGTGACCGGATGTCCCGGTTGCCGTGGCATGGTGACAGGCGGCGCATCGGGTGCGCGCACCCCCGCCTTCAGCAGTCGGCGAACGAGGGCGACGGCTTGCGATGGATGCTTGGGCGAACGGTTGAACAGGGCTTCCGAGTGACCCACCATCCACACCTCTTCAATCGGGGGGTTCCAAACCGGCGACGATGGGTCAGCGGAAGAACACGCCGCCACGACCTGAGCCAGGTGGATACCGAATATGTGTACACGGGCAACGAGGCGATGGCACAATTGTATCTGGACTGTCTCAAGGACCGCACAAAAGTGAGAACGGCTGTGCTGAAGCCGGCCACCGACGAGATGATATGGCGAGGGCCACACGTTATGGGGCGTCGGCGTCACCACCCTCTCGTTTCTCGCGGTGCCCGATTATCGAGAAGCTAGACCGCGAACTCCTCTACGAACAAATTGAAACCTTCACCGCAGTCGTATCCCGGCTCGATGGCATGACCTCCGACGCCATCGGCCCGAACGAGTACCAAAATCCGGATTTCCCGTCCCGGCAAAAGCTGAGAACAGAGCGGCGCGGACGGACAACACCGTGAAAATGGGGCCCGGCTTTCAGGGCCGCTTGGAGGCACCTCGACTGGCCCGGAGGTGGTTGCAAGACTACCACCTCCGTTGTTGCCATTCCTCCTAAATGGGGCCCAACCCTACTCAACGCCCCCGTAGAGAGATGCGTTTAGGATATCATGGGCTACCGGCAGAACTACGGTGAGCCAACACTCCTGCGCTCTGGCCCGGTCATACGCACTAAGGATTCCAGTCTGTTCCGGGAGACGAAGACGTACCGTAGATCGATTGAAGGCATCCGATAACCGACGACACGTCCTAGCCTCGCCGGGGGAATTGCCGAGAGATAATGGTAGCCAAACATCCGACGACAGCTAACCTGCGAATCCTTGCCCGAGCACTTTCGCAGGCCAAAGACCCAGCCGGGACCGCCCATACGCCATCCACGCCGGAGGAAATAGAGTTCATGAACATGGAGAAGAGAATTAACAGAATCCGAAATAGGATCAATTTCATCCGAGCCACCACACTTTTCTACTGTGATTCTGTTTCAGTTGCCACGATAGCGCTCGGATCTTGCTGGACCTCCCGAATATTCGCTGATTCGCTACCGCCTGACCTAGCGGGGCGGAAACCTCTCCGGGATTGCGAGCGTTATAGAGAACGAATCATGGAAGGAGGGATGCCGGTGAAGATTGGCCAGCCATTGGCGGTGACCCTTGCATTGACCACCCTAATCGGGTTGTCCGGCTGTGGTACGCGAGCTTCCGATCCTCCGCCGCGGTCGGTTCAACCGTCTCTCAACCCGGCGGCGATCAGGGCGGCCTTTCAACGAGACCACCTCAGTCCAGGCATTAAGTTGGGATACCGAAATCGCCTCTACAAGTTAGTTCGGCCCGTCTCGTCCGCGGCGGTAGGCGACAAACTGGGCACCGTCCTCTACCACGGGACCCTTGGTCAGGGCTTTGTGCTGTATGCTGAAAAGGGCACGGCGGTAAGTAGCGCGGTAATATTTCAGGCTGAAACAGGGCAGTACTTTGAGGGTATTGCGGTGAAAGGCCAGCCTTAGGCCAACAGTACAGTTGCACGTGCACCCATTGCAAGACCGGTAACCCCCTCCCGTTGCTACCGCATATTCGCCCCCGTTACCCGGCTATTCGCTATCGAAACTATTGCGCCTCACAACGCATTTCTCCACCATCCGCTTATGCCGGCGGTTCCGCCGCCACTTTCTGAGGTTTGAAAACCGCTACCGCTACGAATAGAATCAGGCCGACGATACAAAGCCATTCCAATACATTACCCACGTAGCGTGTTTCGCAGTCAGGCACCAAAAACTGATGATTCATCGAGGCTAATCTGGTAGATTTGCTTCAAGAGACGTCGATGGGGGTGACACCGGTGGGGCGACCGAGGATTGCAGATCCCAGTGAGTGGGCCGAAAATCGGCGGAAACGCTCCAAGTCGTCCTGGCTTTTCATCGTGGTGTTCGGCGTACTGGCCATCGCTATTCTGATGCGGTGGTTGCCACATCCCTGGCACATGACATGGGTGGCTGCAACCGTGCTTTGGTGGGCGTGGATGGGGTCCTTGGCGATCTTTGGATTGTGGCTAGCGGGCGCATTGAAGTGGGGTTAGCGCGCCAGTGTCGGACATCGTTGATGCGACACTGCCTTGAGTGAAATCCAGAAAGTGCCGCATCCTGCCCCAAAATCCATCACCGCCTAACCCATATTCGCGTTGCTTACGAGCACATCCTTGCGGGGCAATCGCTCTCCAGCCCAGGCGCTCAATGCACGCTAGCCCCCAAATCTCCTCATTAACTCCATGAAGGATTCCGGCTTACTACTGCCCCGCGCTTGGTGCTCCCGGTAGCGCCGCACAGGAAGAGGTCCTCGTCACGACAGAAAGTCAGACACCGCTACAAGATCGACCTCTCGGCTATCCTCCAGAAACTGGATTAATGGCGCCACGTGGTCGGCCCCATAAATGACCAACCAACGGTCATCGGGCTTCATTCGCTCGCGGAGGTTGGCATAGATGGTGAGATTCCGCGCTTGCCAGGTCGCCACCCACTCCAGACCCACCCGTCGGCCGTTGGCGTCACGGATCTGGGTCATCGCGAGATAGAACGGCAACACGCCCGTGAGTTCTTCGGGTTGATTCATCCACCGCAAAACCGCGCGCATCGACTCGTGATGGATCCGGTCCTGCATGACCTGATTGCGCTGTTGGCCCATTTCCATCAGCCAGGCATAGAGTTCCGGCGTGGTGGCCTTAGCCGTATCCATGACGTCTCCAATGGAGAGCGAATCCGCTTCATTCTTAAAATCGATAGCCTCGACGCACGGTAACCGCATGCGCTGCGCCACCCGAAATCCCAACTGATAGCGCTCATTGGGGGGCAGGTCCCACTGGCCCTCGAGAAATTGCCGATATTGAGCGTCAACCGCCTCCTGGTCGGAAGCCAGCAATTCCACGGCGACATGCGTCGGTTGATAGCTGGCCAAGCAGTCGACCACCTCGGCAACGTCCCGTTGGCGATCCGCCGTTGTGACATCCTCGTGGACACGAAATAGGTTTTGCTTCGTGTAAAAATGATAACTACCCAGTAGCATGACGGTCACACGGACTACTCCTCTTCATTTACAGTTCCCAAGGACTTTCCATATTCCGGCCACCATCTCCTGCCACCGCCCCATGTGCTCTACGCCCGACCTTGCGGCGCTTTCGCCCCCGAATATCCCGGCTAGTTAGTCCATTCAGTAGTTTGGGCTTTGTCGTGTCCAACGCAAGGCACGCTCCCGGAGAAACTAGCCTATGGCGGGCTCATTGTTGCGTCCGCGTGCTCATCCGGGCGTTTCGCCCGATAGGCTGGAACGCCCACGGCGTATGCGGCAACGGCTGCGGCCAACACGATAAGGCTGGCCGTGGCCACCAAACTCGGGCGGACTCCCACGCGGGGAGAAACGAGGCCCATCACCGCGATTCCCGCCAACACGGCCAGGGACTGAAGGCTGCCGAGGCTCCCAAAAATCCGTCCCTGAAGGTTTGTCGGTACCCGTCGCTGCATGATGGTCGACAAACTCGTGATCCACGGCGCATTGAACAGGGAGGCCAAGCCGTAGAGAATCACCAACGCCCCCAACCCCGCCCCCCAGAGAAACAGGGCCCCGTACGCCAGCCCGACGATCCCCAGCGCGCCGACAAGCAAGCGCTCCGGCGTCACCCGTGGGCCCAAGGCGGCCACCCCCAGGCCTCCCGCGATACTCGCGACGGCGGCGACGCTCTGAAGCAGGCCATAATCGACCGCATTCCGGCGCAAGACGCGATACACGAACGCGACCATCCCGGGCGATAATGCGCCATCAGCCAGCAACACCAGCATCAACGCCGCCAACATCGCCCATAGCCAGCGGGCCCGCAGAATATACATCATGCCCTCATTCCACTGGTGCCACAGATGACGCATAGCAGGAGTCGCGCCGGAGGCTTCCGCCTCCGCGGGCCGCCCTCCCGCCCGAAGGACCATGCCCATCAAACCTGCGGAGACGAGATAGCTGATCACGTCTGGCAGCACGGTTGCATGGATGCCGAGTTTGACCAATAGAAATGTCCCAGCCACCGGTCCCAATACAGTGCCCGCTAAGCTGCCCGTTTGCATCCAAGAATTAGCCCGCTGGAGATGGTCGGGATTCCCCACAAGTTCCGGTAGTAGAGACGCTTGGGCGGGCCCGAATATCTGGGAAAACGCCGCTTCGACCATCACAATCGCGTCCACCATCACGACCTGGTGCGCGATATTCACAAGGAGAACGGCGGCCACCACCAGCGCCCGGGCCAGATCGCTCATCATGGTGATTAGCCGCCGATCCCAGCGGTCCACCAAGACCCCGGCCAAGGATCCCAACACCACCCGGGGAAGGGCCTGGGCAACAAGGATCGTACTGAGACCCAGCAGGGAGTGCGTGGTCGCCAACACCGTGAAGGACAACGCGGTGTAGAACATCGTGTCGCCCAATCCGGAGATCCCGCCGCCAATGGCGAGCAACCAGACGCTACGCAACCCGGACACCCGATGCATCGTAAACATTCTCCTTTTCAAATTGCACTATTTTGCCACGCCCGGTTTAGTCGTGCAGCATTCTTCATGCGGATTCGCCCCAACGTCCCGCCAGACGCCAAGGACGCTGAAGCCACTCCGACACGCCCCACCGAAATCCCCCCGGAACCAACAGGGGGAATCCAATCGCAAAAATGGCTGGAGCATGACGTGCCTGAGTCCAGAATTCGGAAGCTGAGAATAGGGACCCTACCGCGAACTGGGCCTCCGCTACGGCCGGCGTCCGGTCGCCCAGGGCCCCCTGGAGGCGTGTTCGGAGCACCCGATCGCGATGGACCACGACGGTCTCCTCCGTCGGGTACGTCCAGAGGTCGGTCACGACCGCTTGCGCCATGGTGCCCGAAGGTCGCCTGGATGAGCGTCGGCGTGGGCGGTACCGTTCCCAGTGCCTGGACGAGACCGCTCGGAGACGTCGCAGGCTCTTAGAATGGCGCATGAGTGGCCTCATTGCGGGAGGCCTAGACTTGCCGCCAAGAAAAGGCGGAGCGCGGGGCCGAACGTCTCACGAGGCCAGAAGGTCTCCCCATAGGTCACGATGCCAAGCACCGCCCCGTCCTGGGCGGCCAGCCAAAAGCGGGCCACCGTGTCGAGGGGGAGAACCGGATGTAACTCTCCGCGCCGTTCTCCGGCGGCCAGGACCTGGACCAGGGCGGCCACAAAGCGTTCATAGCGGTCCCGCATTTGCTGGACGTGTGCGGGCTGCCCGCGATGGGCCAGTCCAAACTCTACGGCGGCCGCAATCCAGCGCCGCGCCGCCTCATCGGGGACATCCGGGCCAGCGGAGGCATCCCGGAGGAACGGAGCCACGGGCACCTTCCCGAGGCCTAATTTCGCCAAGCGGCCCAGAGCCGGCTCGTCGCGCCACGCCATCACGGCCCGAAATAGGTCCTCTTTATTCGCAAAGTAGAGATAGAGTCCCCCACGGCTCACGCCCGCTTCATCCATGACGTCTTGCAGCCGGGCGCGCGTGTACCCCAACCGGCAAAAGACATGCTCAGCCGCCGTGAGAAGTTGTTGGCGACGTCGTTGACGATGCGCCGCCGTCACTCTCGGCATCCAAGAATTCCTCCCCTCGCTTCCGCGGGTCCAAAGACCGATTCGGCGGCCCCGCGGTGAGTACCACCCTACACAAAAAGACATCAACGTCTTTTTTATACACGACACCCATGTCGTTTTCAAGCAGCTCCGCCCTTGGGGCGAGTCGATGGTGGATGGAGGGTGCCGGATGAAACGGCAGTTTTTGTATCATCCCCGCCCCCACGCGGTCGACGCCGCCCTTTTATCGGGAGCCGTTCGGCTGGACGGAGTTACGGAGGGAAAAGGATATGACCATGGGTATGAAGATGGCGGGGCACGGAGGTGGGGCTCAAGGTGGATCACGACGACACCGAACTCACGGCGGGAGGCTTCTTCGAGGTGCCGAGCGTCGACGACGTCTATCGGGAAACGAAAGAGGTGATCCAATTCGACGGACCCCCGAAAGATATTCCGCCTGGGCGGTACGCTCAATTCCGTGTCCCGGCGGCAACGTTGTCCGAATACGCGACCCGACCAAGGAACAGTAACCCCACCCCGGAGGGAGCGTCCACCTGATCGATACTCATACACAGGGGAAATCGCGAAGACTTGGCAGGCGAGGGCATCGCGCCCTCGCCTGCACTCTGTCAGCGTAGCTTTATTGCCTGACTGACCTGGTAACCGCCCAAAACCATCGGGCGCTACATGCGCATACGCCCCCGTTATCCGGCTATTGATAATGGCAACTATTGCGCGATACACCCATTGTTTGAGCCTTTCACCTACCATTCGGACGTAATTTCCAAGCCTTGATTCGCGTTACTTGGTGCGTTTTGCCGTATCCTGATGCCCGCACACGACCAAGACTTGAGCCGCTCCAAATTCGGATCGCACTCGGAACGCACACCGCGTCAGCAAAGCCTGATCGATGGCCTCCCAACGCTCGCCCCCACGGACCCCATAAACCCCTCCACCATGCAGTGAACCCCCCCGGGCTCATAGACCGGAGGCGCTGCGATGATGTTGGCGATAATGAAGCCGTCGATGGTTCCCGGGATCTTCTCCAAAACCCAACCAACCGTCCGCTCATGGGTCGCCAGAAATCCACGATGGTTGTCCCGCGCCGGATGGCACAACCCGCCAAAATATCGGCTGGTAGTTTTCGTAGTGGAGGCGCTTTTCTTGAATGAGGTCCGCCATCACATCGACATCGTCTTGAGTGGCCACACGAAGAGGGTTCATCGAGATTCCTCCACACATCCACCAACTTAGTCCAGCGTTTCCGTGGCCCGCACCCATGCCTGGCCATCACCGTTAGTTCGGTTCTCGGACCGCGTACTGATCCAAGCCAGCCCCATCAACACGAGCCCCCATGTGAGCACCGCGAGACCTAAAAGGCCGTCTTGGCGAGAGGGCATCGCACCGATGGCGCCCACCGTCAACAGACCATAGGCGAGAATCCCGAGGATTAATGTGGTCCAGCGCCGATGCTGCGCCAACCGCCAGACACTCAAGACCACCAACGACACGGTGGCCGCACTCCACATGGGATTGATGCCCCAAACGAAGTGTGTCGCGGAAAAACCCGTCCATGCATTGAGCCCCAATCCCACTAGGACACCGGAAATCATAGCGGAAAGCACTGCTCTCGGCGGCAAATCCTCCCACAAGAAGCCAGCCATGGTGGGGCCTACGACGGCGGCATTGCGGAGGGTTAGACCGAATACGCGCCACCAGGCAATCTCGCTGGGACGCCAAATTCCATAGAGGACCATCAGGATGCCTTCGACCACTAAGGCAATGCGGGTCCACCGCACCACGCCCTCACGCGCGATGACATCGCCCCCCAGACTGGTAGCCCCAGAAAAGAGCAAGGGCCCACACCATGTCAGCGCAAGCGCCCAGATGCCCAATCCGGTTAAAGCGACAAACCACGCCGGACTATGCCGCGTAACCACTTTAGCGAACGCCACCAACCCGTCAATGTGGGGATTACCGACCAAGAGCCGCGTCTGAATCCCGAGCCAGGTACTGACAGCAATAACGGCTAGCAACAATCCGGTAGACAGCCACACTGCCCTTTGAGCCTGACGAATGTCATGGGCAGCCGCGACGGCTTGAATTTCTGCTTGGGCGGCGAACACATTGAGGGTATTCATGCCAAACCAGACCCAGATGAGTCCATGTCCGATGCCGCCCCACTGCCAAAAGCTCGACGAGAGGGGGGCAAGGTGTCCGGTGTGAATATGCCCCAGCTTGAAGGTTGCCAAGGCGACCCCAAGCAACACCACAAAAAAGTTCAGCCCTTGCGTACGGGCCAACGAAATCATCCCCGCAAATTGAATGTAGAGAATCAAGGCGAAGGTGGTAAGGGCCATGCTCATCCAAAGCGGCCAATGCGTCGCCACGTGTAAAAACGCGCCTGCGGCGAGTGCGTTGGACAGCGCAAAAATAGGGAACGTAGCGCCAATCACAAGACCCGAAAATCGTTGGATCGCCGAGCCGAAAATCCGCCCCAACAGAGCCGAATTTGAAATGTACTGGTGCGATCGGAACCACGGGATTAAAAGAGAGACCAAAATGGACATGACGGCGACGCTCACACCATACCACACAGCGCTAAGGCCGCTGGCATAGGCGGTATCAATCTGCACGACGATCAAGGAGGAACTCCAGAGCGCCGTTACCATGTAGAAGATAGCTTGTGGGGACAGGCCGTGTCCCCCGGTGCGGAAGGTCTGTTCGTTTTGCCGAGGCCGATGGCCAAGCCACATCAAGACCAGCGTATAGACAAGGAAAGCCATAATGATGGCCAAGAATACCCCTCCTCGAACGTTATACCTATAATGCCTATCATATAACTAGCCTTTTAAGCAAGGCGCCTACTCAATCAAATTTTAGTCGGCGAGGTCGTCTGCGTGGTTGTCAGCCTGAGGCGACCGGTCTTGGACCCCATGAATCGGGAACCATAACGCACAGATCTATGCCAACCCAAGAATGGGGCTAAAGACAGGCCGGGCGAAGACCGGTGTCGCGCACGCGACCGGCGCTGCGTTGCGATTGGCGGGACCGCGTAATCAGCGCCTCCATAGTTTCCGACTGACCGAGGTCATATGTTCCGAGGGCTTCGCTCCCGGATGCCGATGACCCACGCGCTTAAATCCCGGTATGAGTCGTTTCGGCGCACATATCCGCAAAGGACGGCTTACCGTGCTATTACTTCACATAGCGAATAAGTTGTCCGGCCCCAAACCAACCAATGGCTTAGTGCTCACTCGCCCCCGAACCCTCCGTAAGCCATCGAGAATCAGGACTCTATGTCGCGAGGGGGGGTAGAGCAGAAAGATGTCAAAGCGGTCTCCGCGACCACCACATGCACGGGACGGTCCCACCCCAGCACCAGGCGACTGGGATACGGTGTGTCCTCCGGGTAACTTTCGATGGTCGTGCCCGACTGAATCACGGACTCCACCACGGAACGCTCGATTTGCCGCTCGAACATGCGCAGAAGAGCATGAACACGATACGCGAACCGATGACAGCCGTTTATCTGACTATTCTAACCATGGATTGTCGGTTCGAGTCCGGTAGCACGGCGGAAGTCTGGTAACCAACCGTCAGCATTCCTTTACGATGCGAATAATGCTATCCGGCCCGATAGTAGATTAGCAATTGCATAAAGCAAAATTTCGCTAGCAACCGTAACAAGGTGTTAAAGTGGACATCATGGCATACCCGCCGTCGCGACACCACCATCTTACGGGCAAAATCTTCGACGATTCGGTTCTTTGTTTTAGATTTTTTCTGGGGTTTGCCGTCGTAATCTCTACTCGCGGGGATAAAGCAGGCTAGTCGACGATAATCCGTATAAACAATAATCCCGCAATCACTTGCGGGGCTTCAAATTTTTTGTGGAGCTGGCGATGGGACTCGAACCCGCAACCTGCTGATTACAAATTGGGAGCGACCTATCTGACGCCACCACGCTTAGCGGTGAAACCCGCGCCGTGATGCGGTTTCTTGGCCGCCCCCTTTGTCGTTCCATTCGCCCATTTGGGACCGATTCGGCCTCATTTGGGACCATTTTTGGGACCATTTTCCCATTGCCGGGCGAGGCGATCCACCGCGTCCGCTTGTGGGCCAAGTCCCGGGTGCAGGTAGTATTTCGCGGTAATCCCGATGGAGCTGTGGCCGAGCCGCTGCTGAATGGTCTTGAGGTCCACACCGGCCTCATGCAGGGCGGTACCATGGGTATGCCGCAAGTCGTGCAGCCGGATCTTCGGCACGCCGGCATGCTGGCACAAGGTATCAAAGGAACGGTTGAAGTTCCGCGTTGCCACCGGCGTCCCCAGCGCCGTCTGGATGACCAACCCATGATCGTGATAGAGTTCTCCGGCCGCCCGCCGTTCAGCCTCCGCATACTCGCGCCGACGCTCGAGCCACGCCAGCGAGACGGCATCCAGCACGACAATGCGCTGCCGTTCCCGTTTCGTGGGGTTGAAGACCTCGCCGGTACCTTTGACGTGGATGCGGGCCCGGCGAATGATCACGCTGCCTTCCTCCCAGTTGATATCGCCCCACTGAAGCCCGAGAATTTCCCCGCGGCGCAGTCCACAGAACAGCCCCAGCCGAAAGCCCGCACCCCAGCGGTGGTCCTCAGCCACCGCCAGAAAGCTCTTAACCGCCTCACTATCCCAAACCGTGGGCGTATAGGCGGCCTTGGGCGGTATCGGGACCCGGTCCGCGGGGTTCCGGTCGATGAGCTCCCACAGCAGGGCCTGCTTGAGGGCCGAGCGCAGAACGATATAGGTCGTCCGGACCGTAGTGGGGGACAAGGTTCCCGGCCGGCCGTCCCGCCGCGGGGATTCCATCCAGCTCCGGAGGCTCTTCTGCAAATCAAGGGGGGTTAAGCGCTCGAGCGTGACATCGCCCAGCGTGGGAATGATGTAGAGGCGCGTCACATCGCGGTACTGCTCGAGGGTTTTCGGGGCCAGCTTCCGGGTGGGCAAGGCATCCGCCATCCACCGCGTCATCAAGTCGGCGACCGTCATGCCTTTGGCGCGTTGCGGGTGTTTCCCGGCGTCGATTTCCGCCTGGCGTTTCCGCCAGAACTTGCGGGCCTCCTCTTTCGTCCCGTGGAAGGTTTCGGTTTTTTGGCGGCGCTTGCCGGTCTCGGCATCGTCCCCGAGTTCCCAGTAGAGGCGCCATGTGTTTTCTCCCCGTGCGATGATTTTGCCCGTCTTCGGCCGACCCATGTCAGTCGTCCTCTTCTGCCAGCCGGGGAACCCACCGATGGTTGGTGGCGTTAGTCATAATCAAGGCATGACCCGCCAGACGGTGCCCCTCTTCGACCAGCGATTCTTGGAGATGGTTGGCAATATCTAATCGTGACCAGCTATCTGGGAACTTGCCTGTCGGTAGTACGATAATTCCCTGGCTTTGGTGCAGACTGTCTCTTATCTCCGAATAACTGAGAAACTCCCTATCCTCAGTCAGCAGAACCGCTCCTTGACCGAGGGTATAGGCGAAAACTTGGGGATCGCTCGCCTGTGGTGCCCCGAACCCGTAGAAGTGCCAATCGATGGTGTGACCGAATGTCTCAAGGTGACGCGCAACCGTCGCAGAAAAGTTATGGTCAAGCACAAAGCGCATTAATCGACGGGAGCTCCGAGATCCTCGACCGAATATGGATCCGCCCACCGTAGTGCTTGCTGTACCACGTCAACCGGCAGTCCGTAATCTTCCGCAAGCTCGTCGACGGACATGCCGCGCAGGTAATTAGCTTTAAGCACCCACACAGCGACACGGGTACCCTTGACCAAGGGATGACCGCCAAGCGTCTGCGGACGCCGTTCAACCACGTCGGCGCTATTCGTCATTGTTAAGCCCCCTCCCTCCTCTCTAGTATACTGAATGACCACCGACCCCGTGTGAGGGAATTCCAGCGGGGTCAGTGACACGATGCCCACGCTGGTTGAGCTCTCCCGCCATTGAAATTCCCGGCGTGTCTTGACATGCTTAATCACCGCGGGGCGAGGCGCGATGGGAAGAATCATGACGGATTCGCCTCCACTACGGGAATCACGTGCTCCCCAATCACTTTTCCGTTGATCTCCAGCTGAACGCTCATCGTGCCGGCCTGCTGTAACGCAACGCCAAACCCTGCAATGACATAGCTAGCCACCGACTGCGGTCCAGCGGGACCTCCCGGCACCACCGGCAGCTCCGCATAGTCTTCCGGCCCCGGACCAGAAATTCGCCAATGTCCCCGATGAATGGTCGTATCAGGCCCGACGTCCTCAATGCGAGCAATAACGGCCACGAGGGCTGTACTAGGCGTCGATGGACTGTAAATGAGCTGGTCAAAAACCCCCACGATAATCGGGCGACCCCGGTTATCCACCGATGCATACTCAGCTGTGATGAAATACCCTATACGCACACGCATTTCCCCTTTCTATATGAATCGGGCGACGCGGGTGACAATTTTGCCCGTCGTCGGCCCCATAGCCCTGTGTGATACAATCAAAACAAGCAGACAAGGAGGTAATCGTCATGCGGTACCGTCTCACACCGATCTATCAGGTCATCCACGATACTGAAATCCACATTTATCCGTTCACGGAGTTCGAAACGAAATCCCCATCGAACGGATCCACATGTCGTCCCACCGCCAGCGCAACACATACAGGCCCGGTCGGCGCACCGGCAGAATTAGCGGAGGAACCCACTCAATCCACTGACGCCCTGGCACCGACTCGACTGATAGCACGTGGGTTTGGAGCACCGTTTCCGTCTCGTCCGGTTCTCGCCACTGCAACACCGTTTCATGGGAGCCGGCGTCTTCGGGTCCGCATAATACAGCAATAAAGAGAACGGCAGACCACTGATAAGGCGGCGGCGCACCGGGGGCAATAATCACGTCCTTCACGGCCACCCCCATGAGATCCCGTAGCCCATCCGGCCGTCTGGTCACCGCTTCCCCTAGAAGAAACGACATCACCTGCATTATCAATCCTCCCTCTACCGACCGGGGGACCCACCGACGGGTGCCAGCATTAGTCACAATCAAGGCATGACCCGGCAGACGGCGACCCCTGAACGGCCGCTAGAACGGCCCGAATTTGCGCAGACGTCAGCGTATCGTCGAATGCGCCTGCAATCTCTCCGGGCGATAGCCCGTCGGCCGCGTACTCGCTGATGACCCATACAGGAATTCGAGTCCCGGCCACAATAGGAACCCCGTGTAATACCGCGCTACTTTGTGTAATGTATGGAGAAGCAAAAGCCGCCATCGGTTCCCCTCCTCTCCAGTGGGCTCGGGCTAGGCAATCGGCGTAATGATTTTGTTCCGTGTCGGGCGGCCCATTCATCCCACATGGCTAACCCGGTGATTACTTGCCCACGGGATTAACGCCTCTGTGGCCTTCCGCAACGTCGCAGAAGATGAGACACCTGACGCGGCCCTGGTCGACCAAGACCGGGGATGCGATGTCTCAAGGGAACCGAGTGAGGCCCCGAGATAGTTCACGAAGTCTGGGTAGTAAACAAAGGTCCACACAATCGCCAGGACGCCCGCTAGTATGGGGTGCTGCCGACCATCTGCTTGGTGCCGGCGGAACAGCAAATATGGGAAAGTCAAAACCATTATTGGTAAGCTCACAGCCAAGATTATCGCCGTCACGTAGGCGATGCCATATTGCCGAAATCGCCATGCCCCCCCCACAATAAGAATGAGGTAGGCCGTCGCCACTCCCAGAACGATCCCTATCACGAACCACCGCCTCCTCTAGATACATTTTTCCCACTCTTGTTGGGAACGGTCAATTTCTTGGGCCGTATCATCCAGCTCCCGGCTAACGCCACGAGAACCGATATGTACTCAATGCCATACAGCCAATAGAAGTCGAACGCATGGCCACGAAGAAACCCAACCAATCCGGAAATAACGATTAGTCTCGCATGGCCGCGGACCTGTATACCATATGCGCCCGCCATCCCGAACAGTGCAACGATGGACCAGACAGCGAGAACGACCAGCTGGCCCTTGTACCACGTCCTCAGCGCGCGATCCGAATAATGACGGACTACGTGTGACGCCGTCTCCACCAACAGTGGCAGAATAAAGACGAACAGGGTGACAAAAAAACCGCGTCCTGGACTAACCCCCAAATCTATAAAACCGCCACCGATAAACGCTATGACAAACCGCCATCCTGGGCTCGTAAATATTTCCTCAGGCTTTAATGCGTTTGCCTTATTCCTAGGACCACTCATTCCATGATATGGCCAGTCCCCTCATCCCAGCCATCCCCCTCCTTTCTTCCCGGATAGCCACGCCCCCCATGCAAGGGGGCAATGACCCGTTAGAGCAATCCGGGCACCGGGCCCGGTAGTGTACAATAAAATCAAGAGCAACCGTCGACGAAAGGATGATGGTGATGAATGCACCCGCGATAGTCGTGGAACCGATAACCCACGAGGGACCCACCGACCTATACGATATTGTCGGCCTCGCACTTGAGACCCGCTGTGTGCCCGGGGTGGCCTGGTTGGATACCACCGGCCCCACCGGTGTCATCACCCTGACCGACGGCGCGACCTTTCGCAACAACACGCACTTGACGCTGTGGGTGTGGGCTTATGCCCGCTATCCGGACGGCCGCCCCGCACACATCTACCTGAGCTGGCACTTGCCGCCCGGCTATGAGGCCATAACGCTCCCGCAGCCACCGGCCGGCATGTACTGGACCCTCTACACGCAGACCGCGTTCCAGCGGAATTACGGCAATGCAGCAAAGTGGCTCGGAATTGCCGCGATTGTCGGCCTGGCCGTGTACGGTGCGTATTCTGCGGGAAAGGACTACCGGACCACCCATCCCGCCGGGGCCAACCCGCGCCGGTTATAGACCCATTACCAAAATCGGGCGTAAAGCCCCCGCCTAAAGGCGTGGGGATATAAGCCCGTTGGCCCGTTAGGGGCAAATATGCTAAAATCACATCAAACCCTTGCGTGGGTGGGGCGAAAACCAAGTCCCGCCCCGCAAACGGTGGTTCGGATATCAGACAGGGCGGGACACGCCCGGTGAGCCTGGGGAGCACCCTCTCGTGGACGAACGGCATACGCCCTAAGAAGCGATGGTGCGATGAAGCAGGAACCTGTGGCCGCGAGGCACAGGAATCCCCCGGATTTATCCGTGGGGAGGATGTCAAAGGTCCTCCGTACCACACTCGTCGCAGACACGGCGCTGCCGTCCGGCCTGATTCACCATAAGCGTCGCCCACTCGCCGCAGTCCGGGCACTTGACCCGATGCGAGTTCACGACCGGCGCTGCCTCGAACGCTTCGGCCTTGGCCTCTTGGTCTGCCTTCCACTGGGCAATCCCTTGGTCCTGTCGGCGGCTTCGAGTCAACCCGCCAATTGCCAAGGCCCCGCCCGCGATGATGATAATCCACTCAGCGTTTGTCATCGGTCCCTCCTTGGCCCTTCTCCGTCGTTTTAGCTTATCCCGTTACTCATGGGACTTGGAATCGGCCCCGTATATGACGGTACCAATTGCGCGCCAGACCACGTGTAGCGGACGGGGAGCTGGTTGATCGCCGTGCTCGGTTGCCACTGGGCAAAAGGCAGCGCCTCCCCCCATTGGTAGTACGTCACGACGAACCCGTTTGGTATGGCTGTCAACGTCGGGTCAAACGACCACTGCGTGGTCGTCACCCCAAGAAATTGCTGATCATGCCACACAAACACCAGATTCTGGCTACCATCGGCAGACCACCGCCACGTCCCAATTACCACGGTTAAGCTACCACCTTGTCCGTCCGAGAACTCTTGGGTGTCCGCGGGCACGAACACCGGCTGAAGTTGTTTCGTCGCCCACGGCGCCGGGTACGCAGCCAAAACGGCCTCGATCTGGGCATCCGACGGGGGCAACGGGTTTTGCGGCGGTGCCGACGCCGATGTTGGACTGACCGGGGGTTCGGACGGCGCTGCCGTCGGCGAAGGGTGCGAGCCCACGAATGTCGGAGGGCTCACAGTCACTGTCGCCGTCGGTCGAGCCGGCGCGGCCTCGGACGTCCCACCACACCCGGCCAACAACGGGACAATCGCTAGCACGAAAACCAACCACCCTAACCTATACCGATTCATTCTCCATTCCCCTCACCTAGTGGCACTGCGAGAACGAACGGGACAGTCCCGCCCAGAAGGGCAGGCTGGTCATGCAACGACAAGTCCCCGATGATCTCTGCCACCACATCTAAGAGACCTGCACGGTTCCTCTTAACCTCATTCGTACTCGTAATCACCAATGCATTGCAACTCGGTTGCGGATCTTCACGGCGTCGACACCACCGGGCAGCCAGAAGAATCCGCATGCCATGTTGTTCGTACTGAAAGAAGAAATCGGGAGCCGCGCCGTCGTCGGCCCGTTCGACCCATCCCACGGGTTGGCCGCCGATGCACGACACCACCGGGATCCGCCGAATGACGGGGGCGAGTCGGTGAGCAGTCCCGCGGATGACGGCCAGCGGGATGCCCGGTTTATCCCACCGTGCCTTCCGCTTCGGCGTTCTCCTCCCCCCGTTCGGCCGGCACTCCCAATCCGGCGGCTTCTAATGAAGCCTTGAGACTTTGCTGCAGGATGAGCTCCGCCTCCGCTCGGGCCTTCTCCGCTGCCGCTCGCGCTCGGTCAGCTTCCGCTTTCTTGCTCTCAACCTCCAAAATCTGGAGTTTCTCTTTTTCTAGCCGCCTCCGCTCGTTCTCGGCTTGGGTCCTCACGGCCTGAGCTAATTCCATCACGACGCTTGCCAGCGCGTTCCCGGACACCTCAGGCGTGCTCGCGTCGCTCAAACGAGACATTGGAATCAACCCCTCCCGCTCATCCCGCCACGTCTCCCAAAGTTCCCCGGCGTCCACGATGTCCTGGATGGAACAATCCAGGATGTCAGTCAGACGCATTAGATGATCCAAGTCCGGCCGCCGCTCGCCCGATTCCCACCTGCTGACCGTCGAGGCAGAGATGGGGACGCGTTCTGCGACGTCGGCTTGGGACAAGCCAGCACGCACCCGCAGGTCGCGAAGCCGTTCCCCTAACACAGATGCGTCCAGAAGATCACCCTCCCAATCTTGCCTATATAGCAAGTCTACAATAGCGACGCAAGAAATTCCTTGACAACCCCTTGCCGTTTAGTCAATTATGCGTTACCATGAAGGCAACACCTTAGCCTATTAGGTAAGAAGGAGGTGCGTTCACACGATAAAAAGTCGGGGAATGCAGATTATTGAGGCCCGTCGGGGACGCCCCATTGAGCAACTACTGTGGGAGTTCTACGTCCGCGATGGCTTGTCCATCGGGGAAATCGGGGCGGAGCTGCAAATCGATCCCAGTACCGTGTGGAAGTATTTGAAGCGGTGCGGGATTCAAACCCGCCGACCCGGCACACATGCCGGTCGCCGTGCCAAATTGGCAAGGACCGCAGAGGAGGGAGAGACTCATGGGCACGCGTCATCCGCTCGGTGAGGCCATCCGTATGGCCCGGCACCGGCGCCATTGGACCCAGCAACAGCTGGCCATGGCCATCCCGGTGGACAGTGTTCACCTTTCCCGCTGGGAAACGGGGGCGCGGACGGTTCCGTTGGCCGCGGTCGCCCGGATTGCGTTGCTGCTTAACGCGCCGGGACTCTTACAAACCGCCTGTGACCTCTGTCCGATTGGACAGGCCCAGTGCCATGAGGAGGTGGGGTAAATGCGGCGGGCGCAGTTTGCGATACACAGCGAAACGGCCCGGAGTCAGCGGGCCGTTCACACGGGAGAATTGGTGTCCGAGGCGCCACTGTCTTCACGTACGAGAAGGGCACCGTGCGGCCCTCGGTGATCACACTCTACCGACTCGCGAAGGTTCTCGACTGCTCCCCGACGTTGCTCCTAGAAGACTTCGTTTCCCCGAACGAGGAGGATTGACCGATGAGGCGAGCTCAGTTTTCCCCGGCCGCCGACGGCCACCAGTCGGCGCACATTAACCCTTTGAGCGAGACTGTGCCACAGACGGCCAGGGAAATCAAGGATCAGGTCGTCGCGGAGACGATCACGCTCCCCGAAGTGGCCCAGCGCTTTGGCCTCCCGCTGTCTACGCTCTATCGTCTCGCCAAGTGGGCCCCAGACAACGGGGTGCCCATCATCAAACTCTCGGCCAACAGCTTTCGGGTCAATCCCCGGCGATTTGCCGAATGGCTCTATGCGGAGGCCCCGGGCGACATTCTCACCGGAAAACACGCGGGCAAAGGACGGGCCCGATGAGCGGGTCGCTGCAGTGCGCCCTGTGTTCGCGCACGGCGGACGCGGCCGACGTCGCATGGCTGCGGATTCAGGTGTCTGTCGGCGCGGAGGCGCCGGTGGACCATTACATTTGCACCGATTGCCAACAGGCGGCGGGCGGCGATGAGCGCATTCTGCTCGCCGGTTGCGACCTGGCCGTGCTGGCGGGGCTCCGCCGGATGGCCTGGGCCCGGAGTCGGCGCACGAAAGGAGCGATAGCGCGATGAACGCGCAGGTTCAGCAAGCGGTCCGGACCTATCTCCGGACGAATGGCTTTCCGCCGCACTTTGTCGGCACGCCGTATATCCGTCAGATTTTGGAGCAATCCGTCACAGCGGCCCTCGAGGGGCGCGTGTGGCGGTGGCGGGCGATGGATCTCTACCATGCCATCGCGGCCCGCAACGAGACCACCCCTCCGCGGGTGGAGCGGGGCATTCGTCATGCCCGGGAAAAGGCGGGCATCACCTTCCCCAATATGCGATTTCTCGCCGATGCGAGTGACCAAATCGTCGGGGCCTTGGCAGACGCGACAGACAAGGCGGCGACGTCGTGATTCGCCTACCGGAAGTCTTCATTCCCATCGACGATCAGTATTCATGGTCCGTCCGCTGTTGGAACGATGAGACCAACCAGCCGGAGTCATTCACCCTTGAGCAGCTGAAGACGCTTCGGGATCGCCTCGAGGCCGCGATTCAGCACCTCGAGGGCGGGATTGGATAGGAAGGCCCCCGGGGTGAGGCCGGGGGCCTTGGTGAAAACACCAGGAGGATTATCGCATGCACCAACACGTTACGCAAATACCCCGCCGGATTCGCCGACGGCACACACACTGGCAGCTGACCGCCCGGGCCCGCGAGGTCTATGGCGGGCTGGGGTTGGCGGTCCTCGCCCTGCTGCTCTACATCGGCGTTGCCGGCGGCTGGGGGCGGCTGTGAGACTCCGCCCACCCCGCTGGCAAGAAACGTTGTACTGGTACTTTCTCGTCGCCGGTGTGCTACGAGAGGCGTTGGCCCTCGTTCCTCATGACGCAGGGCGGAAGAGGAGGTAACGCACGATGCCCAACACGTTAGCTTATCGGATTACCTATTCGCGGTGTGCAGTGTGTGGGAAGGTCTATTGGAGCTCACCGGCCCATCCGAACGGTCGCCTCGCCGCCATCCGCCACCAGTATTACCACCATGCCCAGGCGAACGCGGCCGAGACCGTGCAATATCAGTCGCTCACCGTGTACCGCATGGAGCCGGACGACACCCAGCAGCACGCCAGCTAGACCCTTTTATGGGCCAATACTTGCCTGATGAAAGTTGGAGAGATTGGAGGAGATTACCGCATGACCCGATGGACGAAATGCGCCGAGAAGACCTGTCACACGCTTGTTCTGGCGGTTCCCGGCGTCCCGCGTCGCTGCCCACGGTGCCAAACGGCCCACCGGCAGGCACTGTACGAGCGGTACCTGCACCGCGAGGAGGCGCCCCATGCCTAGCCCCTGCACCCATGCGGTGCGCCGCTTGGGGCCGCTCGGGATGGTCTGCCTTGAGTGCGGCCACACGACGGCCGCGGTGCCGAGCCCCCGCGTCGCCGACACCGCGAAACTGGTCGTATTGACGGAGGACGAACGGCAGCGCATTCGGGAGGCCTTGGCCTACTACCACCGCGACCAAGAGCGCTGGACCCGTGTATCAGAGGCCGATGGCCTGACGGATCGGCTGTTGGACATTCTGGCCTGACAACCCATATATGGCCCTGTCGCGTGGCGGGGCCCGGAGGTGAAATCCATGAAGACCGTTGTACTCACTGTGGAAGAATACCTCGATGTCCCGATGAGCCACGAGGAACGCCGCACGGTGCGGAACGCGCTGGCGTATTGGAGTCAACACCTCATGACCCAAGGTCTGGGCGCATCCGCCGAAGGCCGGGCGGAACGGGCCCGCGTGGCTGCGCTGCTGGACCGGATACCCCGGTAAACGACGGAATCATACCCCGGAGGCTACGTCTATGCGTTTTCCCCACTTCGACTTTTATGTCAGGGACTGGCTGAATGACCTCAACAACCGCGCCCTCTCCCGGGAGGAGCGGGGTGTGCATATCGATCTACTGGCCATCATGTGGCAGCAGCCGGAGTGCCGGTTGCCGGACAACGACCGGGCCATTGCCGCCTTGCTGGGGGCCACCCTCAAGGAGTGGCAAACATGGCGTCAGGACATGGTGGATGGCCCGCTGGCGGTCCTCGCCCATGAGGACGGGTTCATCTTCAGTCCCCGCCTCCGCCGTGAGTGGCAGAAGGCCATGCACTCCAGTGCGAACAAACGAGCGAACGCCCGGAAACGCTGGGGGGATAAAGGTCCCGATCCGGATGACAGCATCCGCAATGCACATGGAGATGCAAATGCATATGCAAATGGACCTGCAGGCGCATATGCAGATGCAGATGCAGATGCACCTCCAAATGGAGATGCAAATGCATATGCAAATGGACCTGCAGGCGCATATGCAGATGCAGATGCAGATGCACCTCCAAATGGA
>NZ_JABBVZ010000050.1 GCF_012933365.1 Sulfobacillus harzensis | reverse complement strand
ACTAGGAGCGAGGGTCACTTGACTTTCATCAGGGTCCACCCCAGTCACCCGTGCGGGTGACTATTGGGACAGCCCCAACCATTAGTCTCAGCGATCGAGCGCACGCTTCAGCGCCCGGCCAATCATTACGCCCGCTAGGTTCCGACGGTAGGCGGCCGAGTACTCGCCATCATCGGCATACTCCCCATCATCCGCTCCTGCCATCTGGGCGGCGTCGATGACAGCGGAGGTGATGGTTTGCCCTACCAGCCGCTCCTCCGCAGACCGAGCCCGGAAGGGCATCGTGCCCGCTCCGGTGACAGCGATATGGACGCGCTGGACAACTTGCGCGGAATCCAGGCTCAAGAGGGCCGCCACCCCTGCCAGCGCGTAACCGGAGGCCGGATGCGGAAACTTCACATAGGCTTGACGTTCCGGGAGGCCCCGCGGAAATTCAATGCGCACGAGCACCTCATCGGCTGCCAAATTGGCCACCAAGGGCGCGACATACCATTCGTCGGCGGGTATCGTCCACTCCCCCGACGGTCCCCGTACCACCAGGCGCGCTTGGGCGGCGATAAACACGGCGCCCAGGTCGGATGCCGGATCCGCGTGTACGGCGCTCCCCCCCACTGTGCCGCGTTGACGCACCTGGGGATCGGCAATTACGGCGACAGCCTGCGACAACAGCGGCATCACCTCTCCTAAGCGGCGGTCACCCAGCACCCGCGCATAAGGGACCGCCGCTCCAAGCGCAACATAGTCCGCCTCGACGTCTACGGTGTTGAGCTCAGGTAGTCTCCCGACGTCAACCAGCGCTGAGGGACTTGCAATTCGCAGCTTCATCATCGGCAGGAGACTATGTCCTCCCGCCACCAGTTTCGCCTCCGCGTCGGCACTGAGCACCGCCAGGGCATCGTCTACGGTTGTGGCGCGGTGATAGCGAAAAGCACGCGGCATCATGAGGCTCGACCTCCTTTTGCAGCCATCGCCGATTGCATGGCCTGCCAGACTTTGGGCGGCGTCAGCGGCATGTCCAGATCGACAATGTCAAAGGGCGCCAGAGCGTCCATCACCGCATTAACAACGGCAGGCGTGGACGCAATGGTTCCTGTCTCCCCCACACCCTTGACCCCCAAGGGATTGTGCGGCGACGGGGTAACCGTGTGGTCCAACTCGATGGGGGGAAAGAAACGCGCCTTAGGCATCGCATAGTCGAGAAATGACCCGGTCAAAAGCTGGCCATCTTCATCATAGCGTGCCCCCTCATACAGTGCCTGTCCGACCCCTTGGGCAATGCCGCCATGGATTTGGCCCTCCACAATCATGGGATTAATCACCGGTCCACAATCATCGACGGCAATGTAGCGCAAGAGTTTCACCTCGCCCGTCTCGGCATCCACGGAGACCACGGCGATATGCGTGCCAAAGGGGTAGGTGAAGTTGGTCGGGTCATAGAACGCGGACGCCTCGAGTCCCGGCTCAACACCCGGCGGCAAATTCCACGCCAGATACGCCTGGAGCGTAACTTCCTGCAAGGTGACACTCCGATCTGGGTTGCCTTCGGCATGAAATTGCCCCTGGCCAAACTCCACGGCCTCCACCGGAACCTCCAGCATATGGGCAGCAATGGTTTTGGCCTTGGCGATGACCCGATCGGCGGCCAGTGCCAAGGCTCCTCCGCCGACGGCCGTGGTCCGTGAGCCGTAGGTGCCCCACCCCATGGCAATCCGGTCGGTGTCCCCATGCACCACTTCGATATCCGCCATGGGAAGGCCCAGACGGTCGGCCACAATCTGGGCGAAGGTAGTTTCCTCGCCTTGCCCATGGGGCGAAGCTCCCGTAAAGACCGTCACTTTGCCCCCGGGATGGACGCGGACCATCGCGCTTTCCCATAATCCCCCTTGAAATCCGACGGCGCCGGCCACCTGCGAGGGCCCAAGGCCGCACATCTCCACGTAGGTGCTGAATCCCACGCCAATATACTTGCCCTGCTGGCGCAGCGCCTCTTGCTCTTTTCGAAACGCCCCATAGTCCAACATGCCTAGGGCGCGATCCAGCGCCTGATGATAATCGCCGGAATCGTAAGTCAGTCCGAAGGGGTTGTTGTACGGAAATTGCTCTTTCTTGATAAGATTCTTTCTCCGCACTTCCACCGGATCCTGGCCGATTTCTCGCGCGTAGGCGTCCATGATGCGCTCCACCAGGTACGTGGCCTCGGGACGTCCGGCACCCCGATAGGCATCAACCGGGGTGGTATTCGTGAAGACCCCGTATACCTCCGCGGATGCCTTTGGGATATCATAGGCCCCATTGACAATGAGTCCGAAGAGAATCGTGGGCACCCCCGGTCCCGCGGTGGACAAATAAGCCCCCATGTTGGCATAAGCCCGCACCCGGATCGCGGTCACACGACCATCTCGTGTCCCAGCCAACTCCACTTGATCCACATGATCACGGCCGTGGCTGGTGATAAGAAAATGCTCAGAACGACTTTCCGTCCACTTTACCGGCCGACCTAAATCGCGGGCGGCGAAGGCGGTCAGCACCTCATCCGCATAGCAGGCGATTTTTGATCCAAACCCGCCACCCACATCGGTCGCTAAAATTCGGAGCTTATGCTCGGGAATGCCGAGAATTCCGGATACCAGCACCCGATGAATGTGGGGGTTTTGCGTGGTGGACCAGAGGGTCATTTCTCCCGTGCTGGGATTGTATTGCGCCACGGCACTGCGCGGCTCCATCGGGTTGGGGATGAGCCGCTGCTGCCGGAAGCTCCGTTTTACCACTACCTCCGCCGACTGAAAGGCGTCGTCCACTGGCGTTCCTACCTGCCAATGCAAGGCCACGTTGCCGGGTGCGTCTTGATGCAGTTGCGGGGCCCCGTCGGCCAGCGCTTCCATCTGGTCGTGAACAGCCGGCAGGGGTTCATAGTCTACCTGGATGGCCTCCGCAGCATCTTCCGCCTGAGCCCGACTCTCCGCCACCACTAAAGCCACTCCGTCGCCCACGTAGCGAACCCGGTCATAGGCTAATGCCGGGTGTTCCACCATCTTGAGCCCCGAGTCAGGGGGAATCCATGCCGTTGGGATAGGCGCCACCTGTCCCTTGATGCTCTGGCCGGTATACACTTTGATCACGCCGGGCAACGTTTGCGCCGCACTCACGTCCACACTTTTAATGCGAGCATGAGCATAGGGGCTGCGGACAATGGCTGCATAAAGCATTCCGGGTAGCTGCACATCATCCGTATATCGGCCGCGGCCGGTCACCAAGCGGGCATCTTCCTTACGAACCATGCGTGAACCGAAGGGACGCTCACTCATGACGACACCTCCCGACTTACGGCCGCTGGCGTCTCGGATTCGACCGCCAATTTCTGGGCCCGCGCCACTGCTCGGACAATGTTCTCGTAGCCGGTGCAGCGGCAGATGACGCCATCCAACAACTCGCGAATTTCCCTATCGTCAGCCTCTGGATGTTGCTCAACAATCCAGCGGGATACCATCATCACCCCGGGCGTGCAAAATCCGCACTGCAACCCATGGGCTTCTTGAAAGGCTCTCTGCACAACATGCGGGCCGGCCTCCGAGGCTAATCCTTCCACGGTGGTGATATGGCTTTGATCGGCCTGTACTGCCAAAACCGTGCACG
This sequence comes from Sulfobacillus harzensis, assembly GCF_012933365.1. Taxonomy (GTDB): domain Bacteria; phylum Bacillota; class Sulfobacillia; order Sulfobacillales; family Sulfobacillaceae; genus Sulfobacillus_B; species Sulfobacillus_B harzensis. The sequence goes on along the minus strand of NZ_JABBVZ010000050.1, from coordinate 22,828 downwards.
ACTTAACCGGCACGCCATCCATCAGCACTGTGCAAGCCCCACATTGCGAAGTATCACAGCCAATGTGGGTGCCGGTTAGTCCCAAGTGGTCGCGAAGAAAATAGGCCAGCAACGTGCGAGCCTCAACCTCGCCTACCGCCGCTTGGCCATTGACCACCATTTGAATGGAAAGTCGCTCCTCCATCGCTTTCCTCCCGGGTATCATTTCCGCCACATTCCGACACGTCAAATTGTGTCGAATATTCCGTATGCGGTATGTCCATGGTATCATAGGATAGACGCAAAGATCATCCATTTTCTGGAGGACGCCCATGATTCGAGAGCGGATTGACGCACGCATTGAAAAACGGCTGGAAGCCGTGATAGAGCCCCATATCGAAACGTGGCTGCACCGCTTCTTCCGTTCCGACCGTGGCCAATCCCTGATTGCCGAGGTGACCGCCGACTTCCTCGTGTCATGGATGAAGCCCGGAGAGGGAAAAAGCGGGGGATATTTCCAACGCACATTGGTCGATCTCGTTCAGCAAATGGCTGAGACCGATCCGGATTTCCGAAACGCCGTGATTGACGCGTTAAACCCGCACTTTAAAAGCTAGTGCAGAAACCCCGCAACCAGCATAAACCCAATGCCAAGGCCAAAAAATCCGCTAAGTCCTGAAAGCCCTTGACTCACCCGAACGCCTAAGCCTTGGCTTCGCCATGCCAGTATTAGGCCTAACACCGATAGACCGGCCAATAAGGCGGCAAGAAACGTGAAGAATAGACTGAGCGCCAACATGGGCTGCGCCACCTTGGCCAAGGCCAAGGTAAAAATGGCCAAATCGCCCGGCGACACTGCAATTCCAAACAACAATCCCACGCCCCAAGCACCGGCTGTGACCGATCGGCTGTTCATCTTCGGGGCTCTCTGTTCGCGCCAGCGCGTCAATTGCGACATCCCAAACCGCCATCCCGGCCAAAGCAAATCCAATAGAATCCAGGTGCTGAGAAGCATGAGCCAGAGCCCGGATATACATGAAAGGGTGCCCACCAGCGTCTTGGGCACGCTATGCGCAACGCCTAAGATGACGATGCCCATGACCAACATGCCAAGCGCGTGACCCCCGCCGATGCGTAGCGCATGATGAATACTTTGCCGGGTTTTGGCTCGCGTCGCACGCACGAACGTCCCGACGGCCGCCAAATGGTCCGGGGCCATGGCATGGCGCAGGCCCAAACCGGCTGCCAGCACAAGCAAGCCCCATGTTGCCCACATAATCCCGCCCCCTACCGTAACTCTTCGTATCAGAAGTTACGGCGCGACACGGTCGTCTTATGCGGGAAACATTGCACACTAGCGCTGTTTTTTTCGGGGACTAGCAGGTTTGGCGTATTTGCCCAAGAAATTTTCCCGATCCATTAGCACCATGACCGGACGCAAATCCCGGAAGCGTTTGAGGGTCTTCCACCCGTCCTTGTGATACACGGCCATAAGAATTGTTAAGTAGAACCACATCGACCATTTCGTCCAGCCATGCACCGGCACCCGTTGAAAGCCCAGTTTTTCGATGGTATGGGCCGCGTCTAAAAGCGTCACCCCGCCCACTGCCTCCACGGTGCGAAAATCAGGATGCTCCTCAATCCAGTTGGCCAAGTCGACCAGGGCCCGCATCACGCCATGAAGTGCGCGAAGGCCCGAAGATGCCCGGCCGCTAAACTGGGACAAGGCTGGATTGCCAAAGTGAATCTCCCCGAAGGGGGCTCCCGGTGTCAGGGTCTGTCCGTTAGCCAGCATCACTGGGTGCCCTTGATAGCGGATGCGCCCAATGCGAAGATAGGGCTCGCCCCCCTCGCTGTTGGGAATGGTTTCGATGTCCCATCCGCGCGTAAAGCGGAGTTCCCACCAGGTCCACGCCCGGCGTAAGAAAGACCGATCCAAGGTCATCGCGCCCACCGGCCCAGGTTCCAGACCCACGCTGCGAAGTCCGGAGACCATCGGCAGCAACGCATCCGCCGTGCGCTGGCGTGGTCCTCCAGCGTCATGCAGCACTACAACCGTACCCGGTTGGGCAAGTTGCACCACGTAATGGCTTATCCATTCCGGACGGCGATCGGCCCGCCAATCGTCCGGCGCGATGTTCCAAAATACGGGGATGAGGTGATACCGACGAATAGCAAGCCATGTTCCCAAGTTGACATGGCCCCACGGGGGTCGGAAGAAGCGCGGGCGCTGTCCGGTGAGTGCCTCCAAATCGTCGAGTGCCCGGCCAATTTCCCGAAAGCTTTGCCAGGGCCAGAGCAAAAACGCTGACACATGACGGCGCATGTGCAGCGCAATTTCATGGCCGTCACCCGCCATGCGACGTACCAACTCCGGATGGGACCCGGCCCGCTCGCTAATCATAAAAAACGTTGCCTGGACATTGGCTGCCTTCAATTGCTCGACAATCTGCTCCGTGTCTGGCCCTGGTCCGTCGTCAAACGTCAACCCAAACCGTGGCTCGCTGCGGGAACCGGCAAAAGCCCCCACCTGCAGATGATGAAAGATGAGATCGGGCAAGAGATAGAATACGAGCCAACATGCCACCACGACCAACGCTGCTATTAAGAACCACACCCGCTCCACACCCCCTCACCGTGCCGCCCAATATGCGTCAAATGGGAACAACCAATAAAAAAGCCCCATCACCAACAAGACCCCCGCTGAGAATAGAAACGGGGCCCATACGGCCACTTCGAAAAGCCGCGTGCCGACCAATGGTCCGACCGCCATCCCCAACCCTTCTACGGTCATGAACACCCCCCAATGCCACCCCTCAATTTCCCGCGGCACCAATTGTCCCAAAAAAGCATTCCATGAGGGCAGAATCATGGCATAGGAAAATCCCAACACGCCGCCCAAGGCCACCAGCGCATAAAAGTGGCGCGTAAAAGCCAGCATCGAAAGAGCCAGGGCCGCTACGAAGAATCCGCCGATGAGCGGCAGGCGAAGCCCGAAACGATCCGTCGCCCGCCCCATGGGCCAAAGCAACGCGACGGTAATGGCCCCCCCACCCGTGAGCAACCCAGCAAACTGCCAATGGCTCAAATGCAGCACCCGATTCACATACGGCTCCAAAACAGGCAGCATCAACCCCAAAGTCATATTCTGCAAAAACATTCCCGGCAAAATGAAGCGAAATGGCCAGAGAGTGCCAACCCACTCCCGAATCGGATGGTGCGCCGGCCGACGCGGCTCGAGCTCCGGATTTTGCAACGCCACGGCTAACGACCAGGCCGCGAGGTCAACCAAAATCAGGAGCACGAAAGCGGTCCGGTCTCGTCCGTGCATGATGAAATTGATGACCATCGGGCCCAGGCCTGAACCGGCCAGCCATGCCGCAAAAACGATACTCATAGCGGAAGCCCGACTGGCCTGTCCACTCAGCCGATTGGTACCCGTCACCACGGCAGGCCAATGGGTGGCAGTGCCCACCCCTAGTAAGGCCACAAACGCCACCGCCCCCATGGCGGTCTTGGCGCTCATCATCCCGAACAGGGACACCACCTCGATGGCCAAACCAGCCATCAATACCCGCTTGGATCCCCACCGATCCACCATCCAACCGGACGGGCCGCGAAACATCGTGTCCAAAAAATAATGAGCCGACAGCGCCACCCCAGCGACCGTCAACGGCGCCCCCAACGGCCCGGTGACATAGTTGGAGAGGAGCGCCACCACCAGCGCTCCTCGCGAGAATTCGGCCAGCCCCAGCACCCCGGTTAACAAAATTTTGGTGCTGGTCGCCGACTCCACCCTATTGTGCATGGGCCTCCGCCGCGGACACGCCTTCATAAATTTTGGCCGCAATGACGTCCGCCGCGTCCGGATGTCCCAGCAGACGCGCCTGCCGCGCCATGGCCTTCAACTCCCAAGGATGCGTCAACAGATGAGTTACCATTTCCGTCACGTCATTTTGATCCTTGGCTAAAAACCCCGCCCCATGCTTGACCACATAGGCGGCATTGGCATCCTCCTGGCCCGGGATGGGCCGATAGATTAGCATAGGAACGCCTCGGCAAAGCGCCTCGGTCGTCGTTAGTCCGCCGGCCTTGCTGATGAGGATGGAACTGACGCCCATGAGCTCATGTACGTTATTAACGTATCCCAGCACCACCATGGGATGCTGAGCACCTTTTTGATATTCCAGTGCCACTTGGCGGCGATTTTCCTCGCGTCCAGCCACCACTACGGTCGCATGAGGCACTGTCACTTGATCCAATTGGGACAAAATATGACTAAACTCCTGGATCGGCATGTAGGATCCGCCCATAAACAATAAAATGGGCTCACTGCCAATCCCCAGCTGACGGCGCACATTGTCCTCATTAACAGGTTCCTGAAAGCGGCTGTCGACCGGGATGCCCGAGACCACGACCCGCTTCGAATCGACGCCCCTTTCGATGAGGGCCTCTTTCATGTCATCGCCACCCACAAAGTAGAGATCAACATGACGATGAATCCACTGCGAATGGATGCTGTAGTCGGTCATTACCACGTAGTTGAGGGCGGAGAGCCGCCCTTGCCGCTTTAAGGTGGAGACCACGCCCGCGGCCGTAGGATAGGTCGAGACAATCACTTTGGGAGGTTTTGGAGCAATCGCGCGATAAAAGGATTCGATGCCAATGCGATTAAGAAATTGCTGAGTCGTCGACTCCGAATCAATCTTCTGGGTTGCCGTGTAAAACCACTTCCACAGGCTGGGCGCAAAACGGACCGAGCTTAGATAGGCCCAACGAATGACATTGTCGAGCTGCGAGTTAACAAACTTGTAATAGTCCAAAATCCCCAGGGAAAGCGCGGGGTGTGTGAGCTTCACTTTTAAGCCAATGGCTTTAGCGGCTCGAAGGTGTCCATCCCCATACCGTGCCGCCAAGATCATAATGTCCGGGCGACTGGCCAGAGTCGCCTCGTGATGCTGAGGCAACCAATCAATCCACTTGGCCAGATTGTCGGTGGGCATGGCATCAGGAACCGTACTGTCCGGCATTTTGTCACCCCCTCCGCTTCCATCTCGTCAGCCCCCCTCACGATACCAAACCGACCGCACCGTGACTAGTAGAAATGGCCGAGAGGCGTTATGCTAGTGTACGCCAAAAAACCGCGAACATTCGCCGATCCAGGGGGTGTTGGAAATTCCTACCGTCTTATCCTCTGAACCGGCCGAGTATCTTGTCGAACGCTCCCGCTTTATCGGGCAAACTTTTCGCCTCACTGACCCTGAGGCGTTGGCCGAGTCGCTGGAGGCCATGAAGGCCGCCTATCCCGGCGCCAACCACTATACTTGGGCATATCGCATTGACGAGACCCACCTCAGGGCCAGCGACAACGGCGAGCCACAAGGCACGGCCGGCCTTCCCATGTTACATATTTTACAACGTCAGGGATGGGAAGAGACCTTGGTGGTTGTCGTGCGTTATTTCGGCGGCATAAAGCTCGGCCGTGGAGGACTCGTGCACGCCTACCAAAAATCAGCCCAACAGGCTTTGGACCATACGGTGCCGGGAGTCGTGAAGGAAATTCGCACACTCCAGATTCGCATTGATTATGCCTCGTATGATCGGGTTCAACATGCCTTGGAACCCTTGGTGACGACCTTGGATGCCGAGTTCAGTGCCGACGTGGGCATTCGGGCCACCTTGGAGAAGGCACGCTGGCCTGACGTTGAGGCGGCTCTGGACGCCGCCGCACGGGGATCTTGGACCTGCGTTGGCACCCACGATGCCTTGGAACTGGTACCGTTAACCGATGGCAAAACGGATGAGTAAGGCCACAACGACCCCCGCCAGCACTGCGAGAAGCGTCCCAGGCATCCAATTGGCACGCCGGGTCGACGGCGCGGGGATGCGGGCCTCCGCCACACTCCCGTCTGTATACATCGACTCAATCAGCGCCTGATATTTGGACTCCACCACCGGCAGCTTCACCTTGAGCGACGGAGTCAGGTCACCAGCTTCCTGACTCAATGGTTTAGGGATAAAGCGAACTTTCTTGGGCCTCTCAAACGGCGCCAACCCCTCCGAGACACGCTCCACCTCTTTCATGACATACGCCATTAAATCGGGATCCTGAAGCCAGTCCCCATAGTCGCCGGGCTTCTCCTCCTTTTGGGCCCACCGGGCTACCTCGCCGGGTTCGAGAAAGAGCAGCGCCGACACAAACTTTTTGCGATTGCCCAGCACAACCGCCTGCTCGATCAGCGGAGACAGAATCAATTTTTGCTCGACCGCTTGCGGCGCGACATTTTTTCCGGTCGAGAGCACCAAGAGGTACTTCTTGCGGTCGGTGACCTTAAGGTACCCATCCCCCGTGAGCTGCCCTACGTCGCCCGTATGAAACCAGCCGTCCTGAAAGGCGGCGCGGGTATCCTCGGGCCGATTCCAATAGCCTGCGCTGATGTTGGGACCCCGAGCCAAAATCTCGCCGTCGGCGGCAATCGCAATCTGAACCCGTGGAAGCGGGCGGCCAACGGTCCCATAGCGCGGCACCGGGAGCACATTGACGGCTAAGACGGGGGAGGTTTCGGTTAAGCCGTAGCCTTCCAGAACCGGCACCCCAACGGCGAAAAAGAATTGACCAATCTCCGACGCCAATGGCGCTCCGCCGGAAATGACCATGCGCAACCGGCCACCCACGGCCTGGCGAATTTGCTCGAACACCAACCGGTCGAAGAACCCATAGGCGGCATTCATCCAGCCGGACACCGATTGACCTGTTGACAGGCGTTGATAACGGGCCCGGCCAAGGTTCACCGCCAACTCAAAAAGCCGCTGGCGAGTCGGGGACTGGCCGTGCACAGTAGCCCACACTTGGGTATAAATCTTCTCAAATACCCGCGGGACTGAGACCATTAAGGTCGGACGCACGGCTTTCATGTCCTCCGGCAGGTGATCGGTCGACCGCGCATAGGCCACTTCCGCGCCCTGCCCGAGAAAAAAGAGATGGGTCATGCGCTCAAGAATGTGGGACAAGGGCAAAAAGGAAAGCACCACGTCACGTGGGGTGACCTCAGCGTTGGGGACCTCCGCCAGTACCGCCTCAATATCCTCGATATTGGACAAAATGTTGCCGTGGCTGAGCATAACCCCCTTGGGGAGACCCGTGGTCCCCGATGTATAGACCAATGTGGCTAGATCATCCCGTCCATGCGCAGGGATCAGCATTTCGGAACTCTGGTAGGAGGCCAAAGACCAAAAAGATCGAGCCGCCCCATGGGATGGCGGCTCGATCACGATCACTTGGATTCCCGATGGTACTTTGGCTGCCAACCGTTCATTTTCCGCAATGACCCATTTCATCCCGGCATCTTCAACAATGTAGGCCACCTGATCGGCTGGTACCGACGGATAAATGGGCACCGTCACCGCATCTAACGTCAAAACAGCCAAATCGGCGATCACCCACTCGGGCCGCGTTGCCGAAATGAGTCCCACTCGGTCTCCCACTCCCACGCCCAACCGCTTGAGGCCCTGCGCGATGGATTGAATCACTCCCGCAAGTTCGGCATAAGTGCGGCTTTCCCATGTTTGCCCGTTCCAATAACGCTGGGCCGAATGTTCCGGCCACCGCTCAGCTGCCTGTTGAACCCGCCCCACCAGGTTTTGGACCACGATTCCCGCCTCCAGCAATCTAATTGCCTGAAGAAATTGTTTCTCTAGGAAAGTTTTGCTTTATCGTACTCCTAGCGGGGTGGGCTCGTAAAGATCTCCCTTAATTTACGAAAAATTGCTGCCCATTGTAGGCTTGCTCCCAAAAAAGCCACTCATAAATCATGCTCCAGTCAAAGACCTCCTCAACTTGTGCGTCCTCGTCCTTCCCGGAAGCCCCAGCGAGACGGTCAAAGAGGGATACAATTTCATCCACGGCACGACGGTACTCATCCCCGCTATAAACAAGAATCCAATCGCGAAGCAGTTTGTCCTCGGGCAGTCCCAGTCCATAGAGTTCCGTACCGATCTCCGCATACGTCCAATAGCAAGGAAGAACAGCGGCCAAAGCAGGCAAAAAGGCGCCCTGCATGACTTGGCGCACCATGTGATCGCCGTAGGCCTTGGTGATGAGGCCCTTGGGTCCACGTCCCAACTGCCCCTCAAGAATTCCCAAATCCCGTGCCGCACTCTGGTGCAATTCCCCTTCGACTTGAAATACGGTATCGGCGTGGGCCAATAGCAAACGGGCGGCGGCGATATCTGGGGCCAGACTTGCCAGCCTTGCCAAGACGCGGGAAAAGTCCTGCAAATAGAGGGCGTCCTGCTGAATGAAGGTTCGAAATACGGAGCGTTCCAGCGTACCCTGGCCAATGGCCACCACCATAGGATGCTGACGGATGCGCTGCCAATCTTTCTCCGCCCGTTCTCTCAGTGAGGCAAATTGCATAACCGTGTCCTCCTCTCTCATTCCTTCTGTTCGCTGCCCCGCCGTACCGCATGCCATAGCGGGCCATGGCCGTGGCCCAGCCCAGGGGCCTGGCGGATGGCTTCGGTGACATAGCGCTTCGCTTCGCGGACTGCTTCCGGCACCGTTTTTCCTAGAGCCAGCGAAGCCGCAATGGCCGAGGACAACGTACAGCCGGTGCCATGCGTATGGGGACTTTCGATGCGCGCCTCCTCAAGCCATTCCCCTTCGCTGCCATGCCAGAGCAGGTCGGCCGAAACCGGTTCCTCCAGGTGTCCTCCCTTAATCAAAATCCAGGGGACACCGAGGTGCATCAAGGTTCGCGCTGCACGGCGCATGTCGGTTCGATCCCGAACCGGAAAACCAATCAAGGCCTCCGCTTCCGGAAGATTGGGGGTAATGACGGTAGACAGCGGCAGGAGGTCCTCGCGCAACGCGTCCTCGGCACCCGGGCTCAAAAGAGCGTGCCCGCCTTTTGCCCGCATGACCGGGTCCAGAACCACCGGAACATGCCAGCTGGCCAGCGTTTTGGCCACCTGCCGGATAACCTCTTCGGCGCCCAGCATACCAATCTTGACCGCGTCCACACCAATATCCTCTTTCACGCGGGTCATTTGCTCCGCCACCAGAGCGGGATCAAGCACCAACACATGGCCCACGCCGGTGGTGTCTTGGGCAGTGATGGCCGTGATGGCAGTCATCCCATAGACTTGGAAAGCCTCAAACGTTTTGAGGTCCGCCTGGATGCCGGCACCGCCGGAGGAATCCGAACCTGCTATCGACAGCACTCGAGCGGTCATGACTGGGCCCCCAATCGCGCAAATGCCGCCCAAAAGGGATCGACTCGAGGATGGACCAGGGGCTCACGGCCCCCATGTGCGGACAGGCGCCAGCGGCCTTCGTCAGCCGGCAGCACGCGGCCAATCGCCATGACGTCAATCCCGGCATCTCTAAGAGCCCGCGTCACTGCATCCATTCGATCGGGCCTAACCGTAAACAGCAAAGTTCCTTCACTGATGCTAATCAAGGGATCAATCCCCACCCAGTCGGTAACCGCCTTGACCTCTGGCCGAATGAGTACCGCATCGGCATTCAGCTCTACGCCTAATCCCGAACACTCGGCAATTTCATAGACGCCTCCCACCACACCACCTTCGGTGGCATCATGCATGGCGGTTACCCCCTGATCGCGCAACCCGATGGAGGCCGCCACGCGGGCATCCTTTACCACCGTCATCTGGTCGAAGAGCGCATCCGCTGCCCGGCGAACGTCCTCACCCAATTCTCGGGCCACCCGCTCGCCATAGGTGGCGCCAATGAGCCCGGTCGCTTCAATGGCCGCGCCCTTGGTACAGAGCAGCACATCCCCGGGCTTGGCCATGGCGGTACTGATATATTCTGTTTCGGGACCGACGCTCATCACTGTCGCCCCACCCACCATAGGAAAGTGGCATCCCTCGTAGCGAGCCGTATGGCCTGACACAATGGTTAGCCCTAAATCCTTGACAGTCTTGTCCCACGCCGTCCAGAATGCGGCAAAGTCTTGGGTCGACATGGTCAAGGGCAAGTTCAAATCCACGGTCATGAAACGAGGTGTTAGTCCGGACGTCGCCGCGTCGGAGGTCAAAATGTGCACGGCAAACCAGGCTGCACGCTCCCAGCCATATTCCGGCACCACAAACACCGGATCGGTGGTCATGGCCATCACCACGCCCGGCGCGACCCGCACGACCCCAATATCAACCCCGGATTGAGGTCCCACCAGCAAATCGGGTGATGGCGAACCCACATGAGGATAGATGTACTCGGCGAAGGCTTCTGGGGAAATTTTCCCAATTTCGGGCATTTCTAAGGACACAAGAACCCCTCCTCTTTCCCCGGGGAAAAGAAAAAGAGACGTCCGTGCGGATCGTCCCCTATGACCTTCCCTACGCTGGCATGACCCAGGTCAGGTAATATGGGTTGGCGTTCGCCTCTCAGCCCTTACGGGCACCCCCGGCACTTGAGCTAATCATATCAGGGTCTCCTTGCCAGGCCAAGAGTTACGAGGCAAACGCGGGGTAAAAGCCTAAAAAGCGATGGAACAACACCGCCTCCTTCAGACGGTGAAGCGCGTCGAAGGCATCCGCTGGATCCGGACCCCGGAGCGCCGCGTCGACCCAAAAACGAAATTCGAAAGGGTAGCCGGGCCGAGGACGGGATTCAATTTTTGTGAGGTCCAGTGAATGTTCGGCGAATACACTGAGTACCGCCGCTAGTGATCCCGGGCGATGGGGAATGTCGAAGGCGATCGTAACCTTCTGTCCCGTCCGGTTGCCTTCGGGAAGACACGGCGGCTTTCGTTGCGCAATGAGCCAAAAGCGGGTGCGATTATCGGCATAGTCCTCGATGGGCTCGGCCAAGATGCGAAGACCATAGCGCGCTGCCGCATCGGGGCTGGCCACGGCTGCCACCCCCGACTCCGGAGATTCGGCCAGAGCCCGGGCGGACCCCGCCGTATCCAGGGTTGGCTCGGCACTGTAGCCGCGCGGTCCCCAAAACCCTCGGCTTTGCATCAGCGCCTGGGGATGGGAGCGAACAATCCGAACGGAGTCCAGCGTCGTCTCCGCTGGCGCCATAAGCGCCAGATGCACCGGTTGCACAACCTCAGCCCAAATGGTGAGGGCATCCTGCTCCACCAAACGATCCCACACCTCCGTCACCGTGCCGCGATAAGCGTTTTCGATGGGCAATAGCGCGTAGGCATGGGAGTCAGACACGAGTCGTTGGAACACCTCGGCAAAAGACGGCAGCCCCCGCGCCTCTTCTCCGGGAAAGTAGTGATGCACAGCCGACTCGCTGAACGCGCCCGGCTCCCCTTGATAAAACACCGATTTCCCCCCATAAGTTATAGATTGCGTCGGAGAACCCGCACGCTCCACTCGGCCCGTTCCACATTGCCCTCTTTTAAGGCATGCCGCACCTGATTGGACTCTGCCAACAACCGATACGCGCGAAGGCGCGCCGCTTGGCCGTCGCTTAACGGAACCGGAAGAACTCGGTCCACCGCGGGAATCCCGGTCCAATCAAACACCGCATCGCCAAAACGCCAGTCGCCAAAGTCAATCACCCCGACCAACACGTTATCACGGACAAGAATATGCTCGGGCGCAAGGTCGCCATGCAAGAGCGCTACGGGCCACCCGTTGTCTAACAGAGCCTCATCCCCCGCCAGAAAGATGTCGGCCATCTTTCTGGCCTCCTTGTGTGACAACAAAGGGCTCACGTCGCGCAGCGACGCGCGGCTCCGCGCACGATAGCGGGCGTGCCAGCGCCGCCGGACGGCCGCATCGTCTCGAGAAAAGCTTGGCGTATCATGGAGCCAGTGGCAAAATGCGAGAACCGCAGCCCGGAGCGCATCCGACGCCGCAACGGAATCGAAAGTATCACCCGCAATAAAGGGGTACCCGTACAACCCGGGCTGAACCTGCTGGTACCGCGGAATGGCAACGGGAGGATTGTCCAGTCGATCGAGCAGCGCCCGTTCCCGCCTAAGCCGCCACTGCCCGGCCGGGCTTCGGGGAATGCGAAGCGCCATCCCGTCGACGACCACCACCACAAAATCCCAACCTTCATTCAGCCACACCGCTTCCTGCCAGTTCACCTGAGGCCAGAAATGCGCCACGGACTGAGGGCTAAGCCTTTCCTTTGTCTTACCGCTCAATGCTTCACCCCACTCCGCCAGCTGTGTTGATTTCACCATAGCAGCATCCTATAGTAGCAGTATGGACACGAGCGCCTTAACCCTTACGCGTGCCTGGTTCGACGATCATCTTCAGGATGTCTTGAATCGGGCGCGAAAGAGCGGACATATTGAATGGTTCGCGAAAAGTTTAGCGATTCCTCCTGCCCGCTGGTCGGCCGTGTATGCCCGTTTCCCGGGCTTTGGCTGGTTCTTCCGGTCGCCGGGCGGCGACCTAAGACTAGGCCTCGGATTGGCTCGGGAATGGCAGTGGGCGGACCGCAGCCATTGGCCGCGCATGGAGGAATATGTACGCCGGCTTCGCGATGCCGGCGTTTCTCACGATGTCTGGATTGTCGGAGGACAAGCCTTTTCTGCCCAATCCAACTGGCCTGGGTGGCCGGCTGTGTATTTGGCGCTTCCCATGGTTCAAGTGACGGAAACCAAGACGGGAACCCAGCTGACCGTGGTCCTTCCCATAGCGCCTGACGCGGTGCCGGAAACCTATCACCGCCGGTTGGAGCCCGTCTGGCAGGCGTTTTTGGGACCCTCCGAGGAACCTGTTGCTGTCGGTCCCCCCAGCTCCTGGGAATCGCAGCCGTCGCGATACGACTGGATGGCCAAGGTTGCCGAGGCTGCTGCCCACATACGGCAGGGCGCGTTGCAAAAAGTTGTATTGGCTCGGGAAGTTACACTGACATTTGGTGACGCACTCCCCCTGGAGACGATTCTCGAAAATCTTCTGGCCCAAAACCCGGATGCGGCCAGTTTTGCCATTCGCGGACCTGAGGGGGTGTTTTTGGGAGCCACGCCCGAGATTTTAGCCCGGGCGCACGGCGGAGTGCTGGAAACAATGGGGCTCGCCGGTTCCGCCCCGCGGGGACTCACCCCCGAGGAGGACGCTCGCTATGCGGAGGCGATGCGCCGCGATCCGAAAATTGCCGCCGAGCATCAAGCGGTTGTCACGCATATACGGGAAGCGCTTCAGCCCTGGGTATCCGATCTTCAGTTGCCCGCCGAGCCGATTCTTAAAAAGCTTCCCACCGTTCAGCATTTATGGACGCCAATTCGTGGGCGCATTGATGAGGAAGCGGCCATTTGGCCGATTGTCGCTGAATTAGGGCCTACCCCTGCGGTGGCCGGATATCCCGTGAGTCCAGCGGTCAATTATATTCTGAACCACGAACCCTTTCAACGCGGTTGGTACGCGGGCACGGTGGGATGGAGCAGCGTGGGTGGCGACGCGGAATGGATGGTGGCCCTCCGTTCCGGGTGGATGCGCGACCACCGCATTCGACTTTACGCCGGTTGCGGCATTATGGGCGATTCCGATCCCGAAGCCGAGCTTCACGAATCAGACTGGAAGCTAAATACCATGCTAAGCGCGCTAGAAGTAGAAGGAGGCCTGAAGTAATGGCACTTCGTCCGTACTTGGGCCACCTGATTGCCCAACTCAACGCATCAGGGGTGCGCCGGGCGGTTGTGGCGCCCGGATCGCGTTCCACCCCGCTGGCCATCTTGCTGTACCAACATCCGGGAATCGAGATGCGTTTGGCGTTGGACGAACGCTCCGCCGGCTATTTTGCCCTAGGCTGGGCCAAAGCAGCACGAGAGCCGGTCGCGTTGTTGTGCACATCCGGCACGGCTGCCGCCAACTTTGCTCCGGCTGTTGCCGAGGCGCATTTGAGTCGCGTGCCGTTGGTGGTTCTAACCGCCGATCGCCCGCGTGAGTTGCGTGACGTGGGGGCTGCTCAAACCATTGACCAAATTCACTTGTTTGGCTCGCATGTAAAGTGGTTTCAAGATCTCCCAACCCCGGGCGAATTGGATTTGTCCCGCCACGGTGCCCAGGTGGCAGCCCGTGCCGTGCATATCGCCATGAGCCATCCGCGGGGACCGGTCCATTTAAATGTCCCGGTTCGAGAGCCGTTGATTCCTGAGCCGGGGGACATGCCGCCCGCCTTGTTTTCTGCCATGCGACCGGCCGCGTCCATCCCCGACACCGAGTCCCTGGACATTGCCCTGGATCATATTGCTGAATCCCAGCGCCTCGTCGTTGTGCTCGGACCCGAAACACCCCAAATTCCTCCCGAAACCTTGCAACGGTTTCGAGAAGCGGGAGCGATGCTGATTGTCGACCCACTCTCCGGCAACGCACGCCAAATCGAGGGATTGACCCGCTATGACACCTGGATTCGGAGGCCCAACCCCCCCGAACCACCCGACTTGGTCATACGACTCGGCGCACCGCTTACCTCGAAAGCCTTTCAAGGCTGGGTCCGCTCGAGCCCGCTTATCCTGTTGGATTGGCCGCGTGGTTTTCGTGAACCCGATCTCACCAGCCTATATCTCCTGGAAGGAGATCCGGAGAAGACCCTGGTTCATCTGTCGCGCCGCCTGCGGTTTCGCCCCGACGAGGCCTGGGGACGCACCTTAACGCAACGCGAGGCTGAAGCTCAGCAAACCCTAGACGGATTTTTGCGAGAGGCGCCCCCCTCGTTTGAAGGCCGTCTTTATCACGCCCTAAACCATCTCTGGCCGCACCCCGACAAGCCCGTTCTGGTGGCGAGTTCCATGCCGGTTCGCGATCTCGATACCTTTTACCCCCAAGGGCCTTTGCGTTTCTTTGCCAATCGGGGGGCTAACGGCATCGACGGGTTAGTCTCGACAGCGCTGGGCCTTTCCCAAGAGTTTGGCGACGTGCTGGCCATTTTGGGCGATTTAGCCTTCTTTCATGACATGAACGGGCTGGAATTGGCGCAACGCCACCACTTAAACGCCTTGGTGGTGATTGTCAACAATACCGGCGGCGCGATTTTCTCCACGCTCTCGCAAAGCACGCTCGACACCACCTTGTTCGAGGACTTGTTCGGCACCCCACAGGCGATGGACTTTTCCGGAGCGGCCACGCTTTATGGCGCAGAATTCCGCCGAGCCCATTCGTTTCATGAGGTGGAGTCTTCCTTTCACGCTTTGCGAAACCGGCCAGGGCTTCGTATTATTGAGTTTCGCACCACCCCGCGTCCTGAGACGGCACAGTGGCACAAACGCTTGTATCACTAGATCACCCGGAGGTCAACCATGCGCAGCGTTTTCTTGCAACATCAGAAATGGCACTACGCCACCTGGGGCTCTCCGGAAAACCCCGCGCTTCTTTTGCTACATGGATTCACCGGTTCGCACCAAAGCTGGGCCGCGTTGGCCTCAGTTTGGACTGAGCAATATTACCTGATTGCGCCGGACTTGCCAGGTCACGGCTTAACGGCCCCGCCCCACGACTTGAAAGCCATGTCAATGGCCTCGCAAGCAGCCTGTCTGGATGAGCTGCTTGAGAGCCTTTCCATCCCGAAAGCGGCTGTGTTAGGCTATTCGATGGGCGGTCGGCTTGCCCTGCATCTGGCTTGCCTGTACCCCGACCGGGTTTCGGCGTTGATATTGGAAAGTGCCTCGCCGGGATTGGATGATCCTGACGCCCGAAGGGCACGCCAGCAGAGCGACGAGAATCTGGCCGAAGCCATCGAAAAACAAGGGCTCGACTGGTTTATCGCCCACTGGAACCAGGTGCCGCTTTTCCGCGATCAATCGGACAGAGTGCGGGAGGCAGAAAATAAGATTCGCCGACAGCAGCATCCATCCGGTCTCGCAGCCAGTCTTCGGGCGGCTGGGATAGGAGCGCAAGCGTCACTTTGGTCCAGGCTTGGTGATCTCGCCATGCCTGTATTGCTCGTGACCGGCGAGAACGATGCCAAATTCGCCGCCCTCGCTGATCAGATGGCGGAGCGTTTGACTCGGGTGCAGCGGGTGTCGGTAGCTGGTGCCGGACATACTGTCCATGCCGAGGATCAAGAGGCGTTTGCCGTGGCCGTTGAACGGTTCTTGGCCGTCGTAAACCAACATAATTGGCCCCGTGAGGGGATTTAAGGAAACCTTTTCAGTCCAAAGGAGGGCTACCATGGGCTTCAACTGGGAGTTGAGAAAAGAGTACTCTGACGTGCTGTTTCACCAGATGGACGGCATTGCCAAGATTACCATCAACCGTCCGGAAGTGCGCAACGCGTTTCGGCCGGACACGCTGTTTCAGTTGGAAGATGCCTTCAACATCGTGCGCGACGATCCGGAAATCGGCGTCGCCATTTTGACTGGTGCCGGCGACAAGGCATTTTGCTCCGGTGGCGACCAACGCATCCGTGGTGACGCTGGCTACGTGGGATCGGACGGCGTACCCCGGCTCAACGTGCTGGATCTGCAAAAGCAGATTCGCTATCTTCCCAAGCCCGTCATTGCCATGGTGGCAGGCTATGCCATTGGTGGCGGCCACGTTCTGCATCTCGTTTGTGACCTCACCATCGCCGCCGACAATGCCCGATTTGGCCAAACCGGTCCAAAGGTCGGAAGCTTTGACGCCGGTTATGGCGCGACCTTGTTGGCTCGCATCGTCGGCCACAAAAAAGCCCGCGAAATCTGGTACCTGTGCCGTCAATATGATGCCCAAGAAGCCTTGGATATGGGGTTAGTCAACACCGTGGTGCCGCTCGAGAAGCTAGAGGAAGAAACGGTGCAGTGGTGCCGTGAAATACTGGACAAGAGCCCCATCGCCATTCGTTTCCTGAAGGCAGCCTTCAACGCCGACACTGACGGTCTGGCGGGAATTCAGCAATTGGCGGGAGATGCCACCATGCTGTACTACATGACCGAGGAAGCGCAGGAGGGCAAGAAGGCCTATCTGGAGAAGCGGAAGCCCGACTTCGCCAAATTCGGGCGGCTGCCCTAATTGATCGTTCAGAGTCCCGACTGGCTTCACTATCAAGCCGAGATTCATCCCCAGCGCGAAGCCCTAATCTTTGGACAACAGCGCTGGACGTTTGCCGAATTGGATGCCGACGTAGCCCGCCTCGCCGGCATCCTGGCAGACTGGGGCATCGGTCTCCAACACCGTGTCGCCTATCGCCTTCGACGCTCGCCGGAGCAGGTGATGCTGGCCCACGCGCTCACCCGACTGGGCGCCGTGTTGGTGCCGCTCAATACAAGACTGAAGCCGGGCGAACTAGAACCCATTATTCAAAACGCGGACCCGACCCTGATTGTGGAAGACGGGTCGGATTTTGCATGGCCCGATACTGGCCATCGCCGCATAATCCTCGAGGAGTTAATGGAAGGCTCCTTAGCCCAGCCCTTATTCACCGCCACGTTGAATTTTGAGGACTTGCATGCGCTGGTCTACACGTCCGGCACCACTGGGACCCCCAAAGGGGTGGAAATCACCGTAGGCAACCAATGGTGGAGCGCCATGGGCTTCGGACTTAATGCGGGCCTTGAACCCCATGATCGTTGGCTTCACATTATGCCCCTGTTTCATGTCGGCGGTCTGACAATTCTCTTTCGGAGCGTCATTCATGGATCGACGGTGGTGCTGGAAGAGGGCTTCGACCAAGTCCGCACCTATGACACCCTAATCCGTGAACGCATCAGCCTGCTTTCGGTCGTTCCCACCATGGTGCACCGACTGCTGGAGCTTGATGGCGATGCCCCGCCCCACTTGCGGTTAGCTCTTCTCGGTGGCGCCCCAGCCGCCCCGGCCTTAATTGAACGAGCCCATCAACGCGGCTATCGGGTCGTTCCCACCTACGGCATGACGGAGACCTGCTCGCAAATTGTCACCTTGGAAGAAAGCGAATGGCCGAAGCGCGCTGGGTCGTCGGGCCATCCCAACTTGCCGGTAGACGTACGTATTATGAAAGACAACCGGCCACTGCCGGCCGGTAAAGTCGGCGAGATTTGGGTGCGGGGGCCCATGGTAGCCCGAGGATACTGGAACAATCCCCAAGCTACGCGCACCACTTTCCACGACGGATGGCTCCGCACTGGCGACATTGGCTACCTGGATCCCGACGGGTTTCTGTATGTCATTGATCGTCTCCGCGACATGATTATCCGCGGCGGTGAGAATATCTACCCGAGTGAAGTTGAGCAACACCTCGTTGGCCATCCGGGAGTATCCGATGTGGCGGTCTTCGGCGTCCAGGACGAAGAGTGGGGCCAGCGCGTGGCGGTTGCGGTGGTTGTGTCTGATCCGGCACTCACCCCTAAAGACTTACGAAATTTCTTGTCGAATCGGCTAGCGTCCTATAAAATTCCTTCGATCTACTATCGTGTGGACGCTATCCCGCGAAACGCCAGCGGCAAAATTTTGCGCGCGACCCTTCGCGACCAAACGTCCGCCATGACGAAATGGACGGAGAACCATGACCTTTAAAGCGTTCCTGCGCGTCAGCCGTCCGCCCACGCTGGCCGCGACCGTGGTACCCATGCTGGTGGGAGGGGCATTAGCCTGGCGCACACTGCATTTCCTCGACTGGTGGGCGTGGCTGGACATCATTTGCATCGGTTTTTTGATGCAGATTGGTGCCAACATGCTCAATGAGTATTTTGATTATGTTAAAGGCCTGGATACCCACGAATCCCTAGGCATCGGCGGCATCATCGTCTCTGGCGAGGTTAAGCCCCGAACCGTATGGCGCTGGGCCGTGGGGCTTTATGTGCTGGCTTTAATACTTGGGCTGCTGTTGGTCATCTTTCGGGACCCCTGGCTCCTGCTGATGGGCATATTAGCCATCGTCGCCGGATTCTTGTACGCCGGGGGACCCTTTCCCATTTCCGCCACCCCCTTTGGCGAATTCTTCGTGTTTATGATTATGGGACCCTTGGAGATTACCGCCACCGAACTCGCAGCTGGCGGGGGCATCACCCCGATGGCTTGGATCGCGTCTATTCCCGTCGGATTTCTGGTGGCTGGCATTTTGTTGGGCAACAACCTCAGGGACCGCGTCAAAGACGGTGAACATGGACGGCGGACCATCCCCGTGGTCTTGGGGCATCACCGCGGCTTCGCGATCATTACCGGCGTTGTGGCGGCCGCTTATGCGGCCGTACTGGTTGCGGTACTCACCCGCCATCTCCCCTGGCCCGCTCTCCTGGTTTTTGTCTCTCTACCGCTGGCCTTTTCCACGTTGAAGCTTT
Source organism: Sulfobacillus harzensis (assembly GCF_012933365.1). Classification (GTDB taxonomy): domain Bacteria; phylum Bacillota; class Sulfobacillia; order Sulfobacillales; family Sulfobacillaceae; genus Sulfobacillus_B; species Sulfobacillus_B harzensis. The sequence goes on along the minus strand of NZ_JABBVZ010000050.1, from coordinate 3,677 downwards.
TGAGCCGGGAGGAAGGATTGAAGAGGGCCGTCCCGCTCATGGGCCGCCTACACGTTGTGACGGGCATTTTGTTGGCCATTGGATTGGTTCTGTGACGTTTTTGCCGGTCGATTCGGTGCACACTAAGGACAGGAGAGGGGATACCACGATGAAGGGAACCCAGATGATTTTACGCTTAGCCTTTGTCATCGCCCTATTGGTAGGGCTCGGTGGCCTGTTGGGCTTTTGGGCCATGACGCCCGTTTTGCGAGACGTGCACATTGTCACCGGACTCATGGTGCTGGTTTCGGCGGGTTGGCTGGCCTTTCAAGTCAAAAACCCCACGGTGGCCGTGGGGGCGTTGCTCATATTGTTGGGTGGCATTCTGCCGCTCATCATGTCCGCCGATTCGTTAGCGGTGCGCGTTTTTCACCTGGTCGTCATGATTGTGGCCCTAGGCTTGGTGGAAATGGGCGTTGGCCGCGCCCTTCGGGCCCGGACTTGATGGGCCAGCCAAGACTCTAAGGCCGGGGGCATTTGGCCGGGTTTAAGTTGGTGCAGCGTATTGCTGTCGGCCAAGGTATCAATCTGCAAAACGCCATCCGGAATCGTGTTCCAGTCAAGAACCCCCGGGGGGATGTTGGGCCCGCCCACCACTCGGGGGTTAAAGTGTCGGCGTGTCAGTGCATTGAGAAAAGCGGCGCTATAGGCAGCGGGCCGACCCGGAAACGGCGATAGACGGTCGGCCACGTTGGCCCGAGTGCCGAGATCCTGCTCCAACTGGTTAGGCTCTTGGTGGTATGCCGCGCGAATGACGGCCAAGACATCCTTTGGCGTGGTCCAAAACTCCCCCGGGCCCCGATGCGTCAAGTCCTTTTGGGGAAATCCCGTTAGACGAATGTCTTGGCTTTCACCGTTGCTGAGCAAAAAGCGAATATAGTACTGTCCGGTTAAATGATCGTAACGGCCTTGCCAACTATCCACCACATTCTCCCGAACCCCCTGTCCTAGCGAGGTGGTCACCGGAATCACCAACAGCAACGCCACCATACTGCCCGCGGCCAAAGCCGCTTTGGCTCCAAAGCCCAATTTTACCGACTTCACCCTATCCCTCCTGGGCATAGGATGAAACATTCACCAGCCCCGTATACCGTAAAGTTAACTCGTCACGTCGATTCCCCGGTGGGATTGCTCGGCGCGACCAGCCACCTCCTGCAAAAGAGCCACTTCCGTGCCCGAAAGACCATGGGACAAAAAGAGGGTGATGTCGGCATGATTTCGCGGGGCCGGAGAGGCCACCAACCCGGCCAAATCCTGCATCCGATCCTGATGTTCCGTCCTGTGCCAGAGAAAATCCGAATCCTTGCGGTGTTGTTCGGGAAAATCGCTCGCTAGGATGCGAGCCAGCGCCGCGGTGTTTTCCGCCAATTCCGTGCGTTCACGATACTTAGGTCCCAAGGCGTTGATGTGCGTTCCGGGCCGAAGCCAAGCGGGGTCGAAGACGGGCACCGACGATCCGGTGGCGGTAACCAAAATGTCGGCCTGAGAGACGGCATCGATCGCCGAGTGCGCCGCGATCACCTCCACCGACCAAGCCATCCGAGCTTCGTCTACCAGGGTCCTCAAACGCTCTAAGTCGCGTCGGTATGCGATGACGCGGCGAATCGGACGCACCGCCAGAGCCGCCTCCACCTGCATCCAGGCTTGCCGGCCGAACCCAATCACGCCAACGGTCTCGGCGTCGGGGCGTGCTAGAAGATCGATGGCGACACCGCCGATCGCTCCCGTTCTGAGCTGGCCAAGGTATGAGCCAACCGCAAGAGCGATTAATTCGCCCGATTGGCCGTCCCACGCCGCCGCCAATTGATCGCTGGCCGCCAACCCCGTCAGGTAGACGCGAAGGCCCAAAGCCTTGGACGATCGCAGAGCCCCCGGAGTCCAGACCAACCCAACGGGGCCGGCGCGAAACCCCTCGCGAGGCGCTGACACCAACTCGCCCTGAGATCGGGCATAAAAGACGCGTTTCATAAAAGCGACAGCATCGGCCATTGGACACACCGCCCGAATATCGGCATCCGTCAGTATTCTCAACGTTGACCCCTCCCCCTATCAGCATATCGGGCGATGCAAGGTCTTAGCCATACTACAAAGGTCCTAGAAGAGGCCAGGACCTTCACGCCCCCCTCAGGCGCCTAAGGCGACGGAGCCGGTCCCCAGTCCCGCGGCGGGCGCACCTGAATTGGTGCGCGACTAAGCAAACACCATCAACCTCACCTCCAGGCACCCCTTAGTGCCAGTTATGGCGTTGGCTGTCTACGGAATCCTTCTTTCTTGGACAATGAGCGAAGACGACGGGTAGGCCTTATTCCCCGAGCAAGGCTCGACCCAAGACCCGGGAACTCCCGAGGATGGCCACCAGGAGAAAGTAGGCCCCAGCCATCATGGCTGAAATTGTCAGTCCCAGGGGTAGTGAATACGCCCCGACGGAAGTCACAATGGGCAGGAGACCGGCAGACAACAAGGCCACCCCCACGCCGCGCACGCCCGCAATACGGGCCCTTATGGGCGCTGGACTGCGCCGTTGCAAGGAGGTCATGAGGCTCATGACCGAAAGCGTACTTGAAGCTCCGAAAATCCCCAGGACCCCAATTAATACGACGGCCTGGTGAATCAGGGCCAACGCGGCAAACAATCCACATTCCGCTGCGAGCCCAATAAGTGCCGCATGTCGATATCCCACGCGACGAATAATCTTCGAAGCAAAAAACCCCATGATGAGGGACCCCACCGTAAAGCTCCCGTCGAGGACGGAAAGCCAGTAGACTTGATTATGCAGGTAGACCGCCACCAGGGGAACGACCGCCACGTTCACCAAGGCCACCAGCACGAAGTCGCCTGAGGTCACCAATAGGTGCGCACCCAATCCGCGCACAGTACGGATGGCAACAAAGACTTCGGACCACTTCACGGGAGGGACAGTTGATCGCGTCTCCCCCACACGGCTGGCCTGAGGGACAAGGCCCAAGGTTGCCGAGGCGGCAAGATAGAACGCCCCCGTGGCGGCAAGCGCCACCACCGGCCCTCGCCACGTCATCACCAGGGCGGCCAATGCGAGTCCCGAAAGCCAACCAGCCTGCAATACGCTGGCGCGAAAGGAGTTGTATCGCAGCAACAGATCGTTTTGATTGATTTGAGGAGCCAACGTGTAATGGGCCAAATTGTATATCGGTTTGGCGACGGCTGTGGCCGCCACCGCGGCTGCCACCCAAAATACATGCTGATCCTGCAGGATGAGCCCCACCACGACAAGTACTACCGCCCCACGAACGGCATCAGCGGCCATCATGACCCGGCGAGGGGCACTACCGTCGATCCACGTGCCCACCGCCAAGCGGACACCGGATGCCAGGAGCGAATCGGCCACTAAGGCGAGGCCGAATGCCGTCGCCGAACCAGTTGCCTGATAAAGCAACTTCGCCAGCGCCAAATTCTGAACCCCGGTTGCGATATTGGACAAGAACGCAGATGCTAAAAGCCACCGTGTAGCCGACGGCAAGCCGCACGCGCGATGTGACTCCTTCTGTTGGGCCAGAATCACGGCGCGACCTCCCCGATTCGGAGCCTAGCAGCTTGTGTGCGTAGTCGGTCCGCGATGCCGTCGCTCCGCATGTAGAGTAGCCCGTTAACTCGACCCTCAG
>NZ_JABBVZ010000004.1 GCF_012933365.1 Sulfobacillus harzensis | reverse complement strand
CGTTTTGCCGAAATCAGGTTGGCCTTTTTGGCGAAGTGTTGTTGTCGTTATTGGAGATTTTATACTTGGCCGTAACAGCATAAGCCTCCGACCGCGACAGCGCCTCTAAAATGCCGATTTCGGCAGCCGGGGCGGGAGCTGGAGCGGCAACATTGATGGCGACCACCAGGTCAGGGACTAACGCCGCGGCCCAGTCCACTGGCAGCGTGTCGGCGACGCCGCCATCGACCAGGAGCGCATGATCCAACCGAGGGGCGGCATAAAGCCCTGGCATGGCAAGCGTTAAGGGTTGATGGGCGGCGATGCGCCAGTGTCCGTGGGCGGGATGGCCGCCGTCAGGGCGGTTGGTGAAGGCCACACTTTCAAGCTGCACCAGATCCACGGCTGTCAATACTGTCGGGATGCGCCAGTCATCGGTGTTATGGGCCGTTGGTGCCAGATTAAGCAGTGCATGGATAAATTTTTGGGGGTCAATCAGGCCGGTGGTGGGGGGTCCTAGGCTTCGAATCCACTCGTCCACCAAACCGCGCCAGTTTAAGTCGAAGTAGTCTGTCGGGTGGTCGGCCACCTCTTGACCAACTTGGATCACCGGATCCATGGCCACCCCCAAGGCATAGAGCGAGGCCACTAAACCGCCCGCGCTGGTTCCGGCGACGGCCTGGGCGCGCACCCCGCGTTCCTCCAAGAAATGCAGCGCACCCAAATGCGCGGCGCCCAATAGACCGCCGCCCGAAAGCGCTAAGGACAACCTTTTCATTCAATTCCCTCCCGGATTGATCTATGCCGGAAGGGAGGTCCGGGATGAATCTATGCGCTCGCCATTTGCCGGCGAATGACATCCACCAATTGACTTTCGGGTGCGGCTCCAATTTGCTGAGCTTCACCATTGATGATGGTGGCCGGCACGCTGGAGACCTGATAGCGGTCCGACAGGTTGGGAAAGCTTTGGGCATCAACCATATCCGCCAACACCTTGTCAGGGTTCACGCGAGCCATCTGATGAGCCAGGCGAACTGCCTGGGGACAATACGGTCAGGTGGGGGTGGTGAACACTTCCAGATGCAGCGGGGACGTCAGGTCCCGAAGCCAATTTTGGGTTTCGGGGCTGAGTTCCGTCGGCTGGCCTTGCGAGAGATCACGCAAATCCGCGAGCAACGTGGAGAATTCGCGTCCGCCAGGGAAGCCCAAAAAGCGAATGCCGGTGAAGGCGCCGTCAACCGACAATGTGGCGACCGGTCCCTCGACATCCTCCGGCTGTTCAACCCCTTGGGGCTTCGCACGGTCTTGATGAACGACCGGTTTGATGAAAGGGGCCAGCGCCGCCAATTCCTCAAACAATTCCTGCATGGGTTGGCTTGCCGGACTTTCCGGATACGGGTAGAAGTCGACGGTAACCTCCTTTTCCGAGCCGGCTAAAAACTGTTGGACTTCAGGCTTGAGACTATCTTGGATGATGCTCATACGATCCCTCCTTGACTCCTTAAGCATGTTCCGCACACTCATGCCTTATCCCAAAAGGGAGCCTTTTCCTACCCTACCATAAATCCCGGACAGACACACTGCCAGCACACGCGGCATAGCATAGAAGAATCCTCGGCGTGACTCCATTCGAGTCGGGCTGGAAGGGGGGGATTCGTGCTGGGCAGCATCGGCGCGCTTATACTGGTTGTGGTGGCCGCCATTCGGGGAGCCGTGTGGCTGGCGGGATACATCGGCGGCAACGCGTTTCCGCAGCCGCTCAGCGAAGATGAGGAACGGTTGGCGCTGGAACGTCTCAAAGGAGGAGACTTGGAAGCCCGGCGCCTCCTCATCGAGCATAATTTACGATTGGTGGCCCACGTGGTGAAAAAGTATCACAACAGCGGCGAGGATCCGGACGACCTGATCTCCATCGGAACAATTGGGCTGATCAAGGGGATTGACTCGTTCGATCCGGACAAAGGGGTGCGACTGGCAACATATTGCGCCCGGTGTATCGACAATGAGGTTCTGATGCACTTGCGGCTCAGAAAGAAGACCAACCGCGAGGTGAGCCTTTACGACCCCATCGGGGTGGACAGGGAGGGCAACGAGATTTCCCTGTTGGATGTGTTGGGGACGGAGGGCGATGTGGTTGCCGACGCGGTGGAACTGGATGTGGTCATGGAGTGGGTCCGCGACTTCGTCCAAGACTTGACGCCAAAAGAAAAGCTGGTTTTGGATCTGCGGTTCGGTTTGCATGGGCATCAACGTCTGACCCAGCGCGACATTGCCAAGAAATTAGGCATTTCCCGAAGCTACGTCTCCCGCATTGAAAAGCGGGCGGTCCGAAAAATTCTTCGCGAAATGGCGGAAGGCAGGAGGTCGGATGAAAAGTAGGGCAGGGCAAAAGGCTGTCCCACAGGGGGCAGCCTTTTGCTTAAAAAGCACATTTAACGGGTCCAAGCGCCTTTTGTTCGCCCGCCGGCGGCCCGAGTCAGGCTTGTTCCGAATGGCGTGCCGCGCTGGGTTCGGAGACCTCTTCCCACCGCCGCCAGCGCCGGGCAATGACGGCGTCCAGTGACCAGGGACTCGGGCCCACCGCCCGATCCAAGCCGTAAAGGGCGGCGAATACCACCGCGTAAATGATGCCCGTCCCGATGTCGGTGGCCCCGGCGGTGTAGGGACCGCCGAATCCTTCCGCGAGCGCCCAGACCATCAGGCTAAAGACCAGTCCGGCAATGTAGCCGGCCCGGCGCGCAAACCCCAGCAACAGCCCCAATGCGGTCAGGCTTTCTACCACGGCGGTCGCTATCGCGAAGAAGCGAGGATCGAGGCGAATGACCGACTCCGCTGAATGAAAAAGCCAAGCCAGCCAGGCGGGTTGACCCTGGGCTGCGGCATAGACTTGGGAAAGATAGCTTTTCTGAAAGGCTGGCGCCCACTTCAACGTGGCGTCGATTCCCCAGATAATGCCAAAGGCAATGCGAAGGAGACTGATTCGTTTCGCAAGCGTTGACTGGTTCATGCGCTCACCCCTGACAATAATGTAGCATGGGGCTCTCATGTCCGGCAAAACTGGCCGTGCCTGCCATGCAAGAAGCGACCCGCACTAACGGCACGGGTCGCTTCTTGGGGGCGGCAGCGGACGGCTGCTATTCTTCGACGTCGATGTAGATCGACCCGTCTTCAACCTTTACGGGGAACGTGCGGACCGGTGAAAACGCCGGGAAGTGCTTGGCCTTTCCGGTGCGAATGTCAAACCGGCCGCCGTGGCGGGGGCACTCGACAATGTAGCCGAACTGTTCGCCTTCCGAGAGCGATGCTTCCGCGTGGCTGCACAGGTCGTCGATGGCATAAAACTCATTTTCCACGCGAAACACCGCGACTTCGGTATCCCCCAGCACCACCAGCGCGGGGCGGCCTTCCTGCACCTCCGCAACATCCATGACGCGCGTGAACGCCACTAGCCGATGGCTCCTTCCATCTCGAATTTGATTAAGCGGTTCATCTCCACGGCGAATTCCATGGGAAGCTCTCGCGTGAAGGGCTCAATGAAGCCCATCACAATCATGCGGGTCGCTTCCTCCTCGGACAGTCCGCGACTGGTGAGATAGAAGAGGGCCTCTTCACTAACCTTGGTGACGGTGGCCTCGTGCTCCATCTCTACGTTGGCGTTGGACACCTCGCTGTAGGGAATGGTGTCGGACGTCGAGTCATCGTCCATAATCAAGGTGTCGCAGCGGACGTTGGCCTTGGACTCCAAAGCCTCGGGCGCGAAATGCACCAGACCGCGATAGGTGGTCTTGCCGCCGTGCTGGCTGATGGACTTCGACACAATCGTCGAGGTGGTGTTGGGAGCCGCATGAATCATCTTGGAGCCGGTGTCCTGATGCTGGCCTTTTCCGGCCACGGCGATGGAGAGCACCATCCCCTTGGCTCCCTCACCCACCATGTAAACCGACGGATACTTCATGGTAAGCTTCGACCCGATGTTGCCGTCCACCCACTCCATGGTGGCGTCGCGATAGGCGACAGCCCGCTTGGTGACCAAGTTGTAGACGTTCGGTGCCCAGTTCTGCACGGTGGTGTAGCGCATCCGCGCTCCGTCCTTAACGACGATTTCTACCACTGCGGAATGCAATGATTCGCTCGAGTAGATGGGGGCGGTGCAGCCTTCGACGTAATGGCCGAATGAGTCCTCTTCCGCAATAATCAGGGTGCGCTCGAACTGGCCCATATTCTCCGAGTTGATACGGAAATAGGCCTGAAGCGGAATATCCGTCTTCACCCCTTTGGGGATGTAGACAAAGGACCCCCCAGACCACACAGCCGAGTTCAGGGCGGCAAACTTGTTGTCTTCCGGCGGAATGACCGTGCCGAAGTACTCACGGAAAATTTCCGGGTACTCGCGCAAGGCCGAGTCGGTGTCCGTGAAAATAATGCCCTTTTCCTTCAAGTCCTCACGGATGGAGTGGTAGACCACCTCCGACTCGTACTGGGCCGACACACCTGCTAGGAACTTGCGTTCAGCCTCGGGAATGCCAAGGCGCTCAAAGGTGTCTTTAATCGCTTGCGGCACGTCTTCCCAGGTGCGGCCTTGATTTTCCGACGGCTTGACATAGTAGATGATGTCATCGAAGTTCAGCGCGTCGAGATTTCCGCCCCAGCGCGGCAGGGGCTTCTTCATGAAAACGTCCAAGGCATGCAGGCGGAAGTCCAGCATCCACTTCGGCTCTTTCTTGATGCGCGAGATTTCTTCGACGGTTTGACGGGTCAGACCGCGCTGAAACTTCAGCACTCCAACATCGCCGTCATTAAATCCGTACTTGTACTCGTCGCTGACAATCGGCTTTGATGCCATGGTTCTCCCTCCTTTTGGGGCAGCCTTAATCCTGTTCGCTGAGCGCCTTCTCAAGAGCATTGTGCGCCAATGTGGCGCACTTGACTCGGCTTGGAAATTGGGAAACCCCTTGCAGTGCTTCCAGGTCACCCAGCGGCATGGGGCTCGGCGTCCCCGTTAAAAAAGCTTTGAAGTGGCGGGCTATTGCTAAGGCTTCATCGATGGGACGGCCCTTGATCGCCTCGGTCAACATGGAGGCTGAGGCCATGCTGATGGAGCAACCATGCCCAGTAAAGCCAACATCCGTCACTTGGCCATGATCTAATTGTAGATCCAATCGGATCTGATCGCCACAGGTTGGGTTTAATAATCCGACTGTTTTGGTCGGATTTTCAAGTTCCTTTTTGTTCCGCGGCGACTGATTGTGGTCGAGAATGGTTTCCCGATAGAGTTCATCTAAGTTCATCGGCGAAAGTACCTCTTTGTCTCTAGGATTGCCTCTTTCAGGCGCTCGATGTCCTCGTCACCGTTGTACAAATAGAAGCTCGCCCGGGCCGTCGAACCGACGCCCAGCCATTGCATGAGCGGTTGGGCGCAATGATGACCGGCTCGAATGGCCACGCCCTGGGCGTCGAACACTTGGGCCACGTCATGCGGGTGAATGCCGTCGATGTTAAATGCGACGGCACCGGCATGAGGCGAAGCCGGACCGTAAACCGAGACCCCGTCGATACCCTGAAGCACTTGGAAGGCCTTTTCTCCGAGGGATCGGCTGTGCTCGAAAATAGCTTCCATGCCCACCTGATTGAGATAGTCGACGGCTGCCCCAAGACCAATGGCACCGGCAATGTTGGGGGTACCGCCCTCGAATTTGGCGGGGATTTCGGCCCAGGTTGCCTCTTCGCGGTCCACGTAGCTTATCATCTCGCCTCCGAAAATGACAGGCTCCATTTGATCAAGAAGGGCATGCTTGCCCCACAGCGCGCCAATTCCCGTCGGGGCACACATTTTGTGGCCCGAAAAGGCTAGAAAGTCGGCCCCCAGCTCCTCCACCCGGGTGGGCTCATGGGGAACCGATTGAGCGCCGTCAACGATGAGGTAGCCGCCATGGCGATGCACCAAATCGGCGGCTTCCCGAATGGGGTTGATGGTGCCGAGAACATTCGAGATGCGCGACAAAGCCACAATGCGGGTTTTCGGAGTAATGGCTTGCTCGAGCGCCTCTAAGCTGATGGTGCCGTCCGGAGCCAGCTGGATGTAACGGAGCGTTGCGCCCTGCCGGCGGGCCAACTGCTGCCAGGGAATCAGGTTAGAGTGGTGCTCCATGGGGGAGAGGACAATTTCGTCGCCGCCATGGACCACCTGGTCGCCAAATCCGCGCGCCACCAGGTTTAACCCCTCGGTGGTACCTCGAGTGAAGATTACCTCTTCGGGGCGATTGGCTCCGATGAAGCCGGCCACTTTAGCCCGGGCGGCGTTGAACTCTTCCGTCGCCTCAGACGCGAGGGTGTGGACGGAACGTAGTACGTTGGCGTTGGACTCCTCGTAATACCGCTCGACGGCCTTTAAAACCGCCGTCGGCTTCTGCGACGTGGCCGCGGAGTCCAACCACACCAGCCGGTGTCCGTTGATGGTGCGGTTCAAAATGGGGAAGTCGCGGCTGACATCAACCAAGGGCTTAGTCATGGACAATCTTCCTTTCTACCGCTTGCCACACCTGGTCGCGCAGCGGATCGTTGGGAATCTTGTCAATGACGGGTGCCAGGAACCCGTGCACAATCATGCGCTCGGCCTCTTTTTCCGTGAGCCCGCGGCTGGTTAGATAGAAGACGGCCGCTTTGTCGATCGGCCCCGCGCTGGCCGCATGGGCGGCATACACGTCCCGCTCGTCAATCAAGAGCGACGGGATGGCGTCGGCCCGCGCTTCCTCAGACAGCATCAAGGTCTGTTCCTTCTGGCGCCCGTCCGAGCCCCGGGCTCCTTTGTCGATTTGCGTGAGGCCGGTAAAGACAGAACGGGCCCGCCCCTTCATTACGCCCCGGGCCACCATGTCACTGACGGTGTGTGGCGCATGATGAAAACTCTTGGCGGTGAAATCTTGATGCTGCTGAGCGGAGCCGAAGAAGACGGTAATGCTTTTGGTGCTGGCGCCCGGCTGGTTGAGTTGGCTGACGTGGTCGCCGACCAATAAGGCAGAACCAAACTCGCCAATCAGCCACTCGATGTGGGCGTCGTTTTGCAGATCCGCCTGGCGGTGGATAAAACCCTCGACCCGCTCGGACGCTTGCTGAATCGATCCGTATTGCACCGATGCCCCCTCGCTCACCACAACCTCGGTATTGTGGGCCAACAGCATTTTGGCGGATTCAGGACCGCCCGTAATCCGTTCCGTCACTAGGACACGACTGTTGCGGCCCACGACAATGAGATTTCGGCTGAAGAGGGCGGTGTCCTCAGCACCTAAGTCAATTTCCAGCGACACCGACAGCGGTTCGGGCAAGTTCCCGGGCACGAAGAGATAGGTGCCGGCTGTCCATAGCGCGGCGTTGAGCGCCGCCACCTTGTCTTCGCGCTCATCCAGCAAACGCCCCAAGTGTTCGCGGACGGGCTCCTGGTCCAATGCATCGGTCAACGGCCGCAACACCACGCCCCGATCGGCCAAGGCTTGCGGCACGCTCACCGACACCACATTACGTCCCCGCCAACGGACAATGGCTGCCGCCTCATCCGTCGCCTCCGGAGGAATCGCCGTCTTGGTGGTAGCGGCCGGGAAGAGAGGGATCTGATCCAGGCGCCGCTTTTTGAGCGGGGTCCGTTCCAATTTTGGCCAATCCAGGGCAAAAGAGGCCTCGGCGGCCAACAGGCGGCGCTGGTGCATCCACTCGGGTTCCAGCGCCTTTCGCGATTCAATCCAATCGCGGAAGGTGTTCTCAGTAGCTGTCGTCAGCGTATCCTGCATCAAATCACCCCCTTACGCCTGGCCAGCCGACTTGGCGAGTTCCGTGCGCACCCATTCGTAGCCTTTTTTGTCAAGCTCGGCGGCCAGACTGGCATCCCCGGACTTCACAATACGGCCGTCAACCATGATGTGCACCACATCGGGCTGAACGTAGTCCAAAATGCGCTGATAGTGCGTGATGATGAGGGCGCCAAAGTCGGGGCCCTTCAAGGAGTTGACCCCTTTGCCGACAATTTTGATGGCGTCAATATCCAAGCCGGAGTCAATCTCGTCCAAAATGGCGATGCGGGGGCGCAACATGAGCATTTGCAAAATTTCATTGCGTTTCTTCTCGCCGCCGGAAAAGCCTTCGTTGAGGTAGCGGTTGGCAAACTTCGGGTCCATGTCCAAAAAGCGCATGGCCTCATCCAATTGATCCCGAAACTGCTTTAGGGGGATGTTGTTGCCCTCGCCGCGACGCGCGTTGATGGCGGCGCGAAGAAAGTTGGCGGTGGTGACCCCCGATATTTCGCTGGGGTACTGCATCGCTAAAAATAGGCCGCGGCGCGATCGCTCGTCGGGCTTCATCTGGGTGACGTCCTCGCCATCCAACGTCATGCTGCCCCCGGTAATGGTGTAGCGCGGGTGGCCCATCAAGGTCTGCGCCAAGGACGTCTTGCCTGTGCCGTTGGGCCCCATGATGGCGTGAATTTCGCCGCCCTTGACAGTAAGACTTAAGCCCTTAAGAATCGGCTTGTCATCAATCTGCATATAAAGATTGTCAATCACGAGTTCCGGTGTTGCCATAGAATCCTCCCCGTCCGAACCTATTTCTGAGTACTTTACTCAGTATTGCTAGCTTCAGTGTATCCGTGTACGCCAAATTGTCAACCAGACTTTGTTAGAATGCCCCTCAAGAGGAATTTCCATCGACAAATTCCCGTCCTCTCATAGTTCCTGGTATACTGACACAGAATGGTGGGGAAGGGAGCGAGCGGCCATTGATTGACATCCTTCAACCACGACTTTTCGTGCAGTCCATATACGACATTGACCTTTCCCGGCTCACCGCTCGGGGCGTCAAGGGCTTGATTCTGGATTTGGATAATACCCTGGTGGGATGGAACCAGCCTAACGCGTCCGAGGAACTGATGGATTGGCTCATGCGCGTGCGTCAGTACGAGCTCCAGACCTGCATTGTTTCCAACAATCTCAGCGATCGGGTGGAATCCTTTAGCCGCGAGGTCGGCGTCATGGCGATTGCCAAAGCGGCCAAACCGCGTCGGCGAGCGTTTCGCCAAGCTATGCGTAAAATGGGGACCCACCACCGCGAGACCGCGGTGGTCGGAGATCAGGTCTTTACCGACATTTTGGGGGGCAACCGTCTCAATCTCTTTACCATTTTGGTGCGTCCCATGAATGAGAGGGAGTATTGGGCCACTAAAGTGGTCCGCCGGGTTGAGCGGATGCTGCTGCCGGACCGAGAGCCGTTGTCGATGACGGACAACCGTTCCTAAGGAGGCGGCGGTGGCGGATTCCCTGGCGCTTTATGCGGTATTCGGAAAACCTATTCTGCATTCGTTATCCCCCAAGATTCATAACCATGCCTTCCGAGATAACGCAATCTCGGCCTTCTATCTGCCCGTCGAGGTAGCCAGCGATGCGTTGCCGTTAAAATTGGCCGCCTTTCAAAAGCTGGGTGGGCGCGGCGTCAATCTCACGCGGCCTCTCAAAGAAGAGGTTTTGCCGCATCTTTCCGCGGCCAGCGAATGGGTGAAGCAGGCGGGCGCGGCAAATACCCTGGTCTGGCAGGACGGGGGCTGGGTTGGCGACAACACCGATTGTCAAGCGCTTGAAACAAAAGTTCCCCCCGGCCACGGCGGTCCTGCGTTGATTTTGGGTGCAGGCGGTGTCGCTCGGGCGACGGCTGCTGTGCTAGCGAGCCGCGGCTATGAGGTTTGGGTTGCCGCTCGCCATCCATCCGGCGTCGTCTTTGGCGAGCACATCCTGACCTGGGGCGAGCGGCTGAAGCCAAGGGATTGGCAGGTAGTGGTGAACGCGACGCCACTTGGCCAAATTCACGAAGAACAGGAGACGGATTGGCCGCTCCCCGCACCGGGAGGAATGGCCGTGGATTGGGTGTACCGGCCTCGGCGCACCCGTTTTCTGGCGTTGGCGGAATCCCGGGGTGTCTCGGTGGTGGACGGTCTGGAGTTGTTGGTGGAGCAAGCGGCTTGGAGTTGGGTGGCCTGGTTTGGATATCGCGGGCCCGTTGCCGTCATGCGGGACGCGGTGCAGGAATGGTCGTAGGCGTTCTCCTGGCTCTTTTATGGGCAGCACTTGTCTATGTGAGCGTTCCCTGGTGGGGAGCGGCCATGACGGCTCAAGACCGGATCGGAGCCTCGGTTGTGACGGCGTTGGCGGGCTCCGGCATGGCATTGCTTGTGCCGCACATTGCCTTTTGGCAGGTGGGTCTGGTCGCCATCCTGGCGGTAGTGGCGGCGGTCGACTGGCGCCATCATATTATTCTCAACCGATTCGTGGTGGCGGCGCTTTTTTGGGGGGGCATTGCCCGATCGGCCTATGGCCACTGGTTCTGGGCGGTGATTCTTGGAGGAGCTGTTTTTCTCTTTTATTTAATGGTTCACGTGGTCACCCATGGAGGATTAGGCATGGGTGATGTCAAATTGGCTGGTGTACTAGCCTTTGGGTTGGGATATCCATCGGGTCTAGTAAGCGTGGTGGCCGGTATGTGGGCGGCGGGAATCTTTGCGTTGGTGCTGGTTGTCAGCCGCCGCCGCGGATCCGGCGTGATGGCGCTCGGACCGTTTTTGGCGGTCGGCGGTTTCGTCGGCTTATTAGATCTGGTGCATTAGGGGGGCGCGATATTGGAAAAGTGGCGTTACGTAACGGCGGGGGAATCCCATGGACCGGGTCTGGTGGGAATTGTGGAGGGGGTACCCGCTGGTATCCCGTTGACCCGTGAGGTCATTGACGAGGATTTGGCGCGGCGCCAAAAGGGATATGGGCGCGGCGGCCGTATGTCGATTGAACGGGATCGGGTGGAGGTATGGGGCGGGGTGCGGCATGGCCGCACCTTGGGAAGCCCCGTGGCTCTCACTGTGACTAACCGTGATTTTGATAACTGGCGCGAGTCGATGTCCCCCGATGCCGGGACGCCCGATCGGGTGGTGACGCGTCCCAGGCCCGGGCACGCCGATTTGGTGGGCGGGATCAAGTATGGACACCGCGATTTGAGAAACGTGCTGGAGCGGGCTTCCGCCCGTGAGACCACCATGCGGGTGGCACTCGGAGCTGTCGCTCGGGCTTTTCTGCGATCGCTTGGCATTGAGGTGTATGGCCATGTGGTCAGTATTGGACCGGTCCACGCTGCGGCGGCGGATTACACGTTGGAGGAGATTCGGCAAGCGGAGGATTCGCCGGTGCGGGTCGTCGATGGAACGGTGGCCCAGGCCATGATGCGCGCCATCGATGAAGCCAAGGAGGCGGGTGACACCTTAGGGGGCACCTTTGAGGTGGTCGCGTTTGGACTCCCGGTGGGACTCGGCAGCTATGTCTCCTGGCATCGCCGCTTGGAGGCGCGATTGGGCGCCGCATTGCTCTCGATTCCCGCTATGAAGGCGGTCGAGGTCGGGACCGGCTTTGATCAGTCTGAGCATCAGGGGTCCAGCGTGCACGATGCCATCTGGTGGGAGCGCGACCAGGGCTTTTCGCGCCGCACCAACCGCGCGGGCGGACTCGAGGGCGGCATCAGCACCGGGATGCCGCTTAAAGTGCGGGTGGGCATGAAGCCCTTATCTACGCTGACATCGCCTCTCGGTTCCTTTGACATTGAAAGCAAAGAACCGTTCTTGGCGACCGTGGAGCGCTCCGATGTGACGGCGGTGCCGGCGGCCGTGGTAATCGGCGAAGCGATGGTGATGCATGTGCTGGCGGATGCCATGTTAGAAAAGTTCGGCGGCGATTCAGTGGCCGAGATTCATCAGCGTCTTGACGCGTGGACGCGTTATGTCCAAGAGTTCTAGCCGGTTAGCGCTGATCGGCATGATGGGAGCCGGAAAGTCCCGTGTGGCAGAGCTGGTGGGCCAACACGCCTCGGTGCCGGCCTGGGATCTGGACGTCCTCATTGAGCGCGAGCAGGGCTTCCGCATTGCAGAGATCTTCCAGCGGCGGGGCGAGGCCTACTTTCGGGAGCTTGAGCAGCGAACTCTGGCGGGCCTGTCCCTGCGCCCCGGGCCTTTCGTGTTGGCGTTGGGCGGGGGGGCTTCTGTTCATCCCCAAAGCCAAAAGATCCTGACTTCCCATTTCGCCGTGGTGTGGTTGGATGCCCCGGCGGAAGTCCTTTACCAACGAGCCTATGGCCCCGATCGGCCGCTGGCGGCGCGGGGAGCATCATTTTTTGAGACGCTGGCTAATGAGCGGCGGCCGATCTACGAGGGATTGGCGGATTGGCGCGTGGATGTCGCATCTATCCCAGCCGAAAAGGTTGCGGCGTGCATATTAAGCTGGTGGAGGGGGGCGGCCGATGCCTGAACAAGAGCCCATCATTAAAGAACGTCGGGAGGACTCGTCGCGGCTCATCTTCGGATCAGACTGGGATTCATTGGTCAAAAGTGTGGGTCCGCGCCGTCTAGTCGTGGCCGACCAGCAACTGGCAGAGTGGATGCCTTCGGTGACCGACAAAGCTGGAGCGGATGGCTATTTCTCCTTGCCTTTAGGCGAAGCGGCCAAGACATTGGAGAGCGTGTCGGTTGTCTATGAGTGGCTCGCTCAGCAAAAGGCGGCCCGCGATACGGTCGTGGTCGCCGTGGGCGGCGGCGTAGCCACTGACCTCATCGGTTTCGCGGCCGCCACGTATCTTCGGGGCCTTTCGTGGGTGGCCGTTTCCACAACCCTCTTGGGACAGGTCGATGCCGCCATCGGGGGCAAGGTGGGTGTCAACACCCGTTGGGGAAAGAATCTGGTGGGCGCGTTTCATTTGCCAGAGTTGGTAGTGTTGGACCCACGGTTTTTGGCCAGCTTGCCCCGTCGCGAGTGGCAAACCGGGCTCGGGGAAATTATAAAATCGGCACTGATTGCCGGCGGTTCCCTCTACGACACGGTGGGTTCCCTCCCAATGCCGAGCGCGGACACCCTGGTCGAGTGGCAGCCGGTTATTCGGGCTTGCGCGGAACTCAAGGTGTCGGTCGTGAACCAGGACCCCTTCGAGGCAGGACCGCGCATGTTTCTTAATCTAGGCCATACGGTGGGCCATGCGCTGGAGGCGCTTTTCGGCTATGGGGTGCTCACCCACGGGGAGGCGGTAGGACTGGGGACGCTGGTGGCGTTGTCCCTTTCCGAGGAGCTGTTGGGACTGGACCCCGGGGTGCGGGCCGAAGCCGCCCAGTGGATGGAGCGGTGGGAACTTCCTCAACGTCTCTTTGCACCCGTGGATTTTGAGGCGCTATGGGAGCAGCTTCACCGGGACAAGAAGGCTCGCGCAGGAGGACTCACCTGGGTGCTCTTGGAAAGCCCCGGTTCGCCGCGGCTGGTAAAGGGAATCCAGCGCGAGACGGTGTTGAACGCGGTGTCCACCATCCTTTAAGACGTTCCATTTGTTGGGGCATCACGGTATCATGAAGTGAATCGCGCCCCTGGGCGCAGCGATGAGGGAGTGACAGTGTGCGGGAGACGCCGCTTTCGGATTGGCACCGCCAGCATGGTGCCAAAATGATGGAGTTTGGAGGCTTCTTGATGCCGGTGGAGTATCCGGGCGGCATCTTGGAGGAGCATCGTACGGTTCGCGAGCATGTGGGCATGTTTGACGTCAGCCACATGGGAGAGTTCTTGGTGGAGGGCGGGGAGGCGGCCGGCTTTTTGGACCGCTTGGTGACCAACCAACCGTCGGCACTGGCCGTAGGGCAGGCGCTCTACACCCCGATGTGCTATCCGGATGGGGGAACGGTGGACGATCTCTTGATCTATCGTCTCGCACCCGAGCGATTCATGCTGGTTGTGAATGCGGGCAATCTGGACAAGGATTGGCAGTGGATCAATCAGGCGGCTGGCGCCGAGCGGGTTTCGCTCAAGAATAAAAGTGGGGAAACGGGCCTCATTGCGCTCCAGGGACCGGAAGCCTCGGCAGTTTTGTCCCCCCTGGTCGATCAGGATTTAGATCACGTCGCGTCGTACCGGTTTTTACGCGGACAGGTGGCGGGGGTCGATGCCCTAATTTCCCGAACCGGCTATACGGGCGAAGATGGGTTTGAAGTGTATCTCCCCTGGGACGACATCATAACCGTGTGGGAAGCCTTATATCAGCGCGGGGTGCGTCCGATTGGCCTCGGAGCGCGCGATACTCTTCGGTTGGAGGCGCGCCTGCCGCTCTACGAGCATGAATTGACGGCCGACATTACGCCGCTCGAGGCAGGCTTAGGGGTTTTCATCAAATGGGACAAGGGCGACTTTGCCGGCCGGGAGGCTTTGGTCCGGCAAAAGCAGGAGGGTGTCCGACGCCGGCTGGTGGGTCTTCAGGTGGAAGGCGGCATTGCCCGCAGCGGATATCCGGTGTTGAATAGCCAGGGAGCGGCTGTGGGAGTGGTAACCTCGGGAACCAAGTCGCCGACGTTAGGTTCGGCCATTGCCTTGGCGCTCGTCGATCCGGAATACAGGCCAGTGGGAACTGAGTTGGGCGTTCAGGTACGAAATCGAACCATACCGGCGCGCGTGGTCAAGACCCCGTTTTACCGCCGTGCCCAGGCCGGCGCAAATCAGAAGAAAGAGGGATAGTTGTGGCCATTCCAGAGAACCTCAAATATACTGCCGACCATGAGTGGATTAATGCTGACGGGCGCATCGGGGTGAGTGCCTACGCGTCCGAGGCGCTTGGCGATGTGGTGTTTGTCGAACTCCCCGAGGTCGGGACCACGGTGGAAGCCGGCGATGCGGTAGGCGTGATTGAATCGGTCAAATCGGTGGCTGATCTGTATTCCCCCGCCAGCGGACGGGTTGTGCGGGTTAACGAGGCCTTGGCCGACCACCCGGAATTGATTAATCAGGATCCCTACGGTGAGGGATGGATTTTCGAGTTGGAGGACGCGGTACCCGGAGACGTCATGTCAGCACAGGACTATCAAAAACACACTGAGGGAGAATAAGGTGCGATACATACCGCATACCCCCGATGAATATCAGGCCATGTTGGATGCCCTGAACATTTCGTCGGTGGATGAGCTTTTTGAAGACATTCCCGAACAGGCGCGACTCAAGCGCCCGTTAGATCTGCCCAAGGCGCTCAGCGAAATGGAGCTGAGCCAGCATCTGTCCCGTCTGGCCGGCGAGAACCTCAACGTGAACGAGGTGCCGAGCTTTTTAGGAGGCGGCTATTACGACCGGTACATTCCGGCTGCTGTGGGCGCGTTGGCCAGCCGCGGCGAGTTTGTGACCTCCTATACCCCCTATCAGGCGGAACTGTCGCAAGGGACGCTGGCGGCCATTTTTGAGTTTCAAAGTATGATTCAGTCGCTGACGGGCACCTATGCGGCGCAGGCCTCCATGTATGACGGGGCGTCGGCAGTGGGTGAAGCGGCCTTGCTGGCATTGGGGCAAGGGCGCGGGCGGACGGAAGTGGCCGCGCTGAAAGGATTGCATCCGGACAGCCTTCAGGTGGTGAAAACTTATGTTCAGGCCCGGGGGGCCAAGCTGGTGGTGGCCGACAGTCTTGAGGATTTGGAAGCCCAGGTGGGGCCCCAGACGGCCGCCGTGCTGATTCAGTACCCGGATATGCTAGGCCAAGTGACGCTCGCCCCCCGTGCCATCGAACGGGCGCACCAGGTGGGGGCGCTGGCGGTCGCCGCATGCGACCCGGTGGCGTTGGCGCTCTTAACCCCGCCGGGCGAAATGGGGGCCGACATTGTCGTCGGCGAGGGCCAGCCGCTGGGCAACCATTTAACATACGGCGGCCCCACCTTTGGCTACTTTGCCGTACAGAAGCCCTTCGTCAGGAAAATTCCCGGACGCTTGGTTGGCGTGGCCAAGGATGTCGAGGGCCGGCGCGGGTTTGTGCTGACGTTGCAGGCCCGTGAGCAGCATATTCGCCGGGAGAAGGCGACCTCGAATATTTGCTCCAATCATTCCCTAAACGCCTTGATGGCCACAATTTACATGGCATTGGTGGGGTCGAGCGGACTTCGCGAGGTGGCGCTGCGCTCCGCGCAAATGGCGCATTACTTGGAAGAACGCTTGCGGAGTTTAGGACTGGAGCGGGCCCCTTCGCCGTCCGCGCCCTTTCTTTACGAGTTTGCCATACACGTCCCGGGCGATGTTGATGACCTGAATCGCCACCTGTTGGATAAGAAGATCCTGGGAGGATTTCATCTCGGCCGATTTGACCAGTCGTGGCGGGGACTTTGGCAATTGGCGGTTTCGGAGCGGCGCACAAAGGCGGACTGTGACCGTTTGGTGGAGGAGGTGGCGCAATGGATGTCCCGTTGATTTTTGAGAAGTCCCGGCCCGGCCGTCGGGGGGTGCGCTTTGAGCCCCATTCGGACGTGGCATCGTTCAACCTGGAAGCCCATATCCCCGCGGAATTGATTCGCCGGACTCCCTTGGGCCTTCCCGAGGTGGCGGAAAATGATGTGGTACGGCATTACACCGCGTTGTCCACATTGAACTACGGGGTGGATACCGGTTTTTATCCCTTGGGATCCTGCACCATGAAATACAATCCCAAGGTGAATGACTGGGCGGCGGGCTTGCCGGGATTCGCCGATGTTCATCCGCTGCAGCCCGATTCCACCGTGCAAGGTTTGTTGACACTCCTGAAAGCCTTGGAAGATGGTCTGAAAGAAATCTCCGGCATGGATGCGGTCTCGCTGCAGCCGGCGGCTGGCGCTCATGGCGAGTTGACCGGAATTCTCATGATTAAAGCCTATCTTCGCGACCGGGGTGAGAATCGGCGGACCATTTTGGTCCCGGATTCGGCCCACGGCACCAATCCCGCAACCGCCTCAATGGCTGGGTTCGAGGTGAAGGTGGTGCCCAGCAACACCCGCGGCGGAGTAGACGTGGATGCGCTGGCCCAAATGGTGGACGAAAACACGGCGGGGTTGATGTTGACCAATCCCAACACCTTGGGATTGTTTGAGGAGGACATTTTGGCCATTGCCGACATCGTGCACCAAGCAGGCGGATTGCTCTATTACGACGGAGCCAATGCCAACGCCATCATGGGACGGGTGCGTCCCGGCGATATGGGCTTTGATGTGGTGCATCTGAATTTGCACAAGACCTTTTCCACCCCCCATGGTGGTGGAGGACCGGGGTCGGGCCCGGTGGGGGTGACGGCCAAACTGGAGCCGTATCTGCCCTATCCCCGCCTGCGGCAAGGATCCGAGGGCTTGTATTGGGACTACCATGTCGGCCGTTCGATTGGTAAAGTCCGGTCCTATTACGGCAATGTGGGCGTCTTGGTCCGAGCCTATGCATATCTCCGCTCCCATGGCCAAGAAGGGCTCAAGGCGGTGTCGGAGACGGCTGTGTTGAACGCCAACTATCTCTTAAAGCAGTTGTCGGAGCGCTACCGGACTCCCTATGACCGCACGGTCAAGCACGAGTTCGTGCTCTCCTTGACGCCGCAGAAGGCGCGAGGGGCGCGGGCGCTGGATGTCGCCAAGCGGATTATCGACTATGGCTTCTATCCGCCCACCGTGTATTTCCCGTTGGTGGTGGACGAAGCCTTAATGGTCGAACCTACGGAGACCGAGTCGAAGGAGACGCTGGACCGGTTCATCGAGGCCATGCGTGCCATTGATGATGAGATTGATCAGAATCCGGATGTGGTGCACGAGGCCCCCCATCACACGGTGGTGCGGCGATTCGACGAAGCGGAGGCCGCGCGGCATCCGGTCTTGACCTGGCAGCAACTAAAGGGGGAATCGTGATGTCCTGGCTGGAACAGGTAGATCCGGCCGTCTTTCAGGCCATTCGCGACGAGGAACGGCGCCAACAGCATCATCTTGAGTTAATCGCCTCGGAAAACTGGACATCGCCCGCGGTGCGCGAGGCGGTGGGATCGGTCATGACCGACAAATATGCTGAGGGCTATCCAGGGCGCCGCTACTATGGCGGTTGCGAAAATGTGGATGTGGTTGAGGACTTGGCCCGCGAGCGGCTTAAACAATTGTTCGGAGCCGAGCACGCCAATGTTCAGCCGCATGCCGGCGCGCCTGCCAATTTGGCTGTTTATCTGACCGTGCTCAAACCGGGCGACACCATCTTGGGGTTGGAATTGAGCCACGGCGGTCATCTCACGCATGGAAGCCCGGTGAGCGTATCGGGCCAACTGTATCATGCCGAGCACTATCAAGTGGACGCGGCCACCGAACGGCTGGACATGGATCAGGTTCGGCAGCGGGCGCTTGCCGTCAAGCCAGCACTTATTGTGGCAGGTGCCTCGGCCTATCCGCGGGCGTGGGATTTTGCCGCCTTTCGGGCGATTGCCGACGAGGTTGGGGCGCTCTTAATGGTGGATATGGCGCACTTTGCGGGATTGGTGGCGGCCGGGCTGCATTCGAATCCCGTGCCGTACAGCCACTTTGTCACATCCACCACCCATAAAACGCTTCGCGGGCCGCGCGGCGGTTTTATCCTAACCCAAAGCCAGTGGGCCAAGGCCATTGACAAGACCCTGTTTCCCGGCCTTCAGGGCGGTCCCTTGATGCATGCCATTGCCGGCAAGGCGGTCGCCTTTCATGAGGCATTGCAACCGGAGTTCCGCGCCTATCAGGAGCGGGTGGTGGCCAACGCCGCCCGATTGGCCGAGGGACTGATGAATCGCGGACTGCGCCTGGTATCCGGCGGAACCGACAACCATCTGATGTTGGTCGACGTCAGGACCAGCGGCATCACCGGCAAGGAGGCCCAGGCGCGGTTGGCGCGGGTGGGCATCACCGTCAACAAGAACACCATTCCGTTTGATCAGGAAAAGCCAACCGTGACCTCGGGGATTCGGATTGGCACCCCGCAGGTCACGACCCGCGGGTTAGGCCTTGAGGACATGGACGAATTGGCCGACATCATTGCAGCTGCCATTCAAGCGTCCTCGGACGAGGATTTGGCGCCGCTTTCGGCGCGGGTGCGAGCGCTGGCCGATGCCCATCCGCTGCCGGGGATTGAGGCATGATGCGCATCGGCATCGTCAACGGGCCCAACCTCGGGCGGCTGGGTCAACGCCAGCCGGAGGTTTATGGGCACCTGACGTTAGCGGCTTTGGAGGAACACCTTCGCTCGGCCTTTCCCGAGGTGACCTTTCTCTTCTTTCAAAGCAATCATGAGGGAGAGATCATTGATCGACTCGAAAGTTGGCATAATGAGGGCGTGAGACATCTGGTCATCAACCCCGGAGCACTAACCCATCAATCCTACGTGCTGCGGGATTGTCTTCTGGGATTGGAGTTCCGGGCCATCGAGGTGCATCTCTCCAATATCTACCAGCGGGAGTCCTTTCGGGCTCATTCGCTGGTTGCACCGGCGGTGCAAGGGCAGATTAGCGGGTTAGGCGAGTTCGGCTATCACTTAGCGGTCCGTTATCTGTTGGAAAAGGCGTGAGAATGGTCACAACAACACGAATGTGATATCTTGGTCAAGAGGTTCAGGGGAACGGGAAAAACCCCGAGTATTGGCAGAGGAGCGTTTCCATGATTTCGAGCAACGATTTTCGCAATGGCGTGACATTGGAAATTGACGGCGTCGTTTTTCAGGTGATTGAATTCCAGCATGTCAAGCCGGGAAAGGGATCGGCGTTTGTTCGCACCAAGTTGAAGAATCTCCAGACCGGCGGCGTGGTGGAGCGTACGTTTAATGCTGGCGAGCGAGTGCCGGCGGCCCGTGTTGAAAAGCGGGAAATGCAGTACTTGTACAATTCCGGCGATGAGTACACCTTCATGGATACGGAGACCTTTGAGCAAATTACGCTCTCGTCGGCCGATATTGGCGATGGCGTGCGGTTTTTGAAGGAGAATATGCTGTGTCATGTGGTGCTCTTCAAGGGCGCGAGCATTGGTGTAGAGTTGCCCAACAGCGTCGACTTGAAGGTCGTGGAGACCGACCCTGGGTTTAAGGGCGACACCGCCACCGGCGGCACCAAACCCGCCACGCTGGAGACTGGTGCGGTGATCAAAGTGCCGTTGTTCATTGAGCCCGGTACGGTTGTCACGGTGGACACGCGCACGGGCCTGTACGTGGGGCGTGCATAGAGCGAAAAGGGTTTAGCGCGGCGCCATCTCTTTGGCGCCGCTTTTTGTATGAAAAGCGGGCGTCTGGTTAGCTTATGAACGTAACGGCTAAGGAGGTGGTCTTGTGGCAGAACTGCGGCGTCGGGTTTCTCAGCTCGCCAGCCGCGCTGAACGCATGGACTTGCGTGAGCGCGGACGCGAAGGACAGATATTGGCCGATATGGTCGAAGTTCTTCGCGAGCTGACCTTGGATGTTGAGGAGGTCGCTGAGAACCAAGAGGAATTAGAGGAATACGTGGAGGAAATTGACTCCGATTTGATGTCCTTGGAAGAGGACGTGTATCTTGGGGATGATGACGACGAGGACACCGACCTGTTCGACTCGGCAGACGACGATGACGTCTCCTACATCGAACTGGAATGCCCAGTATGCGAACTGGAATCCTCCTATAACGAAGCACTCTTCAACGAGGACGGCATCCAGTTGACCTGTCCCCACTGCGGTAACGTTGTCTTCGATTCGGATGAGGATTATCTCGTCGTGGATGACGAGGGGGATTGGGTCACGGACGACGACGAGGAAGAGTTGTTCGATTGACGTTACGGCGCGGCACTTCGGTGCCGCGTTTTTTGTGCCCCCGTGAGCCGGGTGAGCGCGATATTCACGCCTCGTCTTCCACCTAGAGCCTCCCTCCGATTGCCAACGAACTCATGCGGACCCCAACCGATTCGCATAATCGTGCCATTCAGGCTGGAGGCAGACGCCGGTGCCGGGAAGGCGCTTTTTTATTGCCCTGACAGATGGGCAGCACTGTCGCAATTGGAATAAGCTGGTGACCTGTCCCATAGACATTACACAACTGGGACGAGGTCCCGGGGTTCAGGAGGTGTGAAATGGGACCGTGGCATTATCTTCCAAACCCATGGAGACAAGCGGTGTTGGATTTGCCGCGGGACCGCTTTGCCACCCTGGAGGAGATTCGTTTTCGCCTCAACCGCCCCGTATATCTCTACGGGACCGGCTGGCAGGCGCCGCTGTCCGAGAAGGTAGTCAGCGCTGAGGATATGGAGCGGATTGTGGCGGTGCTTGCCGAGTATTCCCTTTACGCACGGGCGGACGAACTCTCTCGCGGGTATCTGACGTTGGCCGGAGGCCACCGTGTTGGCATCGCCGGTCGGGCTGTCGTGGTCCGCGGCCACGTTGAGAGCGTGCGCCAGATCAGCGGGCTCAATGTACGCGTGGCGCGGGCGGTTATGGGGCCCGGCCAGGCGTTGTGGGAGCGGATCGAGGCCGAAGGCCTGCCGTTGGGCGGAGTGCTGTTGATATCGCCCCCGCGAGCGGGTAAGACCACCTTGTTGCGCGACCTCATACGGGTGTTGAGCGACCAGGGGCGCCGCATTGTCGTGGTGGATGAACGGTCTGAGATCTCCGGGTTCGGGGGGACCGGGGGATCAGGCCACGACTTAGGCATGCATACGGACGTGCTGGATGGTTGGCCCAAGAAAGAGGGCATTGAGGTGGCCCTCAGAACATTGGGGCCTGAGCTTATTGCCGTCGACGAGCTCGGCGATGGCGGGGATCTGCAAGCCGTCTTTAAGGCCCGTTACTCCGGCGTGGGAATGCTGGCGACTGTTCATGCTCGGTCGCGGGCCGATTTAGTGGCCCGCCGCGAGTACCGGGAGTGTCTAGAGTCGGGAGTGTTTGATGCCGTGGTCACCCTGGCAGCCCAGCCGGCGCCCGGCACGGTGACCGAGGTGTGGACCTACGGAGGGCGAAGGTGATGGCCCTAAAGCTAGCCGCGGCCTTGTTGGTTGTGGTAGCCGCAGTGGGATTGGGGCGGCTGGCCAGCCGTCCCTTCCGAATGCGGGTGTTGACCCTGGAAGCCTTTCAACGGTTGGCCCGCCGGTTGGATCCGTTCATTGTGATCAAACAGATGCCGTTGGCCAGCGCCTTGCCGGAGGCGAGTCGCGGTCTAGGGCTGATTGCCCCCGCGGTCACGCAATTGGTCGGGAACCTTGGCCATCCCGATGCCGATGTCGGCGAACTGTGGAGCGCGATGTTGGAACGCGTGCCTGGCCTATGGGACGAAGACCGAGCCTTGCTGCGGGACTTTGGACGAGTGCTGGGACGCACCGATGCCCTAGCGCAGCGATCCGAGTTGCAGGCGGTGCAGGCCGAACTTTCGCGTCTGATTGAGGAGGCGCGACGTAAAGAAGCGCAGGATGGCCGACTATATCCCGCATTGGTCGGCGCCTTAGGTGTGATGGTGGTCATTCTGATGCTGTGACAAGAGGTGAGGAAATGGCAGGCGTCGACCTGATATTCAAGCTGGCCGGAATCGGCATCTTGGTCACGGTGGCATACAGCGTGCTGGAACGGCTGGATCGCAAGGAATGGGGGCAACTGGTGGCGCTGGCCGGCATTGCCATCGGCTTTTTGATGGTGCTGCGGGAGGTGGCCCAGCTCTTTCAGTCGGTCCGCACCATGTTCAACCTCTAAGGGGGACTCCCGTTGCTGGACTTATTGCGGGTGCTGGGTTTGGGGCTTATGGCCACGGTGTTGGTGATGGTGGTCAAGGAACAACGCCAAGACATCGGAGTGGTCGTGCGACTGGCCGTGGGCGTGGTGATGCTGCTCATCATCGTGCCCGATATTTCCCGGGTGGTTTCGAGTTTCGTGCGCATTTCGGAACTGGCGCACATTCCCGTCCAATACTTGGCGCTGTTGTTGAAGGTCATTGGGATCGCGTACTTGACGATGTTTGTGGCCCAATTGGCTCAAGACAGCGGCGAGGGTGGAACAGCACTCCGCATTGAGCTGGCAGGGAAAATCGCAATTTTGCTGCTGGCAGTACCGCTGGTGGCGAGCATCACCGAAACGGTGTTGAAACTCATTCCCGGCTAATCCGGATGGGGAGGGGACGACATGCGTGCACGCTGGATGGGGTTGGTTCTGGCCGTGGGGGGCGTTCTCATGGCGCCTCACGCCGTCTGGGCAGCCTCGGTTCCCCACTTGGTGAATCAGCAAATTCAGTCGCTCAATACCACCGGTCTCGAGCAGAGTGTCAATCAGATGATTCATCAATCGGGCGGGCCGGCTCTGCCCAGCGTGGGCCAAATTGCGCATGCCGTCTTGGAAAAGAAAGTGCCGTTTGATCCCCAAACCCTCTTGGCGGCCCTGGGGACCGCCTTGCTAGGCGACCTGGGGGTTGAAGGCCGGGTTCTCGGCATCATCTTTCTCCTGACCGTGCTGGCAGCTCTTCTCGCCCGTCTGGGTGAGACTTTTGAAACCAACGACAAACAGGGTCTAGTGGCGCTGACGCAAATGGTGGTGGTTTCGGCGCTGATTCTGGTGGCGCTGCACTCCTTTGGCGTGGCCATCACCATGGTGCGCAGCCTGGTGGGCAATTTGGTGCACTTCATGGAGTCGCTCATCCCGCTGTTGATGGTGCTCATCGCGGGGAGCGGGGCGGTTGCTTCGGCCGGTATCTTTCACCCTCTGATGCTATTGGTGACCAATGTGGTCGCGGTATTGACCAAACAGTGGGTGCTGCCGCTGGTTCTGATGGCAACCTTAGTCGAACTGATTTCGGTGTGGCTCCCCAGATTTTCGCTGAAAAATCTGGCCGGCCTGTTCCGCACGGTGGGGCTCACGCTGCTGGGCGGGTTGATGACGCTCTTTTTGGGTGTAATGGCGGTCGAAGGTGCGGCCGGATCGGTAGCGGATGGGGTGACGCTTCGCACGGGAAAATTTCTCGCGAATACCTTTGTTCCTGTGATTGGCAAGATGTTTTCCGATGCCATGGAGGCCGTTTTAGGAAGCTCCATGCTGCTAAAGAATGCGGTGTCGGTGTTCGGCGCGCTGGGCATTATCGCCCTGGTGGCCTTCCCGCTGGTCAAGCTGTTTGCCATGATGGCGCTCTATCGCGTCGGGGCTGCCGCATCCGAACCCTTGGGCGTGCCAGGGGTCGGCGCCGCCTTAAATCTCATGGCGAATGCGCTGGGATGGCTGATGGCGATTGCAGGTGCCGTGGCGTTGATGTTTTTCCTAGTGGTGACGGTTGTGGTCAGCACCACCAACGGAGTGCAGCTGTAATGAGTGCGGTGGGCGATTGGCTGAAGGTCCTGATTGTTGTTGTGCTTTTAGGAAATTTGGTGGACTACCTGCTGCCCAAAGGCGATATGAAACGGTATGGCGGATTAGTCGTGGGCTTGGTGATTCTGGCCGTAATGATTCATCCGCTATGGGGGTGGATGCGACAGTTGCACCATGTGGCTCAAGCCAGCGACGCGGCTGGGTGGACGAATACGCCCGCGGGATACAGCACCGTGGTAACCACGGAGGAACTGCATCAGGCGGAGGCGATTGTCCTCAGCATGCCCCACATCGCCAGCTGCCAGCTCACGATGGAAGCCGACGGCCGGGTGGGGGCGGTGGTCCAGACAGCGTCCGACAGCGTGACGGCGCAGCGGGTGCGTCATTACGTTAAGGCGGCACTCGAAGTGACGATGGGGAAGGCGCCCCCCATCCATCTTGTCGTCGACCGATCCCATGAGGTACAGGGTTAGGAGGGAGTCCAATGGCCAACGGATATCGCGAATGGTGGCATAAATTTATTCAGCAGGACAAGAAGAGCCTGGTACGGTTGATTGTCATTGGCGGTGTGGGGGTGTTGCTTCTGGGGTTTGGCAGTTTCGGCGCGCCCCGCCCGTCACCCCCATCCAGCCATCCGGGGCCGGCGTCGACGTCGATCCCGAAGACGCCGCTTCAACGGCAGGAGCGCCAGATTTCATCTCAAGTGGCGGCCATCCTGACGAAAATTCCCGGCGTCCACAACGTCTCCGTCGCGGTGACCCTGACTCGCAGCATTCAGTCCCAGTATGTGGATAGTTCCGGAAGCGGCAATGGAACCCAGCCGGTGGTTGTCACCACCAATTCCGGGCAGACGGTGGTTCCCTTCGATCAAATTGGACCCGCCGTGGGAGGCGTGGTGGTGGTCTCTCCGTCGGCCGAAAGACCGCTGATTCGCAGTGAGATTGCCCAAGCCGTGCAAACCTTGCTTCAGATCCAGCCCTACCAAGTGCTGGTATTGCCCAATTAGTACCGAAGTGCTGTGAAGGAGGAAGTGCAATGAAGCGTCCGCAAGTCATTCGTTTTGCCGCGTTTGTGACCGTGTTGGCGGTGTTGTTGGGTTATGTGGTCTACCACCGTACCAGCCCGGACACGGCGGTTACCGCCCGGGGGGGCGTCACCGCCAAGGTTCAGCAGAACACCACCAATCTGGAGAACTACTTTGTCAACTTCCGCATGAAGCGGGATCAGCTCATGTCTAAGGAAATTGCCACGTTGCAGGCGCTCATAAAGAACAGCGGAATCTCCAAGGCGGCGAAGGCGCAGGCCTCGGCCACTCTGGTGCGCGACACGCAGGAGTTAAAGCAGGAGACGCGCATCGAAGGACTTTTGTCGGGACGCGGATTTCCGCTGTCGGCGGCGACCGTCGCGGGGAATCAAGTGGTGGTCCAAGTCGGGGCTGCCCGCCTCACTCAGAAACAGGTGGCGCGGATTGCCGATACGGCTACCATGGTCACGGGACTTCCCCCGCAAGACGTGGTGATTCTACCCAAATCCTAATATTGGCGGGACCTAGGGGGACAGTTGTCCCCCTAGACATTGCTCTCGGGTTGTGGTCTATTAGTCAATGGAGAAGGGGAGGATGGCATGTTTAATAAGATTTTGGTGGCCAACCGGGGCGAAATTGCGATTCGAGTCATGCGTGCGGCCCGGGAGTTGGGCATTAAGACCGTGGCCGTGTATTCGGACGCCGACAAAGACGCCCCGCACGTGCATTATGCCGACGAAGCCTTTCCCATTGGGCCGGCACAATCCACACTGAGTTACTTACATATTCCCAACATTATCAATGCGGCCGTTCACACGGGGGCTGAAGCCATTCACCCGGGATACGGCTTTTTGTCTGAAAATGACCATTTTGCCCGGGTGTGCGAAACCTGGGGTCTCGTGTTCATCGGCCCTCCGGCCGATGCCATTCAAAAAATGGGGATTAAGGCGGAAGCCCGCCGCATTATGAAGGAGGCCGGGGTGCCGGTGGTGCCCGGGACCGAGGGGACGGTATCGGATGTCGCCGAGGCGCGCGCCATTGCCGAGCAAATCGGTTATCCCATTTTGGTGAAGGCATCGTTTGGCGGTGGGGGCCGCGGCATTCGCATCGTGGAAAGCGCCGACGGGCTGGAAGACGCCTTGGAGCGGGCGAGCCGCGAAGCCAAATCCGCTTTCGGCCAAGGCGACGTGTACCTTGAAAAGTATCTCTTGAACCCACGCCACATTGAGATTCAGGTGATTGCCGACAAGCATGGGAACGTGGTGACGTTGGGTGAACGCGAGAGTTCCTTGCAGCGCCGGCGTCAAAAGGTCATGGAGGAGGCGCCATCACCGGCTCTGACCCCGGAGATTCGTGAACAAATGAGCGAAGCGTCTCGTAAGGCGGCCCGGGCAGTGGATTATGTGAGCGCCGGGACCTTGGAGTTTTTGTTAGATGACACCGGTCATTTCTATTTCATGGAAATGAACACCCGCGTGCAGGTGGAGCACCCGTGCACCGAAATGGTGACGGGAGTTGACGTCGTCAAGGAGCAGATTCGGGTCGCGGCCGGACTGCCGCTCAGCATTCGCCAAGAAGATGTCAAGATGCAGGGCTGGAGCATCGAGTGCCGCATTAACGCCGAAGACCCCGATGCCATGTTTCGGCCTAGTCCAGGCACCGTTACCACCTGGAAGGAGCCCGGCGGACCCTGGGTGCGGGTCGATGCGGCAGCCCAAGCCGGCTACGTTGTACAGCCCTATTATGACTCGTTATTGGCCAAGCTGGTCACCTGGGGCCGGGACCGCGATGAGGCGGTGGCGCGTATGCGCCGCGCGTTGTCGGAGTTTGAAGTTGACGGGGTTAAGACCACCATTCAGATGCACCAGCAATTAATGGAGGACGCCGAGTTTCAACAAGGCCGCATCCACATTAACTTCCTTGGTGAGCGGTTTAAAGGCGCATAAAGGAGGGAAGCTGAGTGCAAGAAGGCCAAGCCTTAGGACAAGCGCCGGCCATGCCGACCATTCACATCGCGAACGACGTCATTGCCGAAATTGCCGCCCTGGCGGCAACGGAAGTGGAGGGCGTCAAGGGCTTGGCGGGCGGGGTGGCGTCGGGTCTCAACGATATGTTGGGCCGGCGCTCCCAATCCCGCGGGGTTCGTGTCGATGTCGAAGACCGGCAGGTGGATTTGGCGGTGAGTTTGACGGTGAAGTATGGTGTCCGCATTCCCGAGGTGGCGCAGAAGGTGCAAGAGCACGTGAAAGCGCAGGTGGAGCGGACGACCGGTCTTGTCGTGCGGACGGTGGACATCCACATTCAAGGGGTGGCTTTCAAAACCGACGAGCAAGCGGACAAGCAGGGAGGATGAAGCGTGGCTCGGCACCATGCACGGGAATTGGCGCTGAAGATATTGTTCGAATATGATTTGGCACAGGCGACCCTGCCGCGCGTTTTGGATCGCACCCTAGACGGGGCCTCGGAAACTGATCGCGCCTACGCCCGGCAACTGGTCGAAGGGACGGTGGCGCGCCAAAAGACGCTGGACGAATGGATTTCGGCGGCGGCACGCGATTGGCGCATTCACCGTATGCCTGCCATTGATCGCAATATTTTGCGCTTGGGCGCTTATGAGATGGCGGAAGAGCCGGACATTCCCATCTCCGTCATCATTGATGAGGCGGTGGAGTTGGCTCAAGCGTACAGTACCGACCAAGCCAAAAAGTTTGTTAACGGCGTGCTCGCATCGATTGCCACGCAAGTAAGACCAGAAGGTGATCCGGATCGCCCTCATTCCTAGTGATTGGAGTCTTGGACTCGATACTAGCGCCTATACGACCTCAGTAGCGGCTGTGGCGGCCGATGGGAGGTTGGTGCGTCAAGAGCGCCAGCTGCTCCCGGTCCCGATGGGCAGCCGCGGTCTGAGGCCGAGCGAGGCGCTTTTCTATCACGTGAAAAATTTGCCCGCCATGCTGGAACGGGTCATGGACGGTTTGGATCGCCATCGCTTAGTGGTCGTGGGAGCGTCCCAGACTCCCCGTCCCACACCGGACTCGTACCTTCCGCCTTTTTTGGCCGGGATGCTGGCCGCCCAGGCGGTGGCGTTGGGGCGGGGGGTGCCGCTCATTCACTGCACCCATCAAGAAGGCCACATCCGGGCGGGACTCTGGAGCGCCGCCTGGGATCCCGCAGATCCCTTCTTGGCTCTGCATATTTCCGGGGGTACGACCGAGTTGCTTCGCGTCGACCGCCGCACGGTCCCCTGGTCGATCGATCTTGTGGGAGGTAGCGACGATTTGTATGCGGGGCAGTTTGTGGATCGCGTGGGAGTGGCCTTAGGGCTGGCCTTTCCAGCCGGTCCAGAACTGGATCGCTTGGCCGAGTCGGCGGCGGCGCCCCTTGCGCTTCCTTGGTCCCGCCCCCGGTCGCGAGATGGTCGATGGTGGACAAGCTTCTCCGGGCCGGAGAGCGCGGCCCGGCGAGCCCTGCGGGAGGGCGCCGAGCCGACCGCTTTAGCCAAGGGAGTCATGGAGTCGATTTCAAGGAGCTTGTCGGCTCTGGTGGAGGCGGCAGCCCCACCAGGCCATCTCTTGGTGGTGGGCGGGGTGGCCGCCAATACGCATCTCCGCCGGGTGATGACGGCGCGTCTTCAGAAAAACGGCTGGCAGATTGGGTTTGCAGCCCCTGAGTGGAGTCGGGACAACGCCGTGGGAATAGCACTAATTGCGCAGGAGCGGTTTTTGGCCGATGAGGAGGACGAGAAGAATGAGCACGATTCTTGACGGCAAAGCGGTTGCCGCCCGCATCCGCGAGGGACTGAAGACGGAAATTAGTCAAAGCGGCTCAGAACCGGGGCTGGCTGTGGTGCTGGTGGGCAATGACCCGGCGTCGGAAATCTATGTGCGCAACAAGGGCAAGGCGGCGCGCGCCGTAGGGATGCGCTCGATTGAGCAGCGGCTTCCTGAAGACAGCCGTACGGAGGATGTGCTGGCGGTGGTGAAGGAGTTAAATGAGGATCCCGCCGTTCACGGCATTCTCGTGCAGCTGCCATTGCCCCAGGGGGTTGATCGCCGCCGGGTCATTGAGGCCATCCGCCCGGAGAAAGATGTGGACGGGCTGACACAGGCAAGCCAAGGGGCGCTGGTGGAGATGACGCCCGGGCTTCGGCCCTGTACGCCTGCGGGCATTATGGATTTGCTGGACGCCTATCACGTGGAGTTGGCGGGCCGGCGCGCCGTGGTGGTGGGGCGGTCCGCTCTGGTTGGGTTGCCGACCGCCTTGTTACTGCTTTCGCGGCATGCCACAGTATCCATTTTGCATTCCCGGTCAGAAGAGCCGTGGCGTGTGGCGCGGGAGGCGGATGTGCTGGTAGCCGCGGCCGGTCGGCCGCGGTTGGTTACCCGCGACTGGGTCAAGCCAGGAGCGGTGGTCGTCGATGTGGGCATTCATCGGACCGAAAATGGCTTAGTGGGTGACGTCGACCGGGAGTCGCTTGAAGGACACGCCGGGGCGCTCTCGCCAGTTCCCGGAGGGGTGGGGCCAATGACCATTGCCGAGCTTCTCAAAAACACCTGGACCGCCTATCGGGGACTCCGATGAAAACGTTCACGGTCGGCGAACTGGTATCCGCTATTCGGCGGTTAGTCGAAGGCGTGGATGAGTGGCAGCGAATCTGGGTCGCAGGCGAGTTGAGCGGGGTACGCCACCATAGCTCCGGCCACTGGTATTTTACGTTGAAGGATGAAACCGCCCAGATTCGGGCGGTGATGTTCCGCCGGGACGCCGCCACCTTGAAGGAGCCGCTGAAAGATGGAATGGCGGTATTGGCTTTCGGGCGGGTGGGCGTGTTTGAACGCGACGGGCAAACACAGCTTTATGTTTCCTTGGTTCGCGACATGGGGCGGGGCTCGCAGGATTTCCAACTGGAGATGCTCAAACAGCGCCTCTACCAGGAGGGCTTGTTTTCGCGTCCCAAGCGCCGGCTGCCGCTGGTGCCGCGCGCCGTGGGGGTGATCACTTCGGGCACCGGCGCGGCCCGATTCGACATTGAGACGGTGGTGGCGCGGCGATTTCCGGGCATGCCGGTCGTGCTCTATCCCGTATTGGTGCAAGGACGGGAAGCGGCGGCCAGCATTGTTGAGGCGTTGGCGAAGATTCGCCGTGAGGATGTGGATGTGCTCATCATTGGCCGCGGGGGCGGTGCTAAGGAAGACCTGGCCGCCTTCAACGAGGAAGCGGTGGTGCGGGCGGTGTTTGCCTCGCCAGTGCCGGTCATCTCCGCCGTGGGGCATGAGATTGATACCACGCTGGTCGATCTGGTGGCCGATTTGCGGGCCCCCACGCCGTCCGCGGCAGCCGAATTGGCCGTGCCGGAACTGGTTCAACTGAAGGCCTGGCAGGACAATTTGGCAGAGCGATTGGACGCGGCTCTCACCCAGCGCCTCACCTGGGAGAGAAATCGCATACAGGGTTGGGTGGCGCACGGGTTGTTGGCGCACCCGGAAACGCTGTTTCGGGAATACCGACATCTCTTAGACCGGCTCGATGAGCGTGCCGAGCGGGCCTACGAGCGGCAGACTATGGAACGTCGTCACCGCCTGGAGCGGATTATGGGGCAGTTGCCGCTTTTGAATCCTGAATTGCCTTTGGAGCGCGGGTATGCTTATGTGTCGGATGATCGGGGGACTTTGGTCACCCGCAATGCGATACAATGGGATGAGAGCTATGAAGTGCATTGGCATGACGGGAGCGTCTGGGTAAGGCCGACGCCGCCCAAGGGGGATGAAAAGCCAGATGAATGAGGAGCGCGATTTAGACCAATACGAAAGCATCATGGCGCGGCTGGAAGAGATTGTGAAGCTCTTGGAGACGGGCCGCGCCCCGTTGGGTGAGAGTCTCCGCCTGTACCAGGAAGCCAAGTCGCTCAGTCAGCGAGCCAACCAGCTGTTGGAGCGAGCCGAATCCCTCATGGGTACTCCCAAGCCTCAGGAGGCCTAAGGATGGTAGCGGAACAGTGGTTGAGCGACTCGCGAACGGTGGTTGACGGATGGATTCGGGATGACATTGCGGCCATGGAGGCGCTTCCCGGTTCGGTGGAGGAAGTGATGGCTTATGCGCTTACCGCTGGCGGCAAGCGTTTGCGTCCTCAATTGATGTTGGCAGCAGCGGAGTATGTATCCGTGGACTGGGAGGCGCTCCGGCCGGCTGTGTTGGCGGTGGAGTATCTTCATACCTACTCTTTGATCCATGATGATTTGCCGGCGATGGATGACGATGAGCTCCGGCGTGGGAAACCCACCGCACACATCGCCTTCGGAGAGGCCCAGGCAATTTTGGCTGGCGATGCCCTGCTGACCGAGGCGTTTTTTAAAATGGCCGCCCTATCTCCGGGATTTGCTCCCGAGCGGGTCATCCGGGCCTCGCGCCGCTTGGCCTTGGCCGCCGGGCGGGAAGGGCTGGTGCGGGGACAGGTTCTCGATTTGGCCGCCGAATATCAGACCGTCGATGTTCAACAACTCGAGCGAATCCATCGCCTCAAGACCGGCGCCTTGTTCTCGGCGGCCTTGTCCCTTCCCGCCATTTTAGCCGGCGACCGGGAGGCAGAAGAGTTGCTGAGCGCCTTCGGGGAGCACTTCGGGTTGGCTTTTCAAATGGTCGATGATATGTTGAATGTAATTGGCGATGCCCAGACCTTGGGAAAAGCCACCGGGACCGACGCCAATCGCGGCAAGGCGACCTATCCTCGTTTAATGGGACTCGAGGCGGTACGGCAGCTGGTCGATGAGCATTGTCGGGCGGCCCTGGCGTTAGTCGATCCTGAGCGTGGAGAGCATTTGGCCGCTTTATTGGCTTTTGCTCGGGACCGATCGTGGTAGGAAGGAGGGCCTCATGGCCAAGTTGCTTGATGGAATTCATGCTCCCGGGGACTTTCGCCGGTTTACCGTAAGCCAGTTGCGTCAACTGGCGCAGGAGATACGTCAGGACATTCTGGACACCACCGCACGTCAAGGTGGCCATGTAGGTGCAAGTTTGGGCGCTGTCGAATTAGTTTTGGCCCTTCATTATGTGTACAACACGCCCGAAGACAAGGTCATTTTTGATATTGGCCATCAAGCCTATGCTCATAAGATTATTACCGGCCGTCGCGCGGAATTCCCCAGCATTCGCCAATTGGGCGGTCTGTCAGGGTTCTTAAAGCGGCATGAGAGCCCCTATGATGTCTGGGAGGCCGGACATGCCGGCACCTCGTTGTCGGGAGCAGTAGGGCTGGCCGTGGCGCGGCAGTTCACGGGTGCGGACTATCGCGTGGCCGCATTGATTGGGGATGGGGCCTTGACCGCCGGAATGGCTTGGGAGGCGCTCAATCAACTAGGCCATCTGGGTACGCCCATGACTGTGCTGGTGAATGACAACTCCATGTCAATCGCCCCCAATGTCGGGGCCTTTTCGCGATATTTGACGGAGTTGCGCACGGCGCCGAGCTACATGCGCCTGAAGCAGGATCTGGACCAAGCCTTGGAGTCTCTGCCGCTTTTTGGATCACGGCTCCGGTGGACCGCCGAGCGGCTCAAGGAGCTGGCGCATGCAGCGATTTTGCCGGACAACGTGTTTGAGGCGCTCGGCTTTAAATATTACGGGCCCATCGATGGGCATGATCTAGATGGGTTGATTCCGGTGTTGCGTACGGCCCGTGATGCGGATGGCCCCGTCGTGGTGCATGTCATTACCCAAAAAGGGAAGGGCTATAAGCCCGCCGAAGAGCGGCCGGTTCAGTTTCATGGGCCCGGGCCGTTCGAGCGGACCTCGGGGGAAATGATTAAGAAGGCCGAGCCGCCTTCCTATAGTCTGGTGTTCAGCCGCACATTGGTCGAGCTTGCAAAAGATCGGCCTGACATCGTGGCCATCACCGCCGCCATGCCTGACGGGACGAAACTGGATTATTTCCAGTCCCAATACCCGGACCGGTTTTTTGACGTCGGCATTGCGGAGCAGCATGCGGCGACCTTCGCGGCGGGGTTGGCAATGGCGGGTATGCGGCCGGTGTTCGCGGTCTACTCGACGTTTTTGCAGCGGGCCTACGATCAGGTGATTCATGACATCTGCCACCAGAATCTGCCGGTGTTGTTCGGGGTCGACCGGGCTGGTTTGGTGGGGGGCGACGGCGCGACCCACCAAGGGGTGTATGATATGGCATTTCTACGCACCGTGCCCAATTTGGAGATTGCCATGGGGAAGGATGAGTCGGAGCTTCGCCAGTTGGTAGCCGCGGCGCTGGATCGTCCGGGCCCGGTGGCGGTGCGCTATCCGCGTGGCGCTGGCCGGGGCCTCAGCCTCGATGAACCATTCGGGACGTTGGAGTGGGGCCGGGCGGAGTGGCTCCGCCACGGGCGAGACGTCACCTTTATTGCACTGGGCCCCATGGTGTACAAAGCCATGGAGGCGGCCGAACTCTTGGCGGACCAGGGAATTGAGGCCGGTGTGCTCAATGCGCGCTTTGTCAAGCCCTTGGATGGGGAGGCGCTGAAGCAAGCCGTACAGGAAAGCCGTGCGCTGATGACTGTCGAGGAGCACGCGGTGGCGGGCGGATTTGGGGCAGCGGTAGCCGAGTGGGTGATCGCCCAGGGATTGTCGGTGCCGCTTCGCATCGAGGGGTTGCCCGACGTGTTTATTGATCATGGACCCACCGACTACTACCTCGATCTCTACGGACTGTCGGCGGAAGCATTATCCCGAAAGGCGGTGGAGTGGCTGGAGCGATTGTCTTCAGAGGTTCAGCCGTGAAGCAGCGCCTAGACGTGCGCTTGGTCGAAATGGGCGCCGTGGAGTCTCGCAATCGGGCCCAGGCGTTGATTATGGCGGGCAAAGTGGAAGTTAACGGACGGACAGAGCGGAAGAGCGGACGCCTGGTTGAACCCGACGACCAGGTCGCGGTGACGGCGGCGCTCCCATTTGTGAGCCGCGGTGGCGTGAAGCTGAATCACGCGCTAGACCAGTTCGGCATCGACCCTACGGGGTGGGATGTGGTTGACGTCGGCGCGTCAACGGGGGGATTTACCGACTGCTGGCTTCAACATGGCGCCGCACGGGTGTGGGCGGTGGACGTGGGATACGGCCAGTTGGATTGGAAGCTTCGCCAGGACCCGCGGGTTGTCGTACTCGAGCGCACCAACGCCCGTTATTTGACGCTTTCTGGGTTGGGCCGGGAGATTCCGCTGGACGGCGCGTCGGTCGACGCGTCGTTCATTGGCCTGCGCCTTTTGCTGGAGCCGCTCGCCCCCTTGATAAAGGATGGCGCCACGGTGGTTGCGTTGGTCAAACCGCAATTTGAGGCGGGACCGGCGAAGCTGGGGAGGGGCGGCGTGGTGCGGCAGCCAAAGGTTCATGAGGAAGTGCTGGAGCGGGTGGTGGACCAGGCCCGGTCTTTAGCGTACGCGGTTCAGGGGTTGACCGCTTCCCCCATTCGGGGACCCGAGGGGAACATCGAATTTTTGCTGTATTTAGTGGCGCGGGGGCACACGGAGACCACGCTGAATATTGAGCGCGTGGTTGACGAGGCGTGGAAGGCGGAGGAGAGCCATGCCTAACATGTTGGTGTGGCCGAATCCCGAAAAGGATCAGGTTCGTGGACTGGTATTGCGCATGCGGCAATGGATGGACCAGCATGATGTGCAATTGGTCATGCCCGATGAGCTCGCGGACGCGGTGGGAATGCCGGAATCCGGCAAGTACTGGGAAGAGATTAGTCAAATGGATTTGACGGCCACGGTGGTGCTGGGGGGCGACGGCACCTTGCTGAGGGCGGCGAAACAGTTAGCTTCGTTGAACACACCGATTCTCGGGGTGAATCTCGGTCATCTGGGCTTTCTCACGGAAGTCGAGGTACCGGAACTCTATGCCTCATTAGATGCGGTGCTGCATGGGCAGTTTGCGCTGGACGAGCGTCGGCTGCTAACCGCTCGGGTTATTCGCGATCAGCAGATACTGGCGGAGTTTGAGGCGATGAACGATGTGGTGGTAGCCAAAGGGCCGTTCGCGCGGTTAATTAATTTGGAGACCTTTGTCGACGCGGCCTACGTGACCACCTATCCGGCTGATGGGATTATCATCGCGACGCCCACGGGCTCGACAGCCTATTCCCTGTCGGCCGGCGGACCCATCTTAACCCCCGACCTGGACGTGACGGTGGTGACGCCGATTTGCCCACATTCCTTTTTCGACCGGTCCATTGTGCTGAGCCGCGAGCAGGAGGTGCGGATTCGCATTCGCAGTATCCACCGCGACACGCTGGTGACGATTGACGGTCAAGAGGTCCATCCGTTAGAAGACGGTGACGAAGTGGTCGTGGTAGCAAGCCCCTTGAGCATCAGTTTGATTCGGCGGCCCGGCTGGAGCTTCTTCCATGTGTTGCGTGGATGGCGAAAGGGCCATTAGGAGAAAGGGGGCGCACCATGCTCATAGAGCTCACAATCGAAAATTTTGCGCTCATTCGAAAGACGGTGGTGGCTCTGGGGTCGGGACTCAACGTGCTGAGCGGAGAATCGGGCGCCGGGAAGTCGCTGGTGCTAGAAAGTCTCGCGACCCTGTTCGGTGCCAGGCTGAGTTCCGATCGCATCGGCCCCTGGGCAGATCGGGTGCGGCTTCGCGCCGCCTTGGAACTGTCGCCGCAGGATGCCCGTTGGGTGCCGTTCGAAGCGTTGGGAGTGGCACCCGATAGTCTGATGGTGATCGAACGGGTGACCGACCGGGAGGGCCGTTCGCTCTACCGGGTCCAGGGACAGTTGGTTCCCGCTGCGACCGTGCGGGCGCTCGGCGATCAGGTGCTGAACTATGTCGGTCAGCACCAGGTGTTAAAGGCACAGGATCCGTTAGTGGTGCTGGATTGGGTGGACCGCTTTGGGCAGGTGGAGAATCTGCGGCAGGCCTTTGAGCAGGCCTTTGACGCCTGGCGGGATGCGGAGCAAGCCTTGGATGCGCTTAGGGCGAGCGCGGCCGATCTTGGGCAGATTGAGGACAAGCGCGCACTGTTGGCGGAATTGGAGGCGCTGAACATTCAGCCGCGTGAGGATGAGATGCTGCAGCGCGAACTCAGTCGGTTGCGGGCGGGGCGAAAACTGATGGAGTCCGGGCAGGCGCTGTATTCGCTGCTCGACGGTACGATCGGACAAGAGGGCCTTTTAGCCCAAATCGCCGAGGCCCGTCGTTTGGCGGATTTCTTGGTCAGCTACGATGAGGATTTGGGACCCATGGGTGAGGCCATGCTGAGTGTGGAGCGCTCGTTGTCCGAGGTGCGCCTGGATGTGGCGCGCTGGATGGATACGTTGGATCTGGACCCCGCCCGTTTGGAAGCGTTGGAATCACGGGCTGATGCCTTGAGTCGCATGAAACGGCGCTGGGGACCGGAGCTTGAGGATGTCCTCGCCTATCAGGAGGCGTTGTCCGAAGAAATTGCCCGACTCGATAACCTGGATTGGGAGATAAGCCAGGCGGAAAAACGGCAGCGGCAGGCGCGGCAGGTGTTGGACGACCGAGCTCAGGCTTTAAGTGCGGCGCGTCAGGCGGGGCTCAGTGCAGCCACCGAAAGAGTGACGGGGTTGATTCGGGAAATGGAGATGCCGCGTGGCGTGGTCGAGTTCCGACATCGAATCCAACAGATCTCCCGACGAGGGAAGGACCATGTGGAAATTTGGTTTTCCGCCAATGACGGACAAGCCTTAAAGCCGCTGGGCCGGGTAGCCTCGGGCGGCGAATTGGCGCGCGTGGCCCTAGCCTTGGCCGTGGTCGGCAGTGCCGGGGATAGGAGTCTTGTGTACATTTTTGATGAAGTGGACCAGGGGCTCGGGGGTACCTCGGCAGAACGAGTCGGCGCGCTGTTGGCGGAATTGGGGACTCAGGCCCAGGTGGTGGCCGTGACGCACCAGCCGGTTGTTGCGTCCCGGGCCGTGCACCATCTAGGAGTGCAAAAAATTGTCACCGAAGAGGGTACCGAGTCTCGTGTTCAGGAATTGCAAGGCGAAGAGCGCCAACGAGAAATTGCTCGCATGTTAAGTGGTTCAGCAGGGACGGCCGCCCTGCGCCATGCTGAAAGTTTGCTCAAGGACGGGCAGGGATGAGGTGGTCGCAACTTGCGGGTCGTCATAGCCAGTTTACCGATTGGCACGGGGCATGATATCGCGGCGCGAGCGTTGGCGGAATCGTTTGCCGCGCGGGGGGCGGAGGTTGAGTTCTCCCATCACCTGGTGGTCAAGGTCCGTATGGCCACGCGTCTTTACTTCTTTGGCATTCGCTTTCTTCCCGGGGTTTATGGAACATTGTTTCGCTTAGGCGACCGCCAGCGGCAGTTGTGGCAAAACCATCGCCGGAGCTGGCGTCAGGCGGGCCGCGAGGTGTTAGGGCCCGTGTACGATGCCTATCGGCCGGATGTGGTGGTGGCCACCCATCCTTTTGCCCTGTCAGCCTGGTCAGCCATTAAAGAAAGCCATCCCAATCTTAAGCTTGTCGGGGTGCTGACCGATTTGTCAGTGCATCAATTTTGGTATGAACCGACGGCCGATGGCTATGCCGTATGGATGCCCGAGCAGGTTCAGGATCTGGCCCGATGGGGCTACCCAACAAACAAGGTGTGGCAGACGGGCATTCCGATTCGGTCGTCATTCAGTTTTCCCAGTCCGTTGTTAGAGCAGCTGCGTCACGGGCCCATTGTTCTCCTCGGCGGGGGATTGGGCATGGGACCCTATGTGCGTATTTTGCGCTCCCTGGCGGAATTGCCCCATCCAGTGTTGGCCATTTGCGGCCACAACGAAAAACTGCGTTGGGCGCTCGACGAACATCGCTGGCCGGAACGGGTGCACATTGTTGGATATATTGAACATATGCCGTCGCTTTTAAAGCAAGCTCGACTGGTGGTGGGAAAGCCAGGGGGCGTGACAGCCGCTGAAGTGTGCCAATCGCAGGTGCCGTGGGTGTTGACCCACTGGATTGCCGGCCAGGAAGAAGCAAATCGAGACCGGTTGGTTATGCATGATTTGGCCGTTCGTGGCGACAATAACCTAAAGAAGGTAGTCACGGAGCTGATTGAAGAAGGGTCGCCGGCGCGGCAACAAATGATTGACAGCCAGCGCTTGTGGGCTCGTCCACGGGCGGCCGACCAATTGGCGGAGCAGGTATTTTCGCTGTAAATTTTTCGTGCCGAGGCAAAACACTGCGTCAATTGCCGCCGTTTAGGCCATTTTTAAAAAGAGTTCTTCCTCGCTTGACATCACCTCCCTCGGTTCCGCCCATCCTCTTTCGGACAGGTTAATACCGAGACGAGGAGGTGACCATATGAAGCGAGGACGAATTTCCCGAGCCTTGGGGATTGTGTTGGCCAGCGGCGTTGTGGCGCTGGGGACCAGCGCGCCTGCGCGGGCCCTGTTTAATTTTCCGGCTCATCTGGAAATCCCCCAAGGACAGGGCGTTCGGGTTTCCTGGAGCCGCTTTG
This sequence comes from Sulfobacillus harzensis, assembly GCF_012933365.1. GTDB lineage: Bacteria > Bacillota > Sulfobacillia > Sulfobacillales > Sulfobacillaceae > Sulfobacillus_B > Sulfobacillus_B harzensis. Next base: position 54,262 of record NZ_JABBVZ010000004.1, on the reverse strand, counting down.
TTCCGGTGGCGGTGGCCAGTGGCAACAGTCGGCCGGTAATGGTCGCCAACGCCTCACAAATTGACGTTGAAACGCCCAGTTCGGGCCACTATCTGCTGCATTTTCGCTTGTTTGGATGGCTTCCGTGGCGTGGAGTTCCCGTCGACGTGCCCAAGCCCGCCTACGTTGTGCCGGGCGGGGAATCGGTGGGAGTGCTGGTGCATACCCGAGGACTCATCGTGAATGGATTTTCCCCGGTCCGAACCCAGGGCCGTGTCGTTGACCCAGCGCAGGAGGCGGGTCTGGAGCGGGGCGATGTCATCGCCTCGGTGGACGCGCAACCCGCCAAGAGTGTGGCGTTCTTGGAGCAGCGGGTCAACCAAGATGGCATCCGCCATCAGCCGGTACGACTGCGGGTGGCGGGAGCGCGTAGCGAACGGGTACGGACGGTGATGCCGGTATGGTCGGAGCGCCTGCATCACTGGCAGATTGGGGTCACCCTGCAAGACCGCACCAGCGGGGTGGGGACATTGACCTTTTATAATCCCAAAACCCTGGCGTTTACGGCGCTCGGGCACAGCATGACCGATGGATTGACCCGGCGGCCGGTGGGCGTTCAGGCGGGAAGGGCGATGGGAGCCGATATTGTCGGCGTGGTTCCGGCTGCGGATAACCATCCGGGGCAGAAGGTCGGGGTGTTGGCGGGACCGGCCAACGTTTCCGGAAGCGTGGATGCCAACGGAACCCTGGGCATCGTCGGGCGGCTTGACCACCAGCCGCTTTGGGGACCCCACCGTGCTCTGCCGCTGGCGCTGCCCGACCAGGTGCATCCGGGCCCCGCGACCATCATCACGGTTTTGCGCGGGCAAATTCCTGAGCGCTATCATATTGAGATTTTGAAGACGGCTGCGCAATCCCAGCCCGATACCAAAGGGCTTCTGTTTCGTGTTACCGATCCCGGGTTATTGCATAAAACCGGGGGTGTGGTCCAGGGGATGAGTGGAAGCCCCATCATCCAGAATGGTCGGGTGGTGGGGGCTGTGACCCATGTCCTCATTAGCCGGCCAGCCTTGGGCTTCGGTTGCTACGCGTATTGGATGGAGCGACAATCTGCGTATCAGCATCCGTCATAGGGGGGCCGCATTCGCGGCCCTTTCTTTTCGACAGCAGAAGGGTTTTTGCTCTCTTAAAGCGAAATCGTTCGTCAAATTCTTCTATTCCGCCGAAACAGACACGATTGGGCAAAACGGGCGAACGTGGTGGAAGCCGCGGGCTTAGGGCCGCTTGGGTCATTTTGCGCGTGGGATGAAATTGTCGAAGCGTGTCGTATACCGACAAGAAATTGCTGGCAAGGGGATTGCGCTTGCGGCAGGAAATCAAGAAGAATCGGAGAAGAATGTAACGACAAGCGAAATGCCAAATATTTACGGCAGGGGGCTACAACATTGGCGATTAAGGTCTTGATTGCTGACGACAACCGCGAATTTTGTGAGCTGTTGAAGGAGGCCGTGCGGCAGGAAGAGGGATTGGAGGTCATGGGGGCCGCCAATCACGGCATGGAGGTGCTCGACTTTCTCAGCCGTCAAACACCCGACGTTATTGTTCTGGATATCATCATGCCCCATCTCGACGGTATCGGCGTACTGGAGCGGATGAACCAAATGGACTGGGACAAACGCCCTAAGGTTGTGGTGTTGACAGCATTCGGGCAGGAGACCATGACCCAGAAAGCTCTTGAACTGGGCGCGGATTATTATATTTTGAAGCCCTTCAACTTGAAGGTGCTAGCGTCCCGCATCAAGCAACTGGCGGGGGCGCCGCAAGCGGAACGAAAGCCATCGTTGCCCACCGGCAAACTGGCGTTGGTGCCGGTGAAGCATTTAGATGTCGAAGTCACCAACATGATTCATGAAATCGGTATTCCGGCCCACATCAAGGGCTATCTCTATCTTCGCGAGGCGATCTTGATGGTCATCAACCGTGTCGATTTGTTAAGTGGAGTGACCAAAGAGCTCTATCCCTCCATCGCGGCAAAGTACAAGACCACGCCGAGTCGGGTGGAGCGCGCGATTCGCCATGCAATCGAGGTCGCTTGGTCACGGGGCAATGTCGACGTCATTAACGGGATTTTCGGCCACACGGTTAACCGGGATCGCGGCAAGCCGACCAACTCTGAGTTTATCGCCATGGTAGCCGACAAGCTCAGGATGCAGATGAAAGCCAGCTAGCCAGCAGCCTACCGCCCTTCGGGGCGGTTTTCTTTGTGTCGGGGAGTGTAGACCGGATTCGCGCATATACTATCCAGCGGTTTACGATCACGGATGGTTGTGCCATGATGTGTGAGGGATTTTTGGGTTCTATCTCGAGAGAAAGGGAGTGACTCCGCCTGTAGGGGCGGGACGGTTCATGAACATATTTGACGAGATGGAGAAATACGGGCACGAGGAATTGGTATTTTGGTACGACAAGACCACCGGTCTCAAGGCGATTGTGGGCATCCACGACACCACCTTGGGTCCTGCACTCGGTGGCTGCCGCATGTGGCCGTATCAAAAAGAGGATGACGCCATTACCGACGTTCTCCGGCTTTCTCGGGGAATGACTTATAAAAATGCTGCGATGGGCTTAGATTTGGGCGGCGGAAAATCAGTGATCTGGGCTGACTCCCGAACCGACAAGAACGAGGCTCTTTTGCGTGCCTTCGGCCGGCTCATTGAGAGCTTGGGCGGGCGCTACATTACGGCAGAAGATGTCGGCATCAGCGCAGACGACATGGCCGTTGTGGCGCGGGAAACGCGTTTCGTGGGCGGCCTCAAAGAGACCAGCGGGGACCCCTCGCCAGCCACGGCGCTTGGGGTACTGGAAGGGATGAAGGCGGCCTGCCAAATGGTTTACGGATCCACAAGCCTTCAAGGAAAGCGGGTAGCCTTGCAAGGGTTGGGGCATGTGGGCATGTTGCTGGCCGGGATGCTCCGTGACGAAGGCGCCCAGTTGACGGTAACCGACATACATCCGGAGGAAACCCGGGCCAAGGCCGAGAGCCTGGGCGCCGCCTGGGTCGAACCCGAGGAGATTTACGGCGTGGAGGCCGACATTTTTGCTCCCTGCGCGTTAGGCGCTATTTTGAATGATGACACTATTCCCCAGTTGAAAGTCCGCATTGTGGCCGGGTCGGCCAACAATCAACTCAAGGAACCTCGTCACGGGCTGGAGTTGATGCGCCGGAACATCGTATATGTTCCCGACTACGTCATTAACGGCGGCGGCGTGGTCAATGTGGCTGATGAGTTTCAACCCGGCGGATATCACGCTGATCGCGCCTATGCGCGAGTCCGGCAAATTGGTCGGCAGGTGGGAGAGATTTTGGATCGGGCCCAAGAGGAGAAAATCCCCAGCCAAGATGCGGCCGATCGTCTGGCGGAGACGCGCATCCACACGTTGGGGCGGGTTCAGACTACCTATGTTCCCCACGGTCGGCGTCGGCGCCGCTAGTTCGCACGGGGTCGAAAAAGGAAAAGCACGGGAGGGTGCCGAAGTACTTCGGTATCCTCTTGGTGTATTAGGGACTGGAGCGAATGGATTGGACGAAATGAATCAGGTCAGCGTCGAGGACATGGAGCATCTCATCTGTCAGTTGCCGACGGTGCTGAAGTGTGCGGTGTCGGTCAACGATTGGGGAGCCGTTGAAGAGATTCATGTCTTGACAAGCTTAGAGCGCACGCCTAAGCAAATTGTTCGTGACGTCGAAAGCGCACTGCTGGCGGAATGGAACTTGCGGGTCGACCATAAGCGGATTTCCGTGGCCCAGATTACCACCGACGAAGCGTCACCGGGCCGGGAGGTTGTGGGGCCTCCTCGCCTGCGCATTCGCGAATATCATCTGGAAGCCGATGCCTTAAAGCAAGAGGCTTATACTCGGGTGACCTTCTATTGGGGTGAGGACGAAGCGCAGCAAGTGACCGGCGAGTGGCGCGGGCGGTGTTTGCCCAGTCAATTTTCGGAAGTGGTGGCGCTGGCGGCCGTCGACGCGGTTAATCGCCTTCCCGGGCTCGACGGGCCCATCGTGCTCAGCGAAATGCGGACGGTTACGCTAGCCAACCGGCCGGTGATGCTGGTGGCGCTCGCCCAGTACGATCGTCGACGCCGCCATGTGCTCCTGATTGGGACCGCGGAGGCCCATTCGGACAATCAGGGGGCCACTGTGCGGGCCGTCCTGGACGCGGTCAATCGGCGGGTCGGCAACGTGCTCCGTGAAGGGGGGATGGAGTAATGAGTCGACGTGTCGATATTCCGCCACGCGATACCTCAGCGCCGGTCCGAATCCCGGGCGCGAAGCCAACCGGGACGAAGAAACCGTCCGGAGTGTTCAGCGAAAGGCATTCACTCGCGCAAGAACCCCTCTATCAGCAGTGGGTCGATGCCGAGGTGCTGCTGCGTTTCGTGTTTTCGGATGGCAGCGCGCTGGAGGGACTGCTCAGAGCCTATGATACCTACGCTTTGCAGGTGGAGACCGAACAGGGGCTGATGCTGGTCTATAAGCAGTCGCTTAGATGGATTGCCCCCCGTGACGGACAAACCTCAGATAATCTTTGAGCGTTAAAGCGAGTGGCCAACTCTTCATCCATTCCCGGAGTTCGGCCGCTCTTCCCATCTTCACGAAACCGTATGGTGGCCGCATTGATTTGCCTCCTCATTGCGCATATCCTAGCCTTGTCTTCGCTAGTCTATGCTTGGATGAGGAGGCCTAAACATGGAAACGCCCCGTGGCGATTCGACTCGCGTCTTTGAAGGACGGGTGCTTAGTGTTCGCGTGGATCCGGTGCTGGCGAAGTCGGGTCCCACCACCCGGGAAGTGGTGGAGCGGCCGGAGGCTGTGGCGATAGTGGCGGAAACACCCCAGGGCGAGTTGGTGGTGGTCCGGCAGTTTCGCTGGGCGGTCGGCAAAACGCTCTGGGAATTGCCAGCGGGACTGGTGGATGCCGGGGAGGAGCCCTTGGCCGCCGCTCAGCGGGAGCTCGCTGAGGAGACGGGATGGACGGCTCAGCATTGGCAGCCGGTGTGTGCGTATTTTCCAAGCCCCGGGTATAGTACGGAGCGTATCCACCTCTTTTATGCCAGCGGGTTGACACCGGGGGAGGCGCACGGCGACCCCGACGAAGAAATTTCGGTGGCGCTATGGGACTTGAATCGCGTTCGTCAAGGGCTTTCCGATGGCTCGGTGGAGAACGGCATTCTGTGGCTAGGATGCCTCTGGTGGCTTTCCCGGTCTAGTTTGTCCGGATAACGCATATCCTCCCCTAGAGGAGGTGCGTCATGATTACTGCGCCCGGAAACCGCATCCAGCAGCACTTCGGACGCTATACGCCCCAGCTCTACATCGCGCTCGCCACTCTTTTAGTGGGGATACTGTTCGGAGTGTTGGCGGTGGGCACGTTGTCCATGGCCGACAAGTTGTCACTCCTCGGATACCTTCGCCGCTTCCTCAACCTAGAGGCTCAAGCGCCCACCTATCATCACATTTTTCGCCAAGCTCTGGCCGACAATCTGAAGGTGCTCGGTCTACTCTATTTGTTGGGCGTTTCGGTCGCTGGTATGCCCCTGGTGATGGTGATTGTGTTTTTCCGTGGCTTCGTGCTGGGCTTTGCCTCCGCATTTTTAGTGACCGCGATGCAGTGGCAAGGAGCGGGGGTGGGACTGGCTACCATCGGTTTGACCAATATCTTTGTTCTTCCCGCATTGGTGATTGCGGCATCGGTGGCCTTGGGCTTCTCGTGGGATTTAATTTCCCCGAAAAGACGGCAAGAGGGCGTAGAATTAGCACGAGGTTTTGCCTTCTTTACCGGACTGGTGGTGGTGATGGCCGCGGTCACGCTGGTGGGAACCGCACTGGAAAGCTATGCCTCGCCCTTTCTGTTGCACTTTTTGAGCAATTGGGGCGTGTGAGATTGAATTGTGTGGCCGCACGCCTTCTGCTAAGGTAGCAGAGAGGTGAGGGACGTGCATCGCGGGATAAGTGTCGTAACCGGCGGGCTGGGTTATATCGGTCAGTCCATTGCCCGTGAGATTAGCGCGCGCGGGGGGCGGCCGGTCATCATCGACCGACGGGCCATCAGGCCGCAAGTGCAAGGCATTCCCGTGATTCAGGGGGATATCCGCGACCCGGAAGTATGGCGCCAGTTCCAGGGCCAGGACGTTCGCGCCATTTTTCACTGCGCGGGATTGATTCAAGTCGGCGAGTCGGTGATGGAACCGGCCCGCTATTTCGACGACAACATCGTGGCGGGTTTAGGTATGCTGAATCATCTGCGAGATTTTTTGGGCTCGGTGCCCATCATTTTTTCTTCCTCGGCAGCCGTGTATGGTACGCCGGAAAAAGCCCCGATAGGGGAGGAAGCTCCGCTTCGGCCCGAGAGCCCCTATGGGGTCACCAAGAAGCAATTCGAGGAAATATTAGCCGCCTATCATGCGGCTTATGGCCTTCCCTACGTGGCACTTCGGTATTTCAATGCCGCCGGTACGGATGGGGTGGTGCGGGAAAATCACGATCCCGAAACGCATTTACTCCCCCGTGTGGCCCGTTTTCTAGCGACGGGGGAGCCGCCGGTGATTTATGGCGACGACTATCCCACCCGGGATGGCACGGCGGTGCGCGACTACATTCACATTGTGGATTTGGTGTCGGCTCATTTGGCCGCCTTGGAGTACTTGGCGGAAGGGGGCGAGCCGACCGTCATCAATCTGGGTTCCGGCCGCGGGATGTCGGTTGGGGAGATGGTGCAGGCGTTTCGTGCCGTGGTTGAAGACATGCCCGAGCCCCGCGTGGTGGGACGTCGGGCGGGCGATCCTCCTGTGCTGGTGGCCTCCATCGCCAAGGCCCAGAGGCTCTTGGCTTGGCGTCCCCAGCATTCTGACCCCGAACGGCTGGTACGGGAGGCGTGGCAGGGAGCGCTAAGTCGATGAGAGGGCTAGAGGCGATTGGCGCGCTGATGGCGTTTTTGGCCGTCGGGCTGGGAGCCTTTGGCGCCCATGCGCTAGCGAGTCGGGTTCCCGCTGAGCGGTTGAAGTCGTTTCAGACCGGGGTGCAGTACCATCTCGTGCATGCCGTGGGTATGCTGGTGGCGGCCCTTTTGGCCGAGCGGCTGGCCAGTGCTGCGACGGCCGGGTGGCTCTTTTTCGTCGGGATTTTGCTCTTTTCCGGGAGTCTCTATCTGCTGGTTTGGCAGCGGATGCCGCGCGCCATTGGGGTTTTGACCCCGTTGGGGGGGCTTGCATTCTTGAGCGGCTGGGCGTGGCTTGTGGTGTCCGCCTGGCGGTAGACGAGGCGAATATGAGGGAGGTTCAAGAAGAATGACATCGGAACAAATTCGCGCGCTGCTCAACTTGCCGGATATGCTGGATGTGCCGTCGGCGCTGGTAGTCGAACCGCATCCTGACGATAACGAAGTGGGAGCGGGCGGCACCATCAAAAAGCTGACGGAACGAGGCTGTCATGTCGTCTATTTCACAGCCACGGATGGACGGGCCGGATCGGAGGATCCCAGCGTCACGGCCGAGGATATGGTTCGGATTCGCATGGCGGAACGCCAACAGGCTTCGGCCATTCTTGGCGTGGAGGGCAGCTACAATCTCGGGTTTGAAGATGGGGGCAGTTGGAGTGAACGGGATCTGATGCTGACGTTGGTGCCCATATTGCGCCAGTTTCGCCCGGCGCTGGTGATGACAGTCGACCCGTGGGCGCCGTACGAGAGTCACCCGGATCACGTCAAGACGGGGCGGGCTGTCGCAGCGGCGTTGATTTATGCCAAGAACGGGGTGGTGTTGAAAGGGCAGGGGGACCCCTATGAGGTGCCGCAAATTGCCTTTTACGGGTCGGCATGGCCCAATGTGTTTGTCGATGTTACCGAGACTTGGGAGAGCAAATTAGCGGCCTTACAGGCCCATCGCTCCCAGTTTGACACACCACTGTGGCCCATGCTGTCGGCATACTTCGGCGCCGAAGCGGAGCAGCTCTACCATGAACAGATTGATGCCAACCGCCCGGGAAAGGCCGAGGCCTTCAAGTTGCTCGCCAGCATGCAGATGCACTTCTTTCCGGAGGCGATGCGGAGCTAAGGTTTACCGATCGCGAAAGCGGTGGTACTATAATCGGGATTGTAGAAATTTAGAGGCTTGACTACCATCTGTGGCGCTAGGGGTGCCCTTGGGGCTGAGAAACGCAAAGTCGTTAACCCTTAGAACTCGACCTGGATAATGCCAGCGGGAGAAAGTGCCGAATTCGACACCCCATTCTCTTGTGCTGGCCGGCCAGGGGATGGGTTTTTCTGTTAAGGAGGCCGGTCATTATGCAGTGGAAAACGCGCGATATTGTCTTGACTGCCGTATTTTCTGCCATTTGCGGCGCCATTTATCTAGGTTGGGACTTCTTGTTTAAGGCAGTGCCGATTGCCAATCCCGTCGCTGCCGCCGGTTTTAACGGATTGTGGTGGATTGCCGGAGGCATCGTCCCCTTCATTATTCGCCGTCCGGGCGCTGCGCTGCTGGCTGAAGCCATCGGCGGCTTCATGGAATTTGCACTGGGAAGCCCGTATGGCATTCAAGCCTTTACCATCGGGATAGCGCAAGGGCTGGGCATTGAATTGGGGTTTCTCTTGGGGGGGTACCGACGCTGGAACCTGAGCTGGCTGTTGCTGGCGACAGCGCTCGGCGGCATTGGGAACTACATCTACTCCTACTTCTATTATGGTGTGAATCAATACACGCCCGGCGTCCAAGTGGGCTACCTGGTGGTGACCATGGTGAGCGGCGCCGTGCTGGCCGGATTGTTGTCTTATGTTGTGGGACGGGGACTCAAGCGGACTGGTGTGCTGCAAAACTTTCCCATCAGCCGTGAGCCGGAGCGCCGGGCATCCTGATGCTGTTGCCACCGGAAAAGGCGACGGGAGCCGGGACCGACACAGAGCTTTTGGCGTTCGAAGACGTGTCGGTGTCCTTTGGCGATCGCCAAGTACTTAAGGGGATTCACGGGGACGTGAAGCGTGGGCAGGCGCTGTTGGTTGTGGGACCAAGCGGCTGTGGCAAATCCACCTGGGCCTTGTTGGCTGCGGGACTCATCCCGGGGACCGTGGAAGCACACGTGGAGGGACGGGTGTGGCGACACCCGTCCTTGGCGCGGCCGGGTGCCATCGGATACGTGTTTCAAGACCCAGAGTCGCAATTTTGCCAGATTCGGGTGGGCGAGGAAATCGCCTTCGGATTGGAAAACATGGGAGTGGACCCGGTGCTGATGGATGCCCGCATCCAAGCGGCACTGAACGATGCGGGACTCGACGCCGATCGAGAAATGGAACATCATACGCTCTCCGGAGGCAATAAGCAGAAGCTGGCATTGGCGGCCGCGTTGGCACTGCATCCGGAAATGCTCATTTTGGATGAGCCGACGGCGAATCTCGATCCCGCAGCCACGGCGGCAGTTTTTGACCAAATCGAGCGGTTAATCGATGAGGGAACCACCGTGGTGGTCATTGAGCACAAGTTTGGAGAACTTGTAGAGCGGATTCCCACCATGTTGCTGTTTAATCGCGATGGAACCATCCACCGGGTGGGACCGACAGCGGCCGTCATGGCCGAGGAACGGGCCTGGTTTATTGACCAAGGCCTCATTGAAGCGGATGCGGTCAAGCAGCCGGTGTCCTCTGCGGCCGTTTCCAACGGAACCTCGGCGATTGAACTGGTGGGGGTGGCCGCACGGTATCACCGCCGCGCGCCGTGGGTGCTGGAGGATTTGTCGTTGACGGTGCAGCCGGGTGAATTGGTGGCGCTGGTTGGACCCAATGGGGCGGGCAAGTCAACCGTCTTGAAGGTCATGGCGGGATTGATGAAGCCCCAATCGGGGATCGTTCGCCGCCCGCCGTCGGCGCAGACGGGTTTCGGATTTCAGAACCCGGAACACCAATTTATCTTTGAGCGGGTAGTCGACGAGTTGGCGAATCGCTACGTGGAGGGATCGGTACCCGCCGATGTCCAAACGTTATTGGACGAATTTCACCTGTCGGGCCATGAGCACGAAAGTCCCTACAGTCTGAGCCAAGGGCAGAAGCGCCGATTGTCGGTGGCGGTCATGGTGCAGCGGCCGCGCCGCCTGTATTGTTTGGACGAACCCACCTTTGGCCAGGATGCCCGCACCCGCCGGATTATCATGGAGCGGTTGGAGGAGCGCCGGGTTCACGGGGCGGCGGTGGTTATTTCTACCCACGACATGGATCTCGTCCGCCGTTATGCGACGCGCGTGGTCGCTATTTCTGCGGGCCGCGTCATTTTTGACGGGGCGCCACAGGCGCTGATGCAAAACCTGGACGTGCTGCGAGCCGCGCGGCTCGCCCCGGGACAGGAATCTCAGCCTGAGGCGGTCCATCCGGAGCGGCCGGCGGTATTCGCAGCTTGGACTGGGCGCACCCGATCCAGCCTCTTGGGCCGTCTCAATCCTGCCTGGAAGTTGGTTGCGGTCTTTATTGCCGTGGGTCTCGGGGCTTCGGCGGGAACCCTCCGCCAAGCCATTCCGCTCGCCGTCTTGCCGGTGGCGTTGATGCTTTTCTTCTCCGGTCTCGGTGTCGTTGGGACGGCTCGCCGAATCTTGCCATTCGCGATCTTTTTCGCCATCTATGTCTGGATGATGACCGCCTATGCGGCCGTGGGGCCTAACACCTCGGTGGTCCACGTGCTGTGGTACCGCCTCTCGTTTCCGGGCTTCATGAAAGGGCTGGTTTTGGGAACGCGCATGCTGGCGGCGGTGGCTTTTGGCATTCTGTTTGTCTCCACGGTCGACTTGGTCGACTTGGTCAAGAGTCTGTCGCGGCAGTTTCGGGTGCCGCCTAAGTTTTCCTATGGAACGCTGGCGGGGCTGAGCTTCTTTCCCCAATTCCGCGAAGAGTGGCAGAAGCTTAGGCTGGCCCGGCGCGTTCGCGGGAAGGATGCGCGCTTCTCATTCATCCGTGTTGTTACCTATGCTCTGCCGCTTCTCAGCGATGCCGTGCGCCTCTCCGAACGGGTGGCCATCGCTATGGAAGCCCGGGGATTTGTCGGCCGCGTCACCGAGGCGTCTGACGCCCGCAGTTACTATCGGGCGTCGCCATCCGGTTGGCGCGACGCCCTGTTTCTTGTCGTCGTGGTGGGACTGACTGCGGCGGCGTTATGGCACTAAACCTTGGGAATGTTTTTGAGGTTGGTGCTATGGGGCAGATGGCCGCGCTTGGACGGATCCAAATACGTTCGGATGTGGTTGATGGCGATGCCAATCTCGCCAAAGCCGGTGGCGATGAGCTTCACTTTGCCTGGATATTGGGCCACATCGCCGGCGGCATAGACGCCTGGGAAGTTGGTGGCCATGGACGACGGGTCGACGCGAATGGTGTTGCCGTCCAGATCCAAGCCCCAGGTTTTCACGGGACCCAGCGAGGGGAGAAAACCAAGGCCGCCCACGACATCGTCCATTTCCCAACGCTCTTCTGCGCCGCTTTGCGACTCTTTCACCGTGACCGCCTCGATTGCGTCCTGTCCTTCGACGGAAACCAGCTCATACGGCGTTTTCACGCTGATGACGGGCGACTCATAGATTAAGCGGATGCTTTCCTCTTGACCGCGAAATTGCGTACGGCGATGAATCAAGGTCACATGCTGCGCCCTCGGGGCAATAGCCAGGGTCCAATCCAGCGCCGTGTCGCCGCCGCCGACGACCAGCACCCGACGTCCCCGAAAATGGTCTAAAGGAGGCATAAGGTAATAGACGCCATGGTCTTCAAAGCGATCGGCTCCTTGGGCAGGCAGCTTGCGGGGAATGAACGCCCCAATTCCGACCGTGACCAGAATGGCCCGAGCCCAAAACGTGTTGTTGCCGGTCGTCACCTGATAGACGAGGGGACCGTCCGGCTGCTCCTCTGCGGCAATCGATTGCACCGACTCGCCCAGCACAAAATGAGGCGAGAAATGATCCGCCTGTTCAATCAGCCGCAGTGCCAGATCCTTGCCCGTAATGCCATAGAATCCCGCGACATCATAGATGGGCTTCTCGGGGTAGAGAGCATACAACTGACCGCCTAATTCCGGCAAGCTTTCAATGACCGTGCAGCTCATGCCATGCAGCTTAGCCATGGTGGCTGCAAACAATCCCACCGGACCTCCACCAATGACAATGATATCTGTTGCCTCCACGCCATTCCCTCCGTTCGTATTCCTATGATAGCAAACCGCCGTCGCTTCACAACACGCGCGAAGGACACAGAATACCAACATAAAACACAATGGATTGAATATTATATCGTATCTGATATAAAATCAAGTCAGATGGAAAAAAATAGCGAGGCGCCTATGTCGAAGACTGAGCAAGTGTATCAAATTCTTCAGCATCGAATTATGGGCGGGCACTACAGTCCTGGCTTTCGTCTAGTAATTGACAGCTTGGCTCGGGACCTGGGGGTGAGCACCATGCCCGTGCGGGAGGCCATCCGCCGATTGGAGGCGGAAGGTTTAGTCCGTTATCAACCCAATGTAGGCGCCGAGGTGGCCGGGCTGGATGGCCGCCATTTTCATGACATGCAGGAGGTCTTGGCGAAGCTGGAAGGTTGGATTTGGGAGATTTGCGGCCCCCTGGCGGCGACGGAAGAGATTGGCCGCCTCAGCACCTTGGCCAACGGGATGCAGACAGCCCTGGACGGCCGCCGGCTTGAGGACTTCGTAGTGCTCGAAGGGCAGTTTCACGACATTTTCCATCAGCGGTCGCCGAACCGCTACTTGGCCGAGTTGGCCAACCGCGGCTGGACGCGGCTGGAGCCCTTGCGATTGGCCTTGTACGTTCAGGCACCGGATATGGCCATTCAGGCGCTGCACTACTATTACCAACTCGTGCAGTCTCTCAAGGAAAAGGCACCGCCCAAGGTGCTGGGACAACTGGTGGAGGAGAGCCATCAGCAGCTGCTGGTGGTGTTGAGGAGGCAGGTAGGAGATAGGAAGGAGGCCCAACCGTGACCATTCAGGAGCGCCTTCGGGGTTCCATCGTTCCCATGGTGACCCCTTTTACGGACGACAATCAAGTGGATCACGACACGCTGGCACGACTGATTGACTGGCAGATTGCGGAGGGAAGCCATGCGATTTCGGTGACTGGCACCACCGGTGAGCCCAGCTCGCTGTCGTTGGCCGAGCGCCGGGCGGTAATGGAAACTGCCATCCGCACGGCGGCAGGGCGCGTCCCGGTGGTTCCCGCGACCGGAAGCACCAACATTGATGAAACGGTGTACCTTACCAAAGAGGCGGAGAAGCTGGGAGCCGATGCGGTACTGGTCATCGTCCCCTATTACAATCGGCCCAGCCAGCAAGGTTTGTTCCAGTACTTCACCACCGTGGCGCGAACCGTGAATTTGCCCGTGGTTGTCTACAACATTCCTGGACGCACCGCGACCAACATCGAACCTCAAACCTTGAAGCGCATTCGTCAACACGCCGACAATGTCATCGGAATTAAGGAGTCCAACCGGGACTTTGAGCAGGTCACCCGAGTCCTTTCCCTGTTGGGACGGGACTTTTTAGTGTACTCGGGCATTGAGTCCCTGTGTTTTCCCATGCTGGCTGTGGGCGGCGCAGGACACATCAGCGCCACCGCCAACCTTCTGCCCAAAGCGGTCGCCGACCTGTACAATCTTACCGCCAAGGGCCGCTGGGAAGAAGCGCGGGAGCTGCATTACCGGCTCTTCCCCTTGAATGACGTGCTCTTTATTGAAACCAACCCGGGTCCCTTAAAAGCAGCCATGGCAATGACCGGGCAGATTCGACCTCATTTAAGGCTGCCTCTAGTGGTGCCCTCTGATGAGCACCAGGCCAAGATTCACGAGGTGCTGCAGAGCTATGGACTCTTACAACCCGGGAGGTTGGGATGATGCGCTGGGTTCGGTTTTTGGTTGACGGTCAGGAGTGGGAAGGGCAATGGGTGGAAGGACAAATTGTCACCCAAAGCGGGCCCGTGTTTGCGGACAGTCAGGTCAAATGGCTGCCGCCGGTCAATCCCTCGAAAATCATCGGCCTTGCCTTGAACTATCGCAATCACGCGGCCGAATTGGGACTTGAGGAACCTCCTGAGCCAGCCTTATTCTTTAAGCCCCCCTCAGCCCTGATTGGACACCGCCAGGCGATTGTGTATCCAACGGGCGCCAGCTACTGCCACTATGAGACCGAAGTGGCGGTGGTGATGGGCCGCCGTTGCCGGCGGATCAAGGCCAATGAGGCGTTGGACTATGTGCGCGGCTACACCATTGCCAACGACTTTACCTGCCGCGACTTCATCCGCAACACCTTTCGTCCCCCGGTGCGGGCCAAAGGATTTGACACCTTCTGTCCACTGGGCCCGGCGATCGTCAGTCGGGAAATGATTGACAATCCGGACAATCTGGAGATTGTTACCCGTGTCAATGGCACGGTGCGGCAGACCGGCAACACGCGCCAGCTCATGATGTCCATTCCGGAAATCATTGCCTATCTGGCCTCGTTCATGACCTTGGAACCCGGCGACGTGATTCTGACGGGAACCCCCGAGGGCATTTCGCCGGTAGAGCCCGGCGATGTGATTGTGTCGGAGATCGAGGGGTTGGGGGCTTTGCACAATCCGGTGGTGGCGGAAGGAGGGGGGCAATGAGACGGCAGGAAGCGAAACATCTGGTGCCCCAATGGGTGCCTCACTATATTGGCGGGACCTTCGACCCAGCCGGCGAGGGGACTTCCTTTGCCGACCTGGACCCCCACGACAACCAGCCCCTCGCCCGGGTCGCCCGCGGCGGACCAAGCGAAATTGATCGGGCGGTGAACCAAGCGGTGGAAGCCTACCACCGCCATTGGCGGCCGCTGCCGCCCCGCGAGCGGGCGCGCCTGCTTCAGCGCTGGGCCGAGGAGGTGGTTCGGCACAAACAGGAGCTGGCCCAGTTGGAGACGCTGGACACCGGCATTCCCCTTCGCCAAACCTTGAGCCAGGTGGACCGCGCCGCGGACAATTTCCGGTTTTTCGCGGAAATGGCCACCCGTATGACGGGCGAGACCTACCCCAATCCTCCCCATTTCTTCAACTACGCTATCCGCCAGCCCATTGGGGTGGCTGGCCTCATTACCCCGTGGAACACCCCCTTGATGCTGGAAACATGGAAAATAGCGCCTGCGTTGGCCGCGGGCAATACCGTTGTGCTCAAACCGGCGGAATGGGCCCCGTTAACGGCCTGGAAGCTGGCTGAGTTGTCCCAAGAAGCGGATCTGCCCCCAGGGGTGTTCAATGTGGTGCACGGATTGGGAGAGGAGGCCGGGGCGGCTTTGGTGAGTCACCCGCAGGTGCCTCTAATCTCCTTTACGGGCGAGACGCTGACGGGACAGGAGATTATGCGGAACGGGTCCCAGCAATTGAAACGGTTCTCGATGGAACTCGGCGGCAAGTCGCCGGTGATGGTGTTCTCCGATGCGGATATGGAGCGGGCGCTCAATGCCGTGATGTTTGGCATGTTTACCTTGAACGGCGAGCGCTGCACGGCCGGATCGCGGGTGTTGGTCGATCAGGTGATAGCGGCCGAATTTACCGGCGCTCTGACACGTCGGGTTTCGGCCGTGGCGGTGGGGGACCCCTTTGACACCGCCACGGAATTGGGACCGCTGATCCATCCGGACCATTGGAACCGCGTGCAAAGTTATCTGGATTTGGCCCCCAAGGAAGGCTTTGCCGTGGAGGTGGGCGGGGCGCGTCCCGGCCATCTGGACGCGGGCAATTATCTCCAAGCGACCCTCCTGACCCAGGTCACAGCGGACATGCGGGTCGCGCGGGAAGAGATATTTGGCCCGGTATTGGTGGTAATCCCTTTTCGGGACGAGCAGGAGGCCATCGCAATCGCCAATCAGGTCCGGTACGGGTTGGCCGCCTATGTCTGGACCCGCGATCAAGCCCGTGCGACACGGGTGGCGGAGCAAGTCGAGTCCGGAATGGTCTGGATTAACTCCCAAAACGTTCGGGATTTGAGAACGCCGTTTGGTGGCAGCAAGTGGAGCGGGATTGGCCGGGAGGGCGGACACTTCAGCTTTGACTTCTATACCGAGTGGAAAACCGTTCACGTGGCTCAGGGGACCCATGCCATTCCCGTGGTAGGGCGGGTCGGAGAAGCCGCGGACAATGCGGATTAAAAAGGAGGAGACTCATGGGAATTCGGACTGGCGAACAATATTTGAACGAGTTGAATCAGCAGCCGCGCGATTTATGGATTGACGGCGCCAAGGTGGAAGGGCCTGTGACCGAACATCCGGCTTTTCGCAACATCACACAGTCGGTGGCAGCCCTCTATGACATGCAGCACGATCCGGCGTTGGGTAGTCAGATGACTTATCGGTCGCCGTCTACGGGCGATTTGGTGGGGCTCTCGTTCATGCAGCCCCATACCCGCGAGGATTTGGCCAAGCGTCGGCAGATGATGATGCAGTGGGCGCGTTATTCGCACGGCATGATGGGGCGGTCTCCCGACTACCTGAATTCCGAGCTGATGGCCATTGCCAGCGCCAAAGAGTTCCTGGCTGGGCGCGACCCGCGCTTTGGAGAGAACATACAGCGCTATTACGAGTACGTGCGTGAAAATGATTTGTGTCTGACCCATACGCTCATTCTCCCCCAGGTCAACCGCAGCCTCTCGGCCGCCAAGCAGCAGGATCCTTTTCTGGCAGCCCGCGTGGTGGAAAAGCGGGACGACGGGGTTGTAATTCGGGGAGCCCGCATGTTGGCCACGCTGCCTGTGGCGGATGAAATATTGGTGTTCCCCTCCACCGTCATTCGCAACACGGAAGAGGATCGGCCGTATGCCTTCGCCTTCGCATTGCCCTTGTCGACGCCCGGATTGCGACTAATCTGCCGGGAGAGCTTCGACTATGGACGCTCGCACTTCGATCACCCCTTGGGATCGCGCTTTGAGGAGATGGACGCCGTCGTGGTGTTCGACGACGTGCTGGTTCCCTGGGAGCGGATTTTCATTTTGGAGGATGGCGAGGCCTGCAACCAACTCTATCAAGAGACCGACGCCACCGTGCACATGACCCATCAGGTGATTTGCAAAAACATCGCCAAAGCCGAGTTTGTGCTTGGAGTGGCCGGTCTCATTGTCGACACCATTGGGATTGAGCAGTTTCAGCACGTCCAGGAGAAAATGGCCGAGATTATCACCGCCTTGGAGACCATGAAGGCGTTCGTGGTTGCCAGTGAGGCGCAAGCGCAATTGAACCGCTATGGGGTCATGACGCCGGCCTGGACGCCCCTCAACGTAGCGCGCAACACCTTTCCCAAGATGTACCCGAGGCTGGTGGAGATTATCCAGCAACTATCAGCCAGTGGCCTCATGGCCATTCCCAGCGAGAAGGACTTTGGGAGCGCCATTAAAGAGGACGTGGAGCGCTTCTTCCAAGCGCGCAACACCGATGCCATGACCCGCACCAAATTGTTTCGATTGGCATGGGACATCGCCATTTCAGCCTTCGGATCGCGCCAAGTTTTGTATGAGCGCTTCTTTTTCGGGGACCCGGTGCGCATGGCGGGCGCTCTCTATATGACCTACGACAAGGAGCCGGCCAAGGAGGAGGTGCGCCGGTTTCTAGGACAGTCTCAGAGTGCTGGAAAGGAGGCCGTTTCATGAGCTTTCAGGTGGTGCGCACCAGCCACGCGGAATATTTCGTGACCGATCTGAGCCGGGCTCGGGCGTTTTACGTGGACACCTTGGGTTTTGTCCTGACCTCGGAAGATGAAGAGCATCTCTATCTCCGCGGGCTTGAGGATCGGGTGCACCATAATTTGGTACTGACGCTGGCGGATCACGCGGGCGCCGGCCATGTGGGATTTCGGGTGGCCTCGCCCGCCGATCTGGACGAACTGGAGACGCTGGCTCAACACCAGGGCCTATTTCATCAACGCGTCCGGGACAACACCGAATTCGGAGTGGGCGACGCGCTCCGCGTCCAGGATCCCTTTGGTTTTCCGATTGAGTTCTTCTACGAGACGCGGGCGGTTCCTTGGATGCTGCAGGCCTATGACGCCTATCACGGGGCGGCGGTGATGCGTCTTGACCACGTGAACTACCTCACGCCCGACATTGGGGCGTGTGCCGCCTGGTATCAGGAAAAGCTCCAGTTTCAACTTAGTGAATATACTGTCAGTGTGGAAAATGGGCGCGACCGATTATGGGGGGCATGGCTTCGCCGAAAGCAAACCTCGCATGACTTGGCCATCGCCAATGGAGCGGGCCCGCGTTTTCATCACGCCTCCTTTATTGCGGAATCCCAAGCCACTTTGCTTCGGGTGGCGGACATTCTGGCGGCCAAAGGGGCGGTGAACCATATCGAGCGCGGCCCGGGACGCCATGGGACGACCAACGCCTTCTTTTTATATCTACGGGATCCGGACGGCAATCGCATCGAGTTATTTACCGGCGACTACCTGGCGGTGGAACCCGACTGGCAGCCGGTGCGTTGGGACCTCAACGATCCGCGTCGGGCCACATTTTGGGGGGCAGAGGCGCCCAGCCGCTGGTTTAACGAGGCCATGAACGTGTACCACTGGGACACGGGTGAGGCCATGGCGGTTCGGGCCGCTACGCTGCCCGACCGTCCAGACAGCGTCGATTGAGATCATTGAAGGGAGGGACGCCGCTTGCAGCGGGAATTTCGCGATGCGTGCGGACAGTTTGCGACCGGGGTGATGGTGTTGATGGCGGAGGACGGCGGGATGACAATCAACGCCTTCATGTCGCTCTCGCTCGACCCGCTGCTGGTGGCGGTGTCCATACACCAAAAAAGCTATCTGGCATCCCGTCTTGTGCAAACGGGTGCCGCCTTTACGCTAAGCGTGCTAGCATCCGATCAAGAGCCATTGGCTCGCTTTTATAGCAAGCCCCGTCTGACGCGAGGCGCCAGCACTCCCGGGGCGGTGTATGGGCGCGAGGACCGACCGGCCGTCATCGAGGGAGCCTGCGCTTGGTTCTGGTGTCAGACCGTCCAGGCTCCGCAAACCGGGGATCATTGGCTCATCGTTGCCCGTGTTGAGGATTTGGTGAGCCGCCCAGGGCGCTCACCGCTGGTCTTTCATCGGGGCCGATTCTGGGATGGCGTGGGCGCGCACGATGAGACCTGGCTCGAACATCTCCTGCTGTTGGAGCGCTAAGCGGAACCCCAGGCACCCCAGGCGATGCCGGCCAAGATGAGAAAGATGCCGGTCCAAATCGGCCACCCGGCCGATTCCCGAAAGAAAAGCGAGGACAGGGCAACCGCGACGGGCAGTTCGGAGGAGGCCAACACCGCCGTCAGCGTCGGTCCTAAGCGGGGCGCGCTGAGATATGTGAGTATGAGGGGGAGGGCTTGTCCGGCTACACCGATGGCGCTGGCCCAGATGATGAGGGAGAGAGGATGGGGGAATCCCATCGTCCAGGGACGATAGGCGGCGACCACGACCAGTGCGCCGGCGGCCGTGCTGAAGCGAGCGCTGTGCCAAATGGAGACGCTGGGCGCGAGGCGGCCTTGCATGAAGAGCATCAGGGCGTAGGCCAGAGCCGAGATGAGCCCGAGAATAATCCCCATGCCGTCTAGACGAAAACTTCTCAGTGTCAAGAGAGTGCCTAGCCAGACGGCGCCAATGGCGCCCCATTGCATCCATGTCGGCTTGACGCCGGTGAGAGCCCGGCCGATGAGGGGTAGCATCCAGGCAAACTGGAAGAGCAGCATGACGGCCTGGGCGGCCGGCAAAAGGCGGACCGTTTGGTAATAAGCTAGAGCGGTGGCCCCGCCCAAGGCGCCCACGACGGCTGCATTGACCCATTGGCCGGGAGGCGGCAACGATTTGGTCCGCGTGGGTACTAAAAAGAAGATGAGGAGTGGCAGCCCATATTGCCATGGCGTAAAGAGACGCACGGGAATGCCGGCCAATACCGCCCCTTTGGCCAGCGGAGTCACCAGCCCATAGGATGCGCCAGCAAGCGCCATCACCAAAACCGAAAGCCACCGGGACTGCATGACCGCCTCCTTTGACTCCTCCAGAATATCAGTCTCAACAGCGGTTGGACCAATTTGAGGGGGCAATGATTTCCCCCGCGTTTTCGCGTATAATAACAAAGCTAAGATCTTTCTTTTTTTAGGAGGCAGGGTCAATGTACTCGCCGCTGGCTAACCGGCTTGACTTGCTCGTTCAGCGCTACCGGGAGGCGATTGTCAAAAAGCGCCTCACGCCCGGGACGGTGCTGTCGGCCGAGTCTGAAGCCAAGGTGCTGAACGTGCCGGCCTCATTGGTGCGCAATGCGTTTCGGCACTTGGCCAATATGGGCTTGGTAGAGTTGTCCGCAGGCGGACAGGCTACCGTCAAGGCCAACAATATTCTGTCGTTGCAATCGCTGGAATTTACGCTGACGAGACGTCGAGCATAACATTCTCTCATGATTTCGTCCGGGGCGTTGTATGACGCTTCGGACTTTTGTTATTGGCCTCCGACATGTAAGGTGAGGCGGTGACCACGATGGAATTTTATTGTCTGGCAGGAAATATCAACAACTGGCTCGAATCTTTGCACAAATCTATGATAGGGGGTTCCCCATGTTCGTTGAGTCGATCGCGTATCGCAACGCCGAAGTCCAAGCATCTGTGAGCCTCTCCGAGGTTCTACAGCGCTTAAAGGAGTATCCGGCGTTAATGGTGTTGGACGGCCGGGACATTGTTGGCGGCATTACCCGTGGCCGACTCTTTGGGCTTTTCGCCGATTACTGGATGAATGACGGGTCGCCATCCAAGGACATCTTGCCCAATCCGGTCGGACACTACGCAGCGTCGGTTCCTGTCATGGAGCATGGCGCCTCGGTGGAAGAGGCGATCGATCAGTTGGTTCAAGGAGCCCCCTTGGTCATTGTGCGCGATCGCCGCAACGAGCCATATGGCATCATTTCCTGGCTGGAAGTGAATCAGTATCTTCGGGAGATTACGGGCCTCAACGACCAGGACTCGGTCCGTTTCTCCTTGGCGCTCTTGGATATCCCGGGGCAATTGGCGCGGGTGGCTGAGGTGGTGGGCCGTTCGGGCGCCAACATCACAGCCCTCACGGTTTCCGACCCCAAGGTGTTGAACTGGGTGCATGTCACCTTGCGTGTGGATAAGGGGCACGCGGAGATTGCCCGTCGAGCGCTGAACAGGGCGGGCATCGACATTATTTCGGAGTCCCACCCCGCCTCGCGTTAAGCGTTTCGCAGGCTAATCTGGATCTCTTGCTTATACGGAACAGATGGAAAAAGAGCTCCCCGTGAGGAGAGCTCTTTTTGGGTTTAGCGGCGTTCCAGAGCTTGCTCCAGGTCCTCCCACAAATCGTCGGGGTGTTCCAACCCGACCGACAGTCGGATGAGATCGCCCGCCGCACCGGCCAATACTTTTTCTTCGTCGCTCAACTGCTGGTGGGTGGTGGAGGCGGGATGAATGGCCATGGACCGTGCATCCCCGACATTGGCGACGATCAGCCATAGGCTTAGCCGGTTCATGACCTCAAGCGCTTGGGCGTGCCCGCCTTTTACGCCGAAATTGAGCATGGCGCCATAGAGACCGTCCGACAGGTATTTTTGTGCGACGTCATACGCCGGGTCATCGGGAAGGCCGGGATAGTTCACCCAGGCAACCTCAGGATGTTGACTCAGCCGCTCGGCCAGGGTGCGGGCGTTGTCGCACTGTCGGCGGATGCGCACCGGCAACGTTTCGACCCCTTGCAAGATGTAGTAGGCATTGGTCGGTGAGATCGCCGCGCCCGTGTCCCGCAGCACTTTAACACGAAGACGGGTAATGTAGGCGGCCTCGCCTAAGCTCGCAAACACCAGCCCGTGGTAGCTGCCGTCGGGGTTCTGATAGTAGGGGAAGCGGGCGGAATTGTAGTCGAAGCGTCCCGCATCTACCACAATGCCCCCCATGGCATTGCCGTGCCCCCCAATCCACTTGGTTAGGGAATGGATCACGATGTCGGCCCCGTGTTCGATGGGGCGCTCCAAATAGGGGGTGGCAAAGGTATTGTCGACAATCAGGGGAACGCCGTGGCGATGGGCCAGGTCTGCCCAGGCCCGAATGTCCGCGACATTGAGGCGGGGATTGCCGATGGACTCGATAAACACGGCCCGCGTCCGGTCGGTGAACGCACTATCGCCCTCGGCTAACTGGTCATCGGCCACAAAGCGAACCGAGATGCCGTAGTCCTGCAAGGTGGAGGTGAAGAGCGTCCAGGTGCCGCCATACAACGACGTGGATGCGACGATTTCGTCTCCGGCGCGGGCGAGGTTTAAAATGGCTCCGGTAATGGCGGCCATGCCGCTCGAAAAGGCTACTGCCCCGACGCCCCCCTCCAACAGGGCCAGCCGCTGTTCGAGGACATCGGTTGTGGGGTTCATAATCCGCGTGTAGATGTTGCCCGGCTCCTCCAAATTAAACAGGCGGGCCGCATGGCCGGTATCGTCAAATCGGTAGCCCACCGTTTGGTAAATGGGAACGGAAATGGCATGACTGGCTGGATCGCCACCGTATCCGCCATGAACGGCGAGGGTGTCAGGGCGCCAATGCTTGGTTTCACTCATGATTCAATTCCTCCTAATGTGGTCTATCTGAGAGAGGAGGGGGGCTTTTCAAGATACAAAAAAGCCGACCTCTTAGGCCGGCGAAATCTTGGTGTGCTCCGGCCTCTCATTTCTCAGCGAAAGCTGCAGGATTTGGCACCGCCGTGCATTGCACCGGTTGCCGTGGCATCATCGGGCCAGTCCCTCCGCCACTCTCCATAAGAGGTGATGTCATTACACCATACCTACGCGTAGGACGCAACAAAAACTTTGCTTATGCTAGGATTGGAAAAAAGGGGGAGCGGAATGACCAATGTGTTGGTGCTGGGTGGCACTGGAATGCTGCGGGGACTCGTCTTGCGGCTTCTCGAGGAACCGAACGAGGTGTTTGTTTTAGCGCGACGTCCGGAAGGGTTGCGCGCATTGAGCGAAGAGGCGCAGGCGGCCGCCGAGCGCTTGACCCCCATGGCTCTCGATTATCATGATCTGGACCGCCTGGGCCATTGGGTTGCCCACGTGCAGCTCATGCATGGACCCATTGATCAGGTCGTGGCCTGGGTGGCCGGCGATAGAAACCAGGTGCTGTCGGTGGTGGACACCGAGATCTATCGCTATCGCCACAGTCCCTGGGATTTGTTTGACATTCACGGAAGCCGTGCGGCCATGGAGCCACGCCCGGTTCCGCAGCTTCACGACAACTGCCGGTACCATCGCGTCATTTTAGGATTTCGGGTGGAGGCCGAAGGCAGCCGTTGGCTTTCGCACCAGGAAATCGTGGACGGCGTGTGGCGGGCCATGGCTCACCCGGAAAAGGAGACCATCGTCGGGCAAGTGCTGCCCGTCGACCTTCGTCCCCCATCTGACTAGAGCATTTGGCCGCGTGAGAGACTAGTGGCGTGCAGAGCAGTCCAGAAAGGGATGGGACGTTGCAATCCTTTTGGCAGGCGAGTAGTCGGGTTGCCCCGCCCGACTGTCCGCCGCTTGACGGTTCTCAATCGGTGGACGTGGCAGTTGTGGGCGGGGGATTTACGGGATTAGCATCAGCCTATTTTCTGAGCCGAAATGGGGCAGCGGTAGCTGTCCTGGAAGCTGAAGAGCCCGGTTTCGGGGCCAGCGGACGCAATGGAGGGCAGGTGCTGTCAGGCTGGCCGGTGGAAATGATCGCTATAAAGGAAAAACTGGGTCGGGATGTAGCCCGGGCGTTATGGGACATTTCTGAGGCGGCGCTGGCTCGGGTGCGCGAGGTGGTGGAGAAGGAAACCATCGATTGCCGGTTGGAGACGCCCGGCCATTTGGAAGCTGCCGATAGCCCCGCCAAACTGGCATTCTTGCAGTCGGAAGGGGAATTGCTGTCCACGTGGACGCCAGGACGCCTCGAGTGCTGGGATGCGTCGCGGGTCCAGGCAGCACTGGGAACGAATGTCTATGTTGGCGGCCTATATGATCCGGAATCGATGGCCTTTCATCCCTTAGACTATGTGCGCGGACTAGCCCGCGCCGCCCAGGTCCAAGGAGTCCGAATCTACGGACACACAGCGGTGGCCCGCATTCAGCGACGATCCGACGGTTGGGAGCTGCAGACCAGCGGTGGAGGGACGATCACCTGCCAGGAGCTGGTGTTGGCCACCAATGCCTATCCGCCGGCCGATGCCCATTGGCTGAAAGGGCGGATACTGCCGGTGACCAGCACGCAGTTGGCCGTCCAAGTTCCGCCGGATGTGTCCTTGCCGCGGGATTTGCCCACGGTCTCCGATACCAAGCGCGACCTCAACTACTATCGGCGGTTCGGCGACATGTTTCTCTTCGGCGGGCGCGCCAGCCAGGCCGATCTTGCCAGCGGCCGGTTCACGCGGTTGCATGAGGCGATGCTCCGGATGTTTCCACAACTTGAAGGCGCGACGGTCATGCAGCAATGGTCGGGACGCATCGCCCTCTCGGCCGACTTTATTCCGCACGCCGGAAAGAGTCCCGAGGGGTATTGGACCGCTGGAGGCTATACGGGACACGGGGCGGCGCTTTCCACTGAACTGGGATACCTGTTGGCGGGAGCCATTGCCGGCCATCCCGATCCGGCCTGGTTGACGCTGATCGACATTCCCTGGCGCCGTTTTCCGCTATCACCGCTGCTTGGGCGGGTATTGCCCACCCTGTTTCGGGTGATGGATCTTACACATTCGCGCCGCTAGCCGAACTGAGCCGCGCGGACGGCGGTATTAAGCGCTCAATCATGGGCGGGAGCGCAAAGGCCGCTCGGTGAATCTCGGGGGTATACCATTCTCCCTGGGGCATGGAGGCCGTCCGAGAGGGACGTGCCAAATCATGGACCTTGGAGCCGGATGTAAAGGTGAAAAATCCGCCCGGGTAGGTGGGGACTGAGCACCAATACACCCGGCACAGCGGGAAGATTTCGGCCACGCTGTGACTGGCCTCCTTCAGCACTTCAGGGTTATATATGGGGGTTCCCGTTTGTTGAACATAAAGGCCATCGGGCGCTAGAGCCGAAAAGACGCGTTGATGAAAGGCCGGGGTATAGAGTACAGCGCCGGGACCGGTGCCTTCGGGATCGGTGCTATCCACCAGGATCACGTCATACGCGGGGATGTCGGGCCGCTTGAGATATTCCATGCCATCGGCGGTGATGAGGGACAGGCGCGGGTCGTCAAACGCCGCCACATGGCGATGCAGATACGTGCGGGACACCTCGACCACCAAGGGGTCAATCTCGACTAAATGGACCTCCTTGACATCGGGCGACCGCAACACATCACGCGCCAATCCCCCATCTCCGCCGCCAATAATGAGGACTCGCTCCGGGTGGGGGTGGGTCGCCAGCGGTACCCAGGCCAACATCTCGTGATAGATGAACTCGTCCCCCGTGGTGGTTTGCATGATGCCGTCCAACACCAAGGAGGGACCAAACGCTTCGGTGTCCAATACTTCAATGGTTTGATAGGGAGATTGTCCGGAATAAAGCATCTTTTGGATTTTCCATTCAAGCCGGTGGCCATCAGAGGCTTGTTCTGAGAACCATAGTGCCATGGTGTCGGTCTCCTTTGACGAGATATTTGCACACCCTATGGGGCCGGCGCGCACAGTTCCCGCGAGGGATTGACTATTAGTATAGCATGGGAAAAAGGAGGAACCGGAATGGCTCATCGCTTTCATGAAGAGAACCCCTACTGGCAGTGGATGGGATTTCAGGCGGACGAGGTGGCAGCTTCAAAGGGTATGGCTCGGGTGCGGGTTGCCATCAGACCCGAGTTTTATCAGCACCAGGGGTTTGTCCATGGTGGAGTCCTGAGTGCCCTGATTGATTCTGCCGGCGCCTGGGCGTTTATCCTGACCCATGGGGAAGGGCTCCGCACCATTAATCTGGCCGTCCAGTACTTGAGCCCAGTTGGCCCAGGAGCGGGGGAACTGGTCGCCGACGGCAAGCTCGTGCGGGTAGGCCGGCGCATTGTCATTGTGGCAGTCGATGTCATCGCGACCGACGAGACTCCGGTCGCCACCGGTCAGGTAATCTACAGCCGGGCCCGCAAGTAAACCTTGTAGCCTCGGGGACATTCGGTAGAATAATTCTATTGGATGAAAAAATGTTTGACGAGTTTAGCAGGGGAGCTGAATGGATTGGCGCATTCTCCGCGCTCGAGACAGCCTCGACGGCGGCGTTGGGTCTGGCGCAGTGTATTCGGGCTGGTGCTCGCGCTAGTTGTGGCCTTCGTGGTCGCCCCGGGATTGGTGTTGGCGCATCAGGTCCTGGGACTGAAGAAGACCGTAAGCCGTTTGGAGGCGGGCAATCGCGCCCACAACTTCGGCGCCGTGGCGCAGCAGATTAATACCCTCGAGTCTGAGATAGCCCACCTTCGCAGGACATTGGGATGGGTATCCTATTTGCGCTGGGTGCCGGGCGGTGTGGGTCAAAAGTATCGGGATGGCCAGGACGCCGTGGCGGCGCTTAATGAGGGAATGAAAGGGGTGCATGTGCTCCTGCCGGCCCTCGCTCGCATCGCTCCCTTGGCCGGCTATCATGTAGGCCATACGCATGTGAGGAGCGGACAGCAAAAGATTCAAGCCTTTGTATCCCAGCTTGCAGTTCTGGTTCCGGACCTGACCCGCGCCTATCCGGACTTTAAGGCCGCCAACTATGATTTGGCGTTGGCCCACCCGCAAGACTTTTCCGGATACTTGGCGCCGGTTGGAAAGAAGCTGTTGACGGCACAGTCGCTCATCAATACGGTCGTCAAGAACATGCCCTTGGTGGACCATTCGGCCGTGGCGCTTCAGTCCATCTTAGGCTATCCCCACGCCAAGCGGTATCTGCTCATCTTTCAAAACAGCGGCGAATTGCGGGCGACTGGCGGGTTTATGACCGCCTATGGCTACGTCACCGTGGATCGCGGCAAGCTGGCTTCGATTAAAGCGCAAAATATGTATCTGTTGGATGCCGAAGTGACCTACCATCCACCAGCCTCGACTGTCATCGCGACCTACTTGCCCGTCTACTACTGGCATTTGCGCGATGCCAACACCTCGCCCAACGTACCTACCACGGTGCAATACATCAAGCGCTTTTATGCCTCTATTCCCGGGGCTCCGCCTGTCGATGGCATCATCTTTATTGACACCTGGTTTGTCGACAAATTGATCGGGGATGTTGGCGGCATTACCGTGCCGACTCCCAAGGGCCCGGTTCAGCTTAACGCCCAGAATGCCAATATGAAGATGGAGTATATGGCCGAGGGGCAGGGACTTCCGGACAGCGTGCGCAAAAAGTTCATTGGCACGATGATGAAGACGCTGTTTCATGACGTATTTCACTCACATGGGCTGGAATTGGCGCGGGTGCTCAAAACCGTCAATCAGAGCCTGAATCAAAAGTTCATCTTGCTCAACTTTAACAACCCGGCAGCGCAAAAGATGGTCGAAGAGTACAACTGGGGCGGCGTGATGGACAAAAACGTGTCCGGTGACTATCTCTCCGTTGTGGACGAGAACCTCTTGGGCCATAAGGACAACTATGTGATGAGCTACCACATCACCACCCAAGTTCGCCGCGTCCATGGCCGGTATCAGGAAACCAGTCGGATCACCTATCGCGACCCGGCGGTGGATAATGGGTGGTTGTTTGTCCCGTATCACTCTTGGGTGCGCTTCTATGTGCCGTTAGGATCCACGCTCATTTCCATCACCGGTGTCGATGGGATTCCGCCCGAAACCTACAATAATACGGTGGTGAATAAGACGGTGTTTGGAGGACATGTCGATCTGCCTGCCCGCAATGCCAAGACCGATCCGGTGGCGACCCACACCGTCACGGTCCGGTATTGGCTGCCACCGGGGGTGAACCCAGCCCGACTGACGGTGCAGCTGCAGCCGGGCGTCAACCATCAGACGCTGACTGTCGAGGAAGGGGCCGTCACCAGGACCGTGGCTTTTACCCACGATATGATTTTTCACTTTCCTTCCTGACAGCTCGGGCAGGAATTCTGAGACAAGCGGCAGAATGCTTTCATATCCGCTGTCTCAGGGAAGCTCCTCTTTCGAGGCATGGGTGAAGGACGTGTTTTTCAATTGCTGCATGGCTTGGGTTGGACGAACGTCTTGGTGTTTCTGATACACGATGTTCACCAGACTTTTGAGTTCGGACTCATTGAGTAGGGACACGTAGTTCCAAGGGCCGAGGGTGAGACGGACCGTTTCTTGCTGGTTAGAGTTGGACTGGCTGTCGTCTTCGATCTCAGTTTCCACCGAAAGAGACGGATACTGGCCAGTAATGTGGAAATCACGGATCTTCACCGAATCGCCTCCTCGAGGATAGTCTTCATCGGATAGACGGTTCTATGCGTAAAAATACAGCAGACGAGAAGGAGCGCTTTTGATATGAGTGAGACGATGGCCTTTTTCAACAATCGGCTGATGCCGCTCAAAGATGCCAATGTAAACATCGCGACCCATGCCTTCAATTACGGCACGGGGGTGTTTGAGGGACTTCGGGCGTACTGGAACGCGGAGCAGGAAGACTTGTTCATTGTGCAGGCCGCGCCTCATTTTGCACGGCTTTTGCGCTCGGCGCGGCTCTTACATATTGACGTGCCCTATACCGTCGAGGAACTGGTGTCGCGGACGGTCGAGCTTCTACGCGCCAATCAGTTTCGGCAGGATGTTTATATTCGTCCCTTGGCGTATAAGGCGGATGCTGCCATTAAAGTGGGGCTTTCGGGCATTCAAAGCGCCTTCGCGATGTTTGCGCTGCCGATGGGCGACTATGTGCCGATGCAGGGGATTAAGGCGCAAGTGTCGAGCTGGCGGCGTATTGCCGACAATATGATTCCCTCGCGTGCCAAAGTCACCGGCGCTTATGTCAACGCGGCACTGTCCAGCGATCAGGCCAAGAGCGACGGCTACGACGAGGCCATATTGCTGGGTGACGATGGACAGGTTTCAGAGGCCAGTTCCGCCAATCTGTTTATGGTTCGCCAAGGGACTCTGATCACCACGCCGGTCACGGCCGACATTTTGGAGGGCATCACCCGTCAAGTGGTGTTCGATCTCGCGAAGCATCAAGGCATTCCGACAGAAATCCGACCTGTTGACCGGACCGAACTCTATCAGGCGGATGAACTGTTCTTGTGCGGTACCGGCGTGCAGTTGGCGGGAATTGTCGAGGTGGACCGCCGACCTATTGCGGATGGCAAACCTGGACCGATTACCAGTGCCCTGCAGACGCGCTATTTCCGTTTGGTCCGCGGTCAAGACGATGAGTTTCGCCGGTACGTGACTCCGGTCTATGGCTCCAACTAGCGCCTCCAGGGCGCAAAATCCCCGTCCAAGTGGGCGGGGATTTTTGTTGGGGATGTTCCTCAAGGCCCGTCGTGATGCGGGGATTCCTCACGCGAGGCGATCCCGTCCACAGCGCCGGAAGGCTTCGCGCCCGTTATTGCGGCTCCAATTGCTGGGGACGCTTGAGATGTTCGGGAAAGGAGAGCCATGGTTCGCCGTCCAACATGCGCTGACGCTCGGCCAGGGTAATCACCAAACCGGTGTGGGAAAAGAGCTGCGGGAAATTGCCGCGCACTTCGCCGGTGGTCAGGTCGACATGCTCGCCATAAAGTCCCAATGGCGTGGCTAACTGAACATGCTGCTGAATCACGTGGTCTGCCTCCTCGAGGCGGCCTTGTCGCAAGAGAATTCGAGCGTACCAAAATCCCGCGAGCAGGAAAGGATGGCGGGCTTGGCCGAGATCGTCCTCGCGATATCGGTAGACTAAACCGTCGACCACCAGATTTCGGGAAATGTCGTCCAAGGTGGTGGTGAAAAGGGGATCGTCAGCGGCAATGAAATCGTAGAGCGGCAGGGTTAAGAGGGCCGCATCGGAGGATGCGGATCCCGGGCGCGGCTCAAAGCGCCCTGCCCGTTCACCGTCGGCCAACATGGCCTCGCGAATGCGGACGGCGGTGCGGCGCCACCTTTCGGCCCGATCGAGGAAACCGAGCGATTCTGCCAGATATTGCGCCGCTTTTAATCCCACCCAGTTCATGAGACGCGAATGGGTGTGATGCCCGCGGATGGTGCGGTATTCCCAGAGCGAGGCATCCTGTTGCGACCAAGTATGCCGCATCCACTCCGCCAGCGCCTCGACCGCCCACCAATAGTGGGTAATCCATCCGCCCGCGCCGTCGCTCTGGGCCAAATGATACACCAGCCATAACAGACTGCCGGCAAGGTCTAACTGCAACTGGTGAATGGCACCGTTGCCGGCCCGTGCCGGCCGTGATTCCGCATGCCCGGAGAGCCACAGCAAGTCCCGCTCGCCGTCCGGCAGGGTTCCGTCCACGCCCGGAAAGGGCGCAGGAAACACCCGTTCGGTGGGAGAGACAGCGTTAAGCAGAAATTCAGCGATGCGCCGCGCGCTGGTCCGATCGCCGGCCATTAAGAGAGCCTCGGCCGCATAGGCACTGTCGCGTACCCAAGCATAACGATAGTCCCACTGGCGCGTATCGCCAGGCGTTTCCGGCAGGGAAGTGGTAGCGGCCGCAATCGGGGCGCCGCTGGGACGGTAAATCAGAGCCCGAATCACCTCGAGGCTGCGCATGAACAGGTCGTGGTGGGGGCCGTGATATGGCCGGCGCGCCGCGAGCCAGTATCCGCGCGTGAGGGACCATTGCCGTTCTGGGTCACTGGGAATGGGGCGGTTCAACCAGCGAAGGTCCGCGGGCTGCTCGGTGCTGATGCGGAGCACGATCGTGGCGTCACCTGGGCCGATAATCCATTGGTCAATGCGCTCGGTAGTCCGCAAAGGGCCCTGAATCAACAACTGGGCGATTTCTGGACCATGAGGATTTTGATATCGCATGCCGCCCGTGGTGACTGTATAGGCCGGACGGACGGCACCATAGCCAAAGGATGGGCGGCAGGTAAGACGAAGCGGCACGTCGGACTTGCAGCTGAGCCACAGCGCGGTGCGCCCAATGCTCATCCAGGTCCGCACCTCGGCTGGTCCTTGCTCGGTTTCGAAGCGTGTTTCCAGGCAAAGGCCATCCGGCAAATAGCGCTGCTGGACGTTTTGGAAGCTGTCCGGCTCTAAGCTGAGATAGCCTCCCGAA
This sequence comes from Sulfobacillus harzensis, assembly GCF_012933365.1. Taxonomy (GTDB): domain Bacteria; phylum Bacillota; class Sulfobacillia; order Sulfobacillales; family Sulfobacillaceae; genus Sulfobacillus_B; species Sulfobacillus_B harzensis. The sequence continues at coordinate 23,076 of NZ_JABBVZ010000004.1, read as the reverse complement.
TGTCGATCTAATAGCCGGCCAAAAACGGTTGGCCCATCAAAACGCGGCACGGGCAACCAATCAATCGCTCCTGTGGGGGAGGCCAGCAAGGCAGTCATCCCGTTGCCTAAAAGTGCGTAAAAAGGTTTCATTGCAAAATCGCCTCTAGAGGTAGTAAATGCATCGTGGTCAAGGTTAGACCCACACAGGGCTGTTGTCAAAACGAGTATACGGGTGTATTGTGCCAGATTTTTTAGCGGCGATGCAGATTTTAGGGGAGATCGGGCTCCTTGCCCGGCCACGCAACGGTTACGACCCAGCGAAGATGTGGACTGCTTTTGAGATCGCCAGGGCGGGGACTCCGGGGGCTAGAACCGTCGAGCACAACAAATCCAGGGCGAGGTGGAATGCCAACGGCGCGATGGGAGAGTTGATGAAGGCGTCGCGACAATTCCTGACGGTGGCTTTGGGCGACCGTTTGACGGATGTCGGCTAAGTCGCGGGCGACACTGTCCGCCAAAGCCATGTCATCGGGTCCGCGAAAGAGTCTTACGGCGCCGAGCTCGGGTGTGCCCGCCTCCTCGGGTGCCCAGGTCGCCAACGCCATTTGAACGGCATTTAGCGCCGCGTCTTCCGATGGCGCCGAAACCACCCAAGACTGTTCCCACATTTTAATGGCGACCTCCCCGTGACAATGAGACAAAAAACTAGCCCCGACCGACGTCAGGGCTAGCGTTTAGCGGGCTTCCAAGGGAGAAAATTCCGTCCGATTCCAAACAGCCTTGCTGCTGGACTCCCAACAGTCCGGGCACAAGCGTGCTTGCCCTGTTTCCAGTACGTCTCGAGATGTTAACGGTTCCTCACAGATTTGGCAAGTGCCAACGGATTCATAGGCGAGAGCGTGACGCATCAGTATCACCTCGTTTTCGGAATTCTTCTATTTGACTTCAGTATAGCAGGACACTTTGAGAATGTGAACACTATCACAAGCAATTTAACATAAAAATTTTCACTGATGCCGTCCCTTGCCATTCTTAAGCAATTTCGGTAGGGTGATCCATGGGATTGTTTGCACTTTGGGGGGAAGTCGGAATGTTGTTGGAGGGAAAAAAGGCCCTTGTAACGGGGAGCTCTCGCGGAATCGGCCAAGCCGCCGTCATGGCGTTTGCGCGTGAAGGGGCCGATGTGGTAGTCCATTATCGGCGACAACGGGACCAAGCTGAGGCCACGGCCGAGGCGGTTCGCCGTTTGGGCCGCCAGGCGCTGGTGATCCAAGCCGAACTGGAGGAGCCTGAAGAGGTTGGTCGTCTATTTGACACCATCGGGGAGAGCTGGGGTGGATTGGACATTTTCATGGCCAATGCGGCCGCCTCGGCTTTCAAACCGCTATTGGAGCTGAAACCGCATCATTTGGAGCGCACTTATCGGCTCTTGGTCGACAATTTTATTCTCTCGGTTCAGCGAGCAGTGCCTCTGATGGAGGGGCGTTCCGGTCGCATCATCACCGTGAGTGGGCACGGGGTGCAGTTTACCCTGCCGCGGTACGGAAACATCGCATCTGCCAAGGCCGCCGTTGAGAGCCTTACGCGGTATTTGGCGAGTGAACTGGGCCCGCGTCAAATTACTGTCAACGCCATTGCCCCCGGGGTGGTGGGGACGGAATCCGAACGGTTTTATATGGGCGATAAGCTCCAACAATTTGATCAAGCTTGCATTCGAGCCACACCGCTCGGCCGGGTGGGAACGCCGGAGGAGATTGCGGATGTGGCTGTTTTCTTGGCGAGTGACTTAAGCCGATTTGTCACGGGACAGATTCTGTCGGTGGATGGTGGATTGACCCTGACGTCCGGCCCTTTTCAGGAGATTTTTGGCCAGGGTCACTAGTCAAATAGAGGAGGGCGTCGATGGACCCGGAAAAAGAATTTCCCATTCAACGGGTGATTGATGAAGACGGAAACCTGGTGGGCGACCGCTCTGGCGTCACGGATGAGGAACTCCTGCGTTTCTATCGATCTCTGGTGACGCTGAGAGCTCTGGACCAACGGGCCTGGAATCTCCAGCGCCAGGGGCGGATCGGCACCTATCCCCCCTACAGCGGGCAGGAGGCCACCCAAGTCGGGGTGGTCGCGGCGCTGGGGCCAGAGGATTGGATTTGCGGCAGCTATCGGGATTGGGCGGCGCTTGTCTATCGCGGCGTGCCCATGTCCTTTCCTTTGTTGAACAGCATGGGCCACCCGATTTCGGGGCGCATGCCTGAAGCCGTTCCGGCGCTTCCGGTACAAGTGGTGATTGCCGCCCAAACGCTGCACGCGGTAGGACTGGCCTGGGCGGAAAAGCTTCAGGGGCAAAATCGGTTGGCGGTGACGTTCTTCGGCGATGGCGCGACCTCACAGGGCGACTTTCATGAGGCGTTGAATCTGGCCTCGGTAGTTCAGGCGCCGGTGCTGTTCGTTTCCCAAAACAATCGCTGGGCGATTAGCGTGCCGGTCAGCCGACAGATGCATAGCCCTACCATTGCTCAGCGGGCGATTGCCTACAACATCGAAGGGGTGCGGGTCGACGGCAATGACATTATTGCCGTGTATCAGACTGCGCGCCAGCTTGCCGCCCGCATCCGGGCGGGTGGCGGTCCCGCGTTGGTCGAAGCGGTCACTTATCGCCTGGGCGCCCATACCACCGCCGATGATCCGACCCGCTATCGCGCGACGGAAGAGGAAGAGCGTCTGAGTTACGGTGAGCCGGTGGCGCGTCTCGCGCGATTTTTGGAGCGCCAGAAGCTGATTGACGACGATGCCAAGCACCAGATTGAGGAGGAGGCCAAAGCCGAAGTGGAGAAGGCTGTGCAGGAGGCCGAATCCTATCCCAAGGCTCCGCCGGAGACGGTGTTTGACCATGTTTATGGTGAACTTACGCCGGCGTTGTCTGCCCAGCGCCAGGCATTCATGCGGCGCTTGGCTGAAGGAGGTGGGGCTCGTGGCTAAGCTCACCATGATTCAAGCCATCAATCAAGCCTTGGGGCTCGCTATGGAACGGGATTCCCGGGTCATGGTGCTGGGCGAGGACGTGGGAAAAAACGGCGGTGTGTTTCGCGCCACGGACGGCCTCTTCGAGAAGTTCGGGGCGGAGCGGGTGGTCGATACGCCGCTGGCCGAGTCCGCCATCGTGGGAAGCTCGGTGGGGCTAGCTATTGGAGGGATGCGTCCGGTGGCGGAAATCCAGTTTTTTGGGTTCATCTACGAAACCATGGATCAAATTGGGACGCAAGCCTCCCGGATTCGATTCCGCTCCCAGGGCCGATATCATGTGCCGTTGGTCATTCGCGCGCCGTATGGCGGCGGAGTGCGCACACCAGAGATTCATTCTGACAGCATTGAGGCCTTCTTCGTGCATACGCCGGGCATCAAGGTGGTGACGCCCAGCACCCCGTATGACGCCAAGGGGCTGTTGCTGGCCGCGATTGATAATCCCGATCCGGTGCTGTTCATCGAGCCCATGCGCCTGTACCGGGCCTTCCGCCAGGAGATCCCGGAAGATTGGTACGCGGTGCCGTTGGGTGAAGCACGCGTAGCTCGCGAAGGCACCGATGTTACCGTGGTCGCCTGGGGACCGATGGTGCCGGTTGCTGAGGCCGCGGCGGAGCGGGCGCAGCAAGAGGGCGTGTCGGTTGAGGTGCTGGATTTGCGAACGCTAAGCCCCATGGATACGGCGGCGATTATTGCTAGCGTGCAAAAGACGGGTCGTGCCGTCGTAGTCCACGAGGCGGTGCGCACGGGCGGGGTTGGGGCCGAAGTCGCCAGCGTGATCCAGGAAGGCGCCTTTCTTTCTTTAGAAGCCCCGATTCAGCGGGTTACCGGGTATGACACACCTTTTCCGGTTCCATCGGTCGAGGACTTGTGGCTTCCTGACGCGGACCGGGTGCTAGAGGCGATTCGTACCACCATCCACTATTAGGAGGGCGACCATGGCCGTATATGAGTGGAAGCTGCCGGACGTGGGCGAGGGCATTCATGAAGCGGAAATAATGAAGTGGCATGTTGCGCCTGGCGATTCGGTGGCCCAAGAGCAAGTCATTGTGGAAATTCAAACTGACAAAGCGGTAGTGGATATTCCCTCGCCAGTCGCAGGGCGCGTGAAGGCGGTGCTGGCCCAAGAAGGGGACGTGGTCCGCGTGGGCACCCCGGTGATCGAGTTTGACACGGACGCCGCCGTCTCATCCGAGACGCCGGCCGCGCCTTCGGAAGAGCCTGTCTCGCAGCCGGCACCGGCCTCTTCCCCGGCAGTACCCCCGGGAGGGAATAAGCGGGTGCTGGCGACGCCGGCCGTGCGCAAGCTGGCCCGGGAACTCGGGGTGGACATTCAGGCTGTCACCGGAAGTGGCGAACATGGCCGCGTTCTCAAGGAGGACGTGCGGGCGTTTAAAGAGAGTCCAAGGCCCCAGCCTGCTCCGAGTGCACCAGTGGCGCCCGTGGCTCAGGAGACTTTGGGCAATGAGGTGCGGATACCGCTTCGAGGGCTTCGGCGAACCATTGCCGAACACATGGTGCGGTCCAAGTTCACAGCCCCTCACGTCACCACCATGGACGAGGTGGAGGTCGCTCGGTTGGTGGCACTGCGCGAGCAGATGAAGGTGCGGGCAACGGAGGAGGGCGTCAAGCTCACCTATCTGCCCTTCATCATCAAGGCGTTGGTGGCCGCTTTGAAGCGCTTTCCCTATTTGAACGCCAGCCTAGACGATGAGGCCAAGGAAATCGTCCTGAAGCCCTACTATCACATCGGCATCGCCGTGGATGATCCGGAAGGACTGATTGTCCCGGTCATTCGGGATGCGGATAAGAAAAGCCTGATGGAACTGGCCCGGGAAATACAAGATCTGACCGAACGGGCTCATGCTCATACATTGTCGCGTGACGAATTGACCGGTTCCACCTTCACGGTCACCAACTACGGGTCGTTTGGCGGGCTGTTTGCGACGCCGGTCATTAACTATCCGGAAGTGGGGATTTTCGGGACGGGGCGCATTCAAAAGAAGGCCATCGTAGTCAATCCGGAGACCGATGAAATTCAGGCTCGGCCCGTGATGAGCGTGTGCCTCACATTTGACCACCGAGTGGTGGACGGTGGGACGGCGGGGCGTTTCACCAATCAAGTGATGCGCTATCTCAACCAGCCCACAGACTTGTTTTTGGAGATGAGCTAGCATGGTGGTAGGCGAGTTTACCGAGAGCGCCGACTTGGTGGTGATTGGCGGTGGACCCGGGGGTTATGTGGCGGCAATCCGGGCAGCACAGCTCGGCCGCCAGGTTACATTGGTGGAACGGGGGCAGCTGGGAGGCATCTGCCTCAATGTGGGCTGCATCCCGTCAAAGGCCTTGATCACTGTCGCCGATGAGGTCGAGCGCAGTCGCACCGCCGCTTCGCGAGGGATTGCGATCTCCGAGCCCACGGTGCGAATGGAGGGGGTTCAGCGCTTTAAGACTTCCGTGGTTGAGCGATTGACCTCGGGGGTGGCGGAATTGTTGAAGGCCAATGGCGTCACGGTCATCCAGGCCGAGGCGCGCTTTGTGGACCCCGCTCATATCCGAGTGGTCTCGGAATATGAGAGCAAGAAAATTGCCTTCGAGTCTGCGATTGTGGCTACCGGATCGCGCCCCAACACCTTGTCGATGCTCCCTGTTGACCAAGAGACCGTCCTCGACTCCACCGGCTTACTGGCGCTGCAGCGGGTGCCCGAGCATTTGGTGGTGGTTGGCGGTGGGTATATCGGGCTCGAGTTAGGTACGGCCTTTCGCAAATTCGGCAGCCGAGTGACCGTGGTGGAAGCGCTGCCCACGCTGCTCTCCGGGATGAGTCCGTCATTGGTTCGGGTTGTAGAACGGCGGCTCCGGGAATTGGGTGTCGAGGTCATGGTGAGCACCCGTGTAGTGAAGGCGGAGATTGCGCCGGGAAACGTGCAGTTAACAGTCGAAGGCACCGAAGCGGCGCGTTTGCAGTCGGAAGCGGTACTAGTTACTGTGGGCCGCACGCCCAATACAGACAGCCTCAATCTGGAGGACGCTCACATTGCGCGCGATGAGCGCGGGCTGGTCATTGTAGACCAGACGCTCAAAACCCAAAATCCGCGGGTGGCGGCCATTGGCGACATTGTTCCGGGCCCGATGCTGGCGCATAAAGCCAGCTATGAGGGCAAAGTGGCGGCGGAGAGCCTTTCCGGGCTTCCCAGTGCTGCCGACGCCACCGCTGTTCCGGCCGTCATCTTTACGGATCCGGAAATGGCCTCGGTGGGTATGACGGAGGAACAAGCGCGTGAAGCGGGCTATCAACCGCTGACGGGGCGGTTTAGCTTTGCTGCCAACGGGCGGGCTTTATCCTTGGATGAACCCGCGGGATTTGCTGAAGTGGTGGCCGACCAAGATAGCGGCATCCTCTTGGGATTGCACGCCGTGGGTCGGGAGGCGTCCAATCTCATCGCGGAAGGCGGCTTGGCCTTGGAGATGGGGGCCACGCTGGAAGATGTCGCGCTCACCATTCATGCCCATCCGACGTTGCCGGAGGTATGGATGGAAGCGGCTGAGGTCGCTTTGGGACGGCCCATTCACGTCGCTCCGCGGCGTCGGCGGTAAGGTGAACGCGGATCCAAAACCGGAAAGGAAGGGATTTTGTGACCCTAGAGGAACTGGCAGCGGGACTTCGGCCGGTGGTGGAGGAGGCGCGGGCGGCCATCCTAGCCGTCTATCACAGCGGGGATTTTCACACCGAAGCCAAGCTCGACAACAGCCCCGTAACCGAAGCCGATCGGGCCTCACACCGCATTTTGACCGCGGGGCTGGCAAAGCTCACTCCCGACATTCCGGTGGTTTCGGAGGAGGCCGTGGGGACGCGTCCTACCATTAAAGAAGGGCACCCCTTTTGGCTGGTGGATCCGTTGGATGGCACCAAAGAGTTTGTGCGCCGTCTGGACAACTTCACCATTAATGTCGGCTTGGTGGATGGGGAGGGCGTGGCGCGGTTCGGGTTTGTCGATATTCCCGTTGAAGGGCGGTCCTTTGTGGGCGGTCAGGGCCGCGCATGGGTATGGGACGAGACCGGGCAGAAGCTATTGGCTCCGCTTGGGGCCGCTTCTCCAGCCGAGCCGCTTCGCGTCGCAATGAGTCGCAGTCACCGCGGCCAGGCGGAGGAATGGCTTTCGGATCATCATCTTCCGGTTAAGGATCTGGTCTATGCGGGGAGCGCCATTAAATTTGCTTGGATAGCGGAGGGGCGGGTTGACCTTTATGTTCGCCTCTTGCCCACGATGGGTTGGGATACCGCCGCTGGACAGGCGGTATTGAACGCGGTGGGCGCGGAAGTGGTGACCCTGGAGGGATCGCCGCTCCGGTACCGGCCGGGTGCATTTCCCAACCCGCACTTCGTGGCGAGCCGCCCAGGCGTCTTGTAAGCGTCGTCTGTCAAATAGGCCTGGCGGTTCTTCGCCAGGCTTTTTTAATGCCGTCTACGGGCGTTCGGGGATTAGGGGACGCGGCTGGTCGATGGTGGATTCGTCCGCTTTTATGGCGCCGGAGGGGACAGAGGCGGGCCGCTGTTCCAGAACGGCCTGAAGTATTGCCAAGGATTCGCGAAGCTGCGCCTCCCGCTCCGGAGGGGCGTCCGGCCGGGCACCGTCCCGGGCCAGCCAGGCCGCAGCCAACGCGACCAAGATGGTGTCAACGGGCAGTGTTGGTTCAGGAGCCGGCTCGGGGGCGGTGCCCACGTCGAGTTCCTCATAGATATACCGTTCGCCGCGAAATGCGGACAGCACCGCAGACAAGAGCGTCATGGCGGCGGAAAACAAGAAGACGGTCCGGAGAGCGGTCATGAATGGATGGGAAATCAACGCCGGGAAGAAGTGCGGGCTGGTTAGGGCGGCCGCCTGACCCGGGGGCAGATGAGCGAGCACTGCACGCCCGCTGGCGGTTGATCTCAAAACCATTTTAAGCGGGTTATATCCCAAGAGGGCGGCAAACAAAATGCTCAGGGGCGGCAGATGAGCCATGTGTCCAATGATGGGTTTTGGAAGCGCAAACTGGCTAAGCCCCCGGGTCATCGTGGATGGGAGTCCAGCCGAGAGCGAACTGATCACCATGGAAAAGAAAATGCCCATGGAGAGCATCATGCCGGCATTCATGAAGGTGGCGCGCATGCCCGATGCCGAGCCGCGAAACCGCGCTGGGACGGCGCTCATGATGGCAGAGGTGTTGGGCGAGGCGAAAAGACCCATGCCAGCCCCAATGACAAAGATGTAAAAGGCAAAGGTCCAGTAATGAAAGTTGGCCGGGAGGGTGTTGAGGAGAAAGAAACCGATGGCGCTGACCAACATGCCCGCCGTGGCAAACCAGCGTGCCCCATATCGGTCCGAGAGGCGTCCACTAATCGGACCAAAGATGAGAAAGCCGGCCATCTGGGGAATAGTGTCGATGCCGGCCTGAAGCGGCGTGTGGGCAAAGGACACCCCATGTAGCGGCAGCCAAATGCCCTGCAGCCAGATGATAAGCATGAACGACAGGCCGCCACGGGCGATGGCGCTCATCAAGCTGGTGAAGTTTCCGATGGAAAAGGCGCGCGTCTTGAAGAGCCCAAGGTGAAACATCGGATCGTCGACGTAATTCTCAATGATGACAAATCCGATTAAGAGAACTAGGCCGCCGATTAAGCTGGAAAGAACGAAGGGCCGATGCCAGCTCATCGGATGGTTCTGATAGGGATTGATGCTGTAGGTCAGTCCGAGCATGATTCCCATCAAGCCCAGCGCAAAGGTGAGGTTGCCCCACCAGTCGATTCCCGCCCCTTCGCGGCGGGTGGCTGTTTCGTGCAGCGCGACGTAAGCCCAGATGGTGCCGAAAATACCAACCGGCACGTTGACGAGGAAAATGGCACGCCAGCTAATCGTGGATAACAGCCCGCCTACAATCAGTCCGATCACACTGCCGCCGATGGCGGCGATTTGATTCAGCCCCAGCGCCAGACCGCGCTGGTCGGCCGGGAAGGCGTCGGTTAATATGGCGGCGCTGTTGGCGAACAAAAAGGCGCCCCCAATGCCCTGAATGAACCGAAATATGATAAGCTCCCATTCGCCGGTGCTGCCGTGGTTGGGCGTAACAAAGAGCAGCAAGGAGCCAATGGTGAAAATGAGAAAGCCGAGATTGTACAGTTTGACGCGGCCATAGGTGTCGGAAATGCGGCCAAATGACACCAACAAAATGGTGGTGGCGACGTTGAATCCCATCAAAATCCAGAGCAAGAGACTGGTCTGTCCGCTATGCAGCGGATTGATGCGAATGCCGCGAAAAATTGCGGGCAGCGAGATAATTAAGATGGTCTGGTTGATGGTTGCCATCAACACCCCCAACGTAGTGTTGGAAAGCGCAATCCATTTGTAGTGTCCGTGGTTTCGCAAGAGTCTTCCTCCTTGCTGCAATAGCCCTAAGGCGCGTCGGGCGCCGGCGTGGTAACTCGGTCAAAAGGTTGGCCCATTGCTGTTGGGCGGCCGTGTTTCCCTGTCGGTCGAGGCCGCCTAGACGCGGGGCTGTCCTGTTGGTCGACAGGGCGGGCGACTGAGCCCCGGGACTCGAGCCGATCTAAAATACAGGGTAGTGACGTGGAGGACATGCTCAACGTCTTGGCCACCTCACCAGCTTGCCGGGGGCCCTGTCTTCATAGGCGAAGGCATTCCATCTGCGTCATGGCCAGGTCGTGCTCATGGCGCAACCAAAAGATGAACGGTTCGGTGAGCCGGACCAGCCGGACCACCGCCTTTGACAGGGCCTTTTCATCGTCCGTAGGACTATCAGTCACCTCGTTTTTTATGGCGTAACGTATAGAATGCCCAGTTCTCAAAAATTTCCTCGCCCTCCGATTCCATGGAACCTTTTGGAGATTTTTCCCGCTGGTCAGGAATAGGTATAACCGGACAATCTCTGAGATATGGGGGGAGAGAAGATGGCGTGGAATGAGAAGGGTTGGCAAAGCGCCGCCGAGGGTTATGCCTGGATGGTGCCGTGGCGGTATGTGCGGGATGGCGACGGATGGTTTGTCGGGGGCTACAGCAACGTGGCGTGGAATGCGGTGGATCGGCATTTAGAATGCATGGCGGACCACACGGCCGTTTCCGATCGGGCATCCGGCCAGCGGTTCACCTATCGGGATTTATATTGGAAAAGTGCGAGGCTCGCCCGGTGGTGGCGGGATCACGGCCTGGCCGTTGGGGAGCGGGTGGTGATTTACGGGGCGGGCGGACTTACCGCGCTCGTGGCTTGGTTGGCGGCCGCACGGATTGGGGCGGTGGCTGTCTTGATGCCCTCCACGCCGTCATCCGGCTTGTTAAGCCAGCGCCTCAATGAGTGCGAGGCCAGTTGGGTTGTGGTGGAGTCGCGAGAAGAGGCGTTAGCTGTCGGACGCCAGACTTCGGTGCCGGTGTTGGTGGGGGGCCAGGACCCTGTCGGGCCTAGCTTGGCTGATGTCGAGGAGAGGGCGGCAGGCCTCATCGATCCCGTGCCGGTAGAGGCCAATGCGTTAGGGGTGCTGGTCTACGGCGATGATGGCCGTCCCTACGCCTATGCCGGCTTGGGCGGGCTTATCAGCTGGGCGGAAAGTCTGGCCTTGAATCTGGACCTCGCAGGCGGCGATCGGATCGGGGTGTGGCTTTCCCACCAGGGGCTCAGCCATCGGTTGATTGTGACCTTGGCGCTCTTAGCCAAGGGTGCGCAAGTGGTGTGGATGGGGGAGGATGTTCAGCTGGCGGTGCGCGAACATGGACTGCAAAAGCTAGTTGTATCCCCGTGCGACGCGAGACGGGCGGCGGCGGGCGCGGATCGCTTGGACGTCATTTTGGTACTCGGGCACTCGCGGATTACGCCGGCATTGCCTTCGGATGGGCGTGCGCGCTGGCGCCAGGCGATCCCGCACATATCGGCGGGACTCTTTCTCCCTAGAGAGGGCGGGATGGACCCCGGCCCGGGACAAGACCGCACGCGGGGAAGCCGGCCGCCTGAGACCACCGGCACTCCGCCTGAAAGTGTCTGGGACCAGCTCTTGCAAGTTCCCGATGTCGAGGAGGTTTACCCGATGGAGGACGCCGACACCCGCATCGTCTGGGTGCGAAGCGGACATCCATTGCCCGAACCCGACGAGAGGGCCTTGCCGGTGCCGTTCGGGTGGACGCCTGTGGTCCTTGACGCATTTCCGGAGACCATTGAGGGGCGGGTTGCCGGTCAAGTGCTGGCGAGTCTCTGGAAACACGACAGCCGCATTTCTCTCGATGGGGTCGCTAATCCTGCTGTTGTGGAGCAATTGGTGCGCACGCTTGGCTCCCACTAGTTGCTCCCCTCTGCCCGCCCTGGTAATTTAGGATGGTAAGTTAGGGAGGGCATCATGGACGAGCAACGCCAATACCAATATGAGAACGACTATGAGCGCCGCTTTTTTGAATGGGCAGGCATGGAGGTTGTTGAGGCGGCTCAAGGCCGCTCCACCGTGCGGCTTCACGTGGACCGCCACCACCGGGGCGGGGGCGGTACTGAAGCGGTCAACGGGGGCGTCGGAGCGTATATGTTCGATGGAATCCTCGGCAGCGCCGTCCGCAGCACTTGGGACGATGAGGTGGCCGGACAGGTGACGATGACGCTGACCATTCAGTATCTTCGGCCGTTGATAGCGGACGATGTGGTGGAAGGCCGCGGCGAGGTCACGCATCGCGGGCGCTCGGCGGTTTACGCCAAGGGTGAGATTTACGACAGTCAGGGACGTGTGGCGATGAGGGCCAGCGGCATTTTTCATCTCTTCCGCCATCGTGGCGAGTAAAGCAAGCCGCGGTTGGTGGTGGGCCGGTCTTTGGGGTGTGGCGGCGGCCATCACCCTAGGCGGTTGGCTCCAGCCCTTGAATCAGGTGGTCGCGCAGACCTTGCGGCCTTTCGGATCTCATGTACCGGTTACCAACCTGGTATGGGTCGCCGGCGGGATTCCTCTGACCGGTTTGGTTCTTTTGGCTGGGGTGTGGCGGCGGCAGCGGTGGGTTTTGGTGGCCGTATTTGTGGCTGGGCTATTGATAGAGGCCTTATCGAAGCATTTTATCTCCACGCCGCTTCCTCGTCCCACCTATGAGCCGCCCTTTTATCGCCACCTGGAGACCCTCACCAACATCACCCCAACGGACGCTATGACCTGGGTGGAGGCGCTGATTCCTCTCCATGGCCAAGCGTCCCAGGTCCATCAGGCGCTCTTTCGCGGCAGTTTTCCGAGCGGCCACGTGTATCGCATCACCTTCGTCAGTGGCGTGTGGCTTCACCGGTGGCGCCGTTGGACCTGGGGCTTGGCGTTTGTGGCCGGAATCCTGGTGGTCTCGACCGGCGGCCATTGGGCCTTGGATGCGGTCGGCGGATTTTTGCTAGCGCGGGCCCTGCTGGCCTTCTTTGATCCGGTCAGCCGCGGGCAATAGGGGCAACGGGATGTTCAATCCACCCGCTCCAGCTGCCCGGATAGAGAATCGGCTGAGCGCCAATCAGGGTAAGCCCGAGGATGTCGACGCAAGCGCTGACACCGGAACCGCAGTATACCACCGGACGGTCTGTTCGAGACAGCACCGGTTCCAACAACTGTTGGAGTTCGACGGGTGATTTAAAGCGGCCGTCCTCGGCGAGCAATTGCTGATAGGGCTGATTTATGGCTCCGGGAATGTGGCCGGCTACCCGGTCCATGGGCTCCACCTCGCCACGGTAGCGCTCGGGGGCCCGGGCATCCACCAAGGTCATCGCCTCATAATTAGGCCATAGCGTTTCAAAATCAATGGTGATGGCGGGGTTCGGCCGAGGCGTGAACGCCCCGGGCGTTGGCCGTGTGACTGCGGTGGTGACGGGACCACCCCGTCGTTCCCATGCGGCAAAGCCGCCATTTAGCACGGCGACCTGGGAATGGCCGAAGAAGGTCAAAAGCCACCAACAACGAGCGGCTCCGGCTCCGTCGTCGTCATAGGCGACCACCCAGGAGCCCTCTCGCACCCCCGCCTGCGCCATCACCTCGCTAAACGCGGCTTGAGACGGCAGCGGATGGCGTCCACCAGGCGGCCCTGGCGGCCCCGCCAACTGACGATGAAGGTCAATGAAGACGGCACCAGGGATGTGCCCGGCACGGAATGCGTCGTCGCCGTAGTCGGGTTGTTGCAGGCGCCACCGGCAATCCAGTATAACCAGCCGTGGGTCGGCCAAATGATCGTGAAGCCATTCAGGCTCGATTAGGGGTCCAAATTGTGGCTGCATGATATCCCTCCATTGCCAGTGTACGGCAATGCTGGGGGCAGCACTATGAATTCTTGGGAATTATGCCGAGTTTGCCGTCGATTTCCAATTCGGCCACCTGGATTTGGTCTGGTCCCGCGATCTTCGCTTCCCGAAGGCGCATTTCCAGATCCTTTTCGCCCATGCCAGCTTTTTTCAAATCCTTGGGGCTCACCTTCCCGTCCACCACAAGCGGGCGCGGCGTTCCCATCAAAAGGGGGCGGAGCGACGGAAAGGACAGCGCCGCCCGTCCGATAATCCAGGCAATGACGGCAAACGCGGCTACTACGAGAACGCCGCCGTAGAGCGGCACCTTTTGAGTGATGGCTGTGGATCCGGCCACGGTGCCAAAGGTGATGCCCGCCACCCGGTCCATCGGCGTGAAATTAGCCATGGTGCGCTTTCCCAACACCCGAATCGCCGCGAACACGGTGGCGAACATCACCAGCGAGCGAAATAAAAAAGTCATGACCCGCCTCCTAATTCCAAGGACTGGTAATTCGGACCTAGCCTGTCCTTTTGGGGCAGGAATTATCCATCGATTGGCGAATAGCGATGTAGTGGGGCGGCTCTAGACCGTCCCGGTTGCGTTGCACAAGACGGAGGAGGATATCGTGGAGACGGACGACATAGTGTGGGAGCGGCAGGGATCTCGGGCCATTCTGAGGATGAATCGTCCGGCGGCGTTGAACGCCCTTACCGCTTCATTGCGCCAGGGGCTGGTGGAAGGTTTAAGGCGGGCGGCGGACGATCCGGAAGTGCGGGTGGTCATTCTTCGCGGGGAAGGACGGGCGTTTTCGGTCGGCCAGGACCTGAAGGAGATGCAGTCGTATTACCAAGAACACGGGCCGCAACTGGGGCAGTTGGTGGAAGACGAGTACATACCGATTGTTCATGCCTTGCGCGGATTGCCCAAACCAACCATCGCGGTGGTGGAAGGGGCGGCAGTGGGCGGCGGCATGGCTTTAGCCTTGGCCACCGACTTTCGCGTGATTACCAATCGTGCTCAACTCGTTCCGGGGTTTGTCAACGTTGCGCTGGCGCCCGATACCGGCACCACGTTTCTTCTAGCGCGTGCCATTGGGTATCATCGAGCCTTGAATCTATGCCTTTTGGGCGAACCGCTGCGAGCCAATGATATGGTGTCCTGGGGCTTGGCCAAGATTGCGCACGAGTCCTCGGAGTCGCTCGAGGATGAACTGAACACCTTGGCGGATAAGCTGGCTCATGGTCCCACCCGAGCGTATGCGGAAATCCGCAGGATGTTTGACCGAGCCCAGCCGCTCGGGCTGCAGGACGTCTTGATGCTGGAGCGGGATGTACAGGACGCGCTCGCCCATACCCAAGATCACCGGGAGGCAGTGGATGCCTTCTTGGCTAAGCGTCCGCCCAATTTTACCGGCGCGTAAATCACTCATTTCATAGAGAAGCGGGGGAACGATCGTGGCACAAACCATGTTGCCGAGCGGCACCTTGTCGGGTCAAACGGCGGTGGTGACCGGCGGGGGAAGCGGCATCGGGCTTGGCATTGCACGCGAATTAGGACGGTTGGGAGCCAAGGTGGTGTTAGCGGGCCGCAAGCCGGATCGCTTGGAGGCCGCGCAATCCAGCCTGGCCGAGGAGGGGATTGAGGCGCTCGCGGTGGCGACCGACATTCGCGACCCGGAGCAGGTCGAGAGTCTCATGAACCGTGCCGTCGAGGAGACCGGCCGGCTGGACATGCTTGTCAATTCAGCGGCGGGCAACTTTATTGTCGACAGCGAGAAGCTCTCGGTTAACGGATGGAATGCGGTGGTCAACACGGTGCTTAACGGCACTTTCTATTGCACTCGGGCCGCCGGTTTGAAGATGATCGAACTCGGAAACGGAGGCCGCATGCTTTCCATTGTGGCCAGTTATGCCTGGACCGGAGGACCGCGCACGGTCCACTCCGTGGCGGCCAAGGCCGGGGTTGTGGCCATGACGCGCACATTGGCGGTGGAATGGGCGCATTACGGCATCCGAGTCAACGCTATTTGCCCCGGGCCGACTGACACCGAAGGGGCCCGGCCGCTATGGGCTGACCCGGCGGAGGAAGCGCGTCTCAAGGCGAAAATTCCCGTAGGCCGATTCGGCACGGTGGAAGAGATGGGGCGGGCAGCCAGTTACTTGTTGTCGCCTTATGCCGATTTCGTAAACGGGGAAGTCTTCGTCATCGATGGCGGCGAGTGGCTAGGAAAGGGATTAACCTCATAATCACCTGAGAAAAGGGGGAGAACGCGAATGGACAAGCGCATGACCATCGACGAGGTGGTCGAGCAAATTCCCAACGGCGCCAAAGTCGCCATCGGGGGATCCTCCATCTCCCGAAAGCCCATGGCGCTGGTACGGGCCTTGGCTCGGAGCGACAAGCGCGATTTGACGATCATTGTGGACGTCGGCGGACCCGACGTGGACCTCTTGCTGGGCACTGGCAAGGTGCGGCAAGTCATCTATGCGTTCGTGGGATTTGAGGTGCTGGGCTTAGCCCCGCACTTCCGCCGCAGCCGGCAGCGTGGCGGAGCTGAATTTCAGGAATGGACGGAATATACCGTGATGGCCGGGCTCGATGCCACCATTAAGCGGGTCCCGTTCATCCCCACGCATGCTACCTTGGGAACCGATGTGCCCAAGGTCAATCCGGCCTTTCGAGAGATCACCGATCCGTTCAACAACGAGCCGCTGATTGCCGTCCCAGCACTTGCTCCCGACGTGTCGCTGATTCATGTCAACTACGCGGACATTCAGGGCAACGGGGTCATCCTCGGCGATGGGCACGTCGACGTGCTGTGCGCCAAGGCGGCCAAGGCGACGTTTATGTCCTGCGAGCGCATTCTGTCGTCGGATGAATTGCAGCGATTCGGCCGTGACGTGCAAATTCTCAGGGTATACCCCCAAGGGGTTGTTGAAGTTCCGTGGGGTGCCCACCCGACGGGATGCGCGCCCGATTATCGCACCGACTTAAGGCATCTGCAAGAATACCTGAAAGCGGCATCGTCTGAAGAGGGCTGGCAACAATACGAGCGCGATTTCGTGGATGTCTCGCACCGTCAATATCTGGACAACCATGGCGGCGCGGAAGAGCTCGTCTCGCGCTTGAAAGTGTAAATGGGCGAAAGGAGGAGTTGTCAATGCCACTGGATCCCGAGTTAAATGTGGATGAAGTAATTATTACCACCATGGCGCGCCAACTGCATGGTGAAATGCTGGTTAGTTCAGTGACCGCCTTTGGATCGTTGGCCGCACACTTGGCCAAGCGGCGCTATGCTCCCGATTTGGCGGTGCTCTCCACGCCCGAATCCGGGATGGATGTGACCCCGATGCCAACCCTGACGCTCGGGCAGTTTCTGACCGACGTGCAACAGGGCATCCCGCTGACCATGGAGGACATATTTGACGCCATTTTCACCGATCACTTCCGGATCTGGATTAACCCCTCGCAAATCGATCAATACGGCAACACCAACATCACCGCCATTGGCGACTGGCATCATCCCAAAGTGGCCCTGGTGGGATCCCGCGGCATTCCTGAGGACACGTCCCATCTGTCCGAAACCTTTTATTACATCTTGAATCATTCGCCGCGAGCCATTGTTGCGCGCGTCGACTTCAAAAGCGGAGCCGGAAACGGTGAGAGTCGACGCGGTCTCGGTCACCACGGCGCACCGACCGCCCTCGTGACCGATCTTGGCGTGTTCGACTTCACGGGGCCGGATGGCACCATGGCGGTTCGAACGCTCCACCCTGGCGTCACCATTGAGGAGGTCCAGGAACGCAGCGGATTTCCGGTGTATGTGCGGGAGGCCGACATCCCCGTCACTGAGCCGCCCAGCGAGGAGGATGTCCGCATCATTCGCGAGGCCGATCCGCTCGAGGTGCGAAAGCTGGAACTGATGTCTGGTCCTATGGCGGCGGAGAAGTTTGTCAACATCTATGAGCGCGAGCGACAGGCGCTCCATGCCACCTATCCGCGACGGAAGCTGGGCCGCTAATGAGGATGGACAACATGCGGGTGCTAATCACCGGCGGGGCGCGGGGAATTGGACGTGCAGCCGCGGAATTGGCGCTGGCGCAGGGGGCGCGGGTTGCCGTCTGGGCCTTGCACTCGGAAAGCGTCGAGGAAGTCAAGACTGCCGTTCCGGCGATTCATTGGGCCGATGCTGTGGATGTGGGCGAACGAGACGCTGTGGAACGCGGAGTGAAGAAAATCCTTGAGGCCATGGGCCCCATCGATGTGTTGATTAATAATGCTGGGTATACCCTGACCTCCCGCTTTTTGGAAGAAGAGCCGGCGTACTGGGAACGAGTGATAGCGACCAATTTTTGGGGCGCTGTCTATACCATGCGGGCGGTGTTGCCCCACATGGTGCAACGGGGACAGGGGAGCATTGTCAATGTAGTCTCCGACGCCGGCCGGGTCGGCATGGCGGGCGAAGCGGTCTATGCCGGAGCCAAGGGCGGTGTGGTCGCTTTTTCCAAATCGATCGCCCAAGAAATGGCGCGCCATCAGATTCGCGTGAACTGCGTGGCGCCCGGTCCGACCCGAACCCGTATATTGGAAAGCAACACGGAAGATGGCGATGCGGAGAAGCTCATTGAGAAGATGATCCGCCGGATTCCACTCCGGCGAATCGCCGAGCCTCACGAGGTGGCCGAGGCGGTTCTCTTCTTGGCGAGTCCGGCCGCTTCCCATATTACTGGACAGGTGCTCTCGGTGTCGGGCGGTTTGACTATGATATGAGGATCAGTTTAGACAAAAGGCGGCGGGGGGAGTAGCGATGGAACAGGTGGTTCCTGGCGTATACCGCTCGATAGTTCCCAGCCACACGCTGGCGCCCTATACGGCGACCAATTGCTACTGGGTCGGAGGGCGTCGACAGGTGGTCTTGATTGATGCAGGCGATGGCGACGAGCCCGGGCGCACGGTGTTGGAAGCGGATTGGCGGGATTTGGGGTCGCCGGAGGTGGTGGCGATTTTTGCCACCCATCGCCATGGGGATCACACCGGCGGTGCGGCCTGGGCCCATCAGCGATTTGGCGCGCCGCTCTACCTGCAAAATCGGGATCTCACCCCAGCGTTGGCCGAGCAAGCGCCATGGCAGCATTTTTCTGATCGGGATTTTCGGGTGGAGGGAATGATCCTCAACGTGCTGGAGGCGCCCGGCCATACCCCCGGGCAGTGGAACTTCTACCTTCCCGAAACGCGGGGACTCATCGCCGGAGACAACGTACTGGGCAACACCACGGCTGTTGTGGCTCCCCCCGAGGGGCATCTGGGCGATTATCTAGCCACCCTGGACCGCCTGTTGGCCATGCAGCCGGCCTGGATTGGGCCCGGGCATGGCGATCTGATTGTGGATGGGGCGACGCGCATACAGACGTATTTGGATCATCGTCGGGAACGCATCGCCCAGCTCCTCGCCATGTTGCGGCAAGGACCTCAGACGGTGCATTCGTTGGCCGAGGAGCTGTATCCTCCTGCTCAACGGGCGGCGGGGGAATGGATGGTGCGGAGCCATCTTCAGTTCTTTGAGCAGCAAGGTTGGGTTCAGGCGCGGGATGAGGAATTTTGGATTGCAAAGGATGGTCTCGATGATTTTTCGCGATGATTTGCTGGCCGGAAAGCGGGTGCTCATTACCGGCGGAGGAACGGGACTAGGACGAGCGATGGGTGAAGCCTTCGGCAAGCTGGGGGCGCGACTGGCCATTGTCGGTCGCCGGCAGGCGGTGTTGGAGGAGACGGCGCGGGCATTTCGGGACGAGGGCATTGAGGTATGGACGCATGCCTTGGACGTGCGCCAACCCGAAAAGGTCGAGGAGGTCATGGAGGCGCTGTTTCAGCACTACGGCGGACTCGATGTTCTTGTCAACAACGCCGCGGGCAACTTTATCAGCCCCACCGAGCGATTGTCATCCCGGGCCGTTGATGCCGTGCTGAATATTGTGCTGCATGGCACTCTCTATTGTACGTTGGCCGCAGGCAAGCGCTGGATCGACGCGGGACAGCCGGGGACGGTGCTCAACATCGTGACAACCTATGCCTGGACCGGTTCGGGATATGTCGTGCCATCGGCGGCCGCCAAGGCAGGCGTGCTGGCCATGACCCGATCGCTCGCGGTTGAATGGGCTCGACATGGTATTCGTCAGGTGGCGATTGCACCCGGGCCTTTTCCCACAGAGGGTGCCTGGTCGCGTCTCATGCCCACTGAGGAACTGTCGCGCGCTGCGGTTGACCGGGTTCCGTTGAAGCGGGTGGGACGTCCGGAGGAGCTGACCACCTTGGCGTCCTATCTCATCTCTGACATGGCTTCTTACATCAACGGCGAGGTCATCACCATTGATGGCGGAGAATGGCTACAGGGCGCAGGGATGTTTAATGGCTTGGACAAGGTGACGCCGGCGGAATGGGATGCCTTAAGAGCCATGATTCAGAAGAAAGGCTAAGCGGTGCCTCTAGGTTGGGTGCTGGCACTGACGGCTGCGGGGTTGGTGGCGTCGTTTAGTGGGGCCGCTTTGGGCATCGGCGGAGGCTTGGTGGTCATGCCGCTCTTGGGTCTGTGGCTCCCGCCGGCCGAAGCGGTCGCTTATGCAGCGCCGATGTTCCTGGCGGCTAGTGCCGTGAACTTTGCCCGCTATCGCCGACGCATCGCCTGGCCCCTGTTGTGGCGATATATCCCAGGGGTCGCAGTGGGCAGTGTGGTGGGAGCGCACTTTCTCCAGGTAGCGCCGTCGTCCATCATCCGATTGGTGATGGGCGGGTTGGCATTGGCCTTTACCATCCTTGAAGGGCTACGGCTGGTACGGCGCAAACCCATCCAGGCGGGGCGCCGTTGGGTGGCATGGCCCCTCTCGGTCGCTGGAGGGCTTGCCAGTACGCTCACCAACATCGGCGGGACGGTGGTGTCGGCCGCCATGCTGACCGAGTCGTTGACCCAAGCCTGGTATGTGGGGACGCTCAACGCAGTCATGCTATCGATGGGGGTCTTCAAGATAGGACTTTTTGTGCTGGAGGGGTTAATCCGCCCCCGAGGATTCGTGGCGGCCTTGCCGGCCATTCCGGCGGTCTTTGTCGGGAGCTGGCTGGGACAGCGCTTTAACCAACGCCTGAGTCCGGCCATGTTTCGCTGGGTGCTGGTTTCCGTCATTGGGGCATCGTCGCTGATGCTATTGTTGGGTGCGTAGAAGGATGGAGAAATTGGAGGGACATATGCTCTTTCAGGAGGAGAAAATCGGGCAGCGCAGCCAGCCCATCACCCATGAGGTGGAGCGAGGCGCGATTCGCCGTTTTGCCCGTGCTTTAGGGCTGACAAGTGCCATCCATCAGGATGTGGCATCCGCGCAAGCGGCGGGATTTCGGGATCTGGTGGCGCCCCCAACTTTTGTGGTCACCTTGCTTCCCTGGCAAATTCCCGGGCTCACGTTGCCCTCGGCCGGCGTGCTTCATGGGGAACAGGAATTTTGGTGGGGAGAACCGATTTGCGCGGGTGACCAGATTCAGGTGACCGGTTGGGTGGAGGATGTGAAGACGCGTTCCGGGAAGACAGGACGGATGCACATTATTACCATTGCGAGTGAGGGCATGCACCAGGATGAGCAGCCAGCCTTTCGTGCCCGGGCTGTTCTCATCGTGACAGAGGAGGCAGAAAATGCAAGTCGGGGATGAGTTTGGGCCTTTTCAATTATCGGTTAGCCGCGAGCAGTTGGTCCGTTATGCAGGGGCTTCAGAGGACTTCAATCCCATTCATTATGACGACGAGGCAGCCCGACGTTTTGGACTCCCCGGAGTGATAGTTCACGGCATGCTGAACATGGGACTGGTAGCCCGGTTTGTCTTGGAAGAGGCCCTGCCTCAGGGAACTCGCGTGGAACACTACCAGGTGCGCTTTCGGAGCATGGTGCAACCCGGAGACCAACTGGAAGTTCGTGCCCGGGTGCGGAACATGGACAATCAGCGGGTGAGTTTGGATGTGAGTCTGGCCTCCACGGGGGAGAAGCCGGCTGTTCAGGGCAAAATGGACGTCGTGTTACCATAATCCGAGTGCGGCCTGACAGCTGATTCGAAAGATACGGCTCGGCGTGCGGAAGGACTTAGACGACGGATCGGGTAAACGGGCTGTGGGCGGACTAGAATTGATCGCCCGTCATGGCATCGACCCATCGGGACAGAAAAAAACCCCGGCCCGAAACTCGGGGTGGTAATGCCCGACAATTGCTGTGCAGGGGTTTGATAATGATGCTCCCTGCGATCGCGGCCAGTCCCTCCCAAATGGGAGGCGCGACCTCTCCAATTAACAATGCGAGACTTTGATCCGAAAAGGGGTTGGAGGCTAATTCATCGACATCCGACAAGACTCCCATAGTTCCACCGACAACCATAATTGCGATGCCTACCCAAGACATCACGGGCACAATTTGCCTGCTTTCATTCATGCCTCACTCCACGTTATCCTAAAGACCGGAGACCATCTCTTCAATAGGGAGGCTGCTCTCCTAACCTGTTCGTCGGGAGTATTGCCACCTCGGTTGGGGTCCCATCCGAGGAGGCGATAGCGTGCAATCCGGGGTATGCGGCAGACGTGTTAGGCTATGCGCGTGAGCATGCGTTTCCCGATGGCAAGATCATACGTGCCTGGAGACCGCGAGGGTCTTTATTCCGCCGCCATCGGTGCGACCATGCCCTTGGGCCATTGCACATCCACATGGTTGACGGTCGAGCCCGATTCGGAAAACACCCACAGCAAGCGATACTGCCCTCGGTTGTAGGCGTAAATCACCGAGCCGGCGGAATGGCTGACCGTATCGGGTTTCCCGAGCACCGTTTCGATGTCCGCCAGGGTTATCTGGTGCAAATCGGGGCTATACGACCGTACATCAGCCAGCTGAACCCCCTCATTGAAGCCCACGACGGCATGATGCGCGCCATAGGTCACGTAGGTGATGCCGTTGACTCCGGTACCATGGCTTCCCGGTCCCCAGACCTTTTCCAATGCGTAGTAGCTTTGCTGGTCGCCATCGGGGATGCCGAGCGCCTTGCCGCTCCATGACACCTGGGCCCATTCGCGCACGAGCGTCTGCGCTGCGCTACGCCCACTAGGGGGTGGGGTTGGCGCCGTGGGGGTGGTGGGGGCTGACGACGCTGACGTCGACGTGGGGGAACTCGTCGCTACGGCGGACCGGGTCGTGGGCTGCGGGTTTTCGGCCGCAGCCACGGTTTGGGGACGGGAACTCGGAGACGGGGCGGCGGTAGGGCGGTTGGCGATGCCGCAGCCAGCAAGAACGGCTGACGAACCGAGAACGAGTGCTGAGATGCCAATAAATCTCTTTGTCATGATGTCCTCCTCAGGTGCGATATGTAGTGTCGTGCGGCTCCGCGGTCCGTACTGTTTTACACCGTGTACAACGGCATGGGCCAGGAAGAGGTTACAGAGCCAATTCCCGAATTTGTGACGGTCAGGTGCCCGGCCGAGGCATGATGGGCGTTAATTGTGCGTTTGCCGCCCCGGTGGCATTCTTGAATGCGTCGTTCATGGCAATCCGTTCGGCGGACGCCAAGGGCTCACCACTTGCGGCTCTCCCATTAACAGTCACGGGTATATTCCGGCGAGGAGCAGAGCCATTGCGCTCGACCGGATGCGACGCTCAGAGCTGGTGGGTGCTGTAATGCGCCCCCTCCGATCCGAGTGCGTGCCAGGAGCTTCTAGGAGCTTTTTCAAAAATTGACCCGGACGGCTCCGCGGACGGGTGTCAAAATTCGCTGGGGTGGGCGGCCATTTGGCAG
>NZ_JABBVZ010000049.1 GCF_012933365.1 Sulfobacillus harzensis | reverse complement strand
CCCTCGCGCACGCTGAGACTACTGGGGCCGCAGGGCCCCGGGATCATCAGGCCGTGCCGACCCATTTTTTATCCCGCCGAAAGCGGGATTTTTGTACATAGGAGGAGAAATCCATGGCTTGGTCCCACCGAAATCACAAGGAAGCGATCCATGAGCGCCAAGCGGTGCTTCGACAGCTTCCCGGATGGCGCGATGAGGATGAGCGGATTTTTCAGTGGAGCGTCGACCCATCGCAATTGGCTTCGTTTCAAGAGGCTTTGACTGGCCAAATGGTGATGCCGGTTTCGGTGGTGGGACCTGCAAAAATTAACTTGGGGCGCTATGCCTGGCAAGACGGATGCTTGGTGGAGACGGACCGCTACCAAGACGACGCGGTTTATATTCCTTTGGCCCACACCGAGGGCGGGCTGTCCATGTCCATGCAACGCGGCTTTCACGTACTTAACCGTGCGGGCGGCGTCAAAACCTATCTGCTGAATGATATGATGACGCGGGATTCAGCCTTCGTGTTTAACTCTGGCGACGAATCCAAAGCCTTTTATGATTGGGTGCTGCAGGAACGCGAGGGATTGGCCGCGTGGTTGAACGACCCCAATCACCCAGACAAGCAGCTGAAGCCCTCCCAAACGGTCGCCGATGTCTCCCGACATGCGGTGCTGCTGAACATTGATGCCCAACTGGTAGGCTCGGTATGCCATTTGTTGTATCGGTTCTTTACGGGGGAAGCTTGCGGCCCGAACATGATTACCCGCAATGCCTATGCGCTCAACCGAGAAATTGTGCGCCGCATCGAGGATAAGGGTTGGCACCTGGTTAACATTTTTCTTGAGGCGAATATGGGTGGAGACAAAAAGCCCAGCCACGAGCACTATAACGGTGGTCACGGCAAGACGGTCATGGCGTCCGCCAAGCTGACGCATCAACAATTACGGCGATTTTTGAATACCACCGTCGACGAAATTAAACGCTTAGAATGGACGGGACTGCACGGTTCCAACGCCAGCGGCATGCAGTCTTTCGCCTTTACCCCAGCATCGGCTGTGGCCGCGCTGTTTCTGACCACTGGGCAGGACTTAGGCATGGTCGGCACCAGCAGTATGGCCCACGCCACAATTCAAGCGCTGCCGGACGGAGCCGCGTTTAGTCTGCAGTTGGGCGGCATTGAGGTGGGAACGGTGGGTGGCGGTACGTCGCTGCCTCACGCCCAGAGTTATCTGCGGCTGCTCGGATGCCAGGGGCCGGGTTCTGCACAGAGGCTGGCCCAGATTATCGCAGCGGCCGCGTTGGCATTGGAGATCTCGGCGTCTGCGTCTATGGCCAGCCATGGCAGTGAAAACTTTTTCCGCGCTCACTTGGAACGCGGTGGGAACCGCCCGACTTAAACGCAGCGGGCGGCAGTCACCAATCGCGTGCGGCACAGCAGCGCGACAAAGCACGTATCGCAACGCGATGCCTTTAATGCTTGAAACTTGTTTGAGACATCCTGCCGGGCTGTCTTGACGCCCTCGCCAATTCCTTGGAAGACCCGCTTAACCGCCCCATCGTCGTCCCCGTGCGGCTGATCCAACCCAATCCGATGTGCCTTGTGTTCGATTTCAGCACGCAAGTCATCCAGGAATTTCCGGCCGTCAATATTCAACCGCTTGGCGTCATCTAACAGATGGTCATACATATTATCCATCGTATCCAGCAGGTCATCCTTCATCTTAACCAAAGCTCCTAAACGCTCGGGCTCAAGCGTCGGAACGGCGCGCTTCAGGTAATGCTCAGCAAACGCCTGATGCCGGGATTCATCCTGCAAAATCCGTCCTGAAAGACTACCAAACAGCGCTTCCGGCTGGGAACGCGAGAAAATTTGATAAAAGTTTTTGGCAAAAACATCCGAAATCAATATACCCCAGACCCAGTCGATCCGATCGCCTTTGCGCAAACGGTTGTGATACCGCAACATAGCGGGCATTTGCCGTACATTGAGCGGATCTTCTTCCAGCCGCTTGTACAAGCGCGTCAAAACTTCAAAGTGCCGAGCCTCATCCATTAAAAAGCTGCTGAGGTATATTTGCGAGGTCGTTTCCCCCGCCATCGCCATTTGAGGCAATACCACACTCGCGCCAATCATCGCCGACTGTTCGCCAAGGTACACCGGCGTCAACATATGAGCCAAGGCGCGGGCTTCGTCGTCTTGCATCATGAGGGGCTGCTCCCATTCGACGTCCGCCACAGTCCACTGGGCCTTAACCCCTTTGTGAAACAACCGGATCAATAAATCCTCTTCAAACTGAGGGAAAATCTTTATCACGAACAATTCCTCCAATAGTCGGTGCGAAATCTAGCCATGGGGACGAGTTTGGCACTTTACATACGTATAAGAATAGATCAAGTCACCCCAGCGTGCAAACGTCAAATTGGCACGAAGAGCCTCCGCGGGGCGGAAGCTCTCGAATGGCCGGTTGAAATTCAAGCTATTGGGAACGATTGACCATTACGGTGACAGCGGTTAATCCAGAATCTGGCTCACCATTGGGAATCACCCAGACCCGCACCCCAGCACCTTGCTTCAAGGCACTCACATCGCCATTGGGCATGAAATAGGCTGTGTGCGACGTGAGATTGACCACCGCAGGAGCCGGCTGGCCGGAGACATTGAGGGTCATTTGGGAGCCGGCCAGCTTCTCCACCGTGCCATTAATCGGCGGGAAGTTGACCTGCACCACTTGGGCGTCGATGCCGTTCTGCGCGGTGACCTGGCCGCTTAACGAGACACGGTACCCCGTCTTCAAATAGCCGAATCCCGACTGCCCGGTGGCCTGGGGTTTGCCCGGGGCTAAAAAGCGGGTGCTGTTCGTTAGGGTGATAGTCCGCGATAGATTGGTTAAGTCTCCGTGGGTATCCTCAACCGTGACCGTCATCTTGTTGGCATCCAATTGGGTGACTTCCCCTCTGAGGGCAATGGCCGCGGCAGGTTTGCCCATCACGGTCTGGGCCAAGTTTTTGGCACTGGTGTTGTACGCGTAATGAATGACGACCAAAGCTGCAAAGATGGCCACCAGCCAACCCGCCGTCCGGCGCGACATATTGAAGCGCTTATTCATCCCGATCCCTCCCCGTAGGACATATTCCGTCTTGGCCCCATTTAGTCCAAGTCCGTCATTTTTATCCCGAAAGAGCTTGCGGGCTGCAGCCCATGGAGTCAGGGTTGAGAGCGGCTCGCCTTCCGAGCGCTCGGTTACCGTCTAGGGCGTTTATTCGGTACAATAAAGCCATCTCACGGAGAGAGGTCGTTCGGTGCATGGACACTCCCATCTTGGACATGCTGCGCGACTACGTGCGTCAGCAGCGCGAGCGCTGGCATACTCCCGGTCACAAAGGCATCCAGCCCGCCCAAGGGGATTTTCTCGACTGGGCTTTTGACATTACCGAAATTGGTCCCATGCACCACCATCCCACCCCTGTGGAACGGTCGGAAGCATTGATGGCGGCCTCCTTTTCCGTGCGCCGTAGTTGGTATTCCGTCCAGGGGGCGACACTGCCCGTGATCGCCGCCATTTTGGCCGCCAATCCGCCTGGCAGCACGCTTCTTGTGGATCGGTCGATGCATCGCTCCGTGTTGACAGCCCTTATGATTGGTGGATACCGTGTCGAGTGGCTGTGGCCCCCAGTGCTAGAGGCAGGCGTTCTTCTGCCGCTGGAGGACTTTCCCGAGAGCTTCGCTGGCGCGTCAGGATTGGTTATTGCCCGGCCTACGTACGACGGCTTGGCTGCCGACGTCAGAGAGTCCATCCAGCGAGCGCATGCCAAGGGCCTTAACGTCGTGGTTGATGAGGCGCACGGGAGTCATTGGCGCGGGGCGTCGTTTCCCACGTCAGCCATCGATCTGGGGGCGGATTTAATCATCCATGGGGTGCATAAAAGTGATGCGGCGCTCACGCAGACGGGGCTCCTGCACTTAAACTCGCAGCGGATCAAGGAAGAGGCTGTCGACCGCTGGATGCAACTTTTGGCCACGACGAGTCCTTCCTATCTGTTGTTGGCTTCGCTCGACAGATTGCAATGGGAGCGGCGTCAGCCAACCGCTCAGGAAGACTGGCAAAGGTTTGCTGGGCGCATGAAGGAACTTTGGAATACACTGGAGAAACGAGGCGTGCACGTATTGCAGCCATGGGCCGAACGACGGGGACTAGAGGCCGATCCTGCGCGTCTAACGATTCTCGGGCCCGGTCCGGAGCTCGCCGAGGCAGTGGCAGCGTTTGGGGAGCTAGAGAAAACGTCCCCCGGAAGCGCAACGTTCTTTGTGTCTCCGCACCAGGATC
This sequence comes from Sulfobacillus harzensis, assembly GCF_012933365.1. Taxonomy (GTDB): domain Bacteria; phylum Bacillota; class Sulfobacillia; order Sulfobacillales; family Sulfobacillaceae; genus Sulfobacillus_B; species Sulfobacillus_B harzensis. The sequence goes on along the minus strand of NZ_JABBVZ010000049.1, from coordinate 22,378 downwards.
TGGGGCGTTTAATCGGGGCTTTGGAGGACATCGGGACCTCAGGGGACGGGGGACTTTCACCGATCATGCTGCCCCGACCTCCGGTCGTGCTATCCGTGCGCGAGACCTGGGGGAGAAGCTCCCGGTGGGTTCCTTTAAAACGTGCGAGGAGCTTGGTGCTGGCCGAAGCGATTACCCCCTATCCACCGGGAATTCCGGTGGCGATCCCCGGAGAACAGGTATCCGAAGATGTCAAGGATTGGGTGCTATGGTGGCATGGTACAGGCAGAGGGCATATTGAAGGAGTGCGGCAGGAGGACGGGCAGTTGTGGATCGCGGTTCTGGAGTAACGTCGGGGCTTTTGGTGACGTTGGAAGGATTGGATGGCGTCGGCAAGACCACCCAAATTGAGCGGCTAAAAAGCTGGCTTCAGGACAAGGTGGAGGTTCTTGCCGTACGTGAACCAGGCGGCACGGCTTTGGGCGAAGCGCTTCGCAATGTGATTTTGCATCGTGTCGAGGCAGGGAGTGCACTTGCTGAATTTCTTGTGTTTGCTGCGGCTCGGGCCGAGCTTATGCATCAAATTGTATTGCCGGCATTGACTCGAGGGGCGGTAGTGCTGATGGATCGGTTTATTGACTCCAGCGTCGCCTATCAAGCATTTGGCCGGGACTTATCCGTCGAGGCGGTTATGACCGTTAATCGTATTGCAACTCAGGGGCGCACTCCGGACCTCACCGTATGGCTTCGGGGACAACCGTACGAAACGGGGAGCCCCGATCGCCTTGAACAACGGGACCTTGCCTATTTTGCACGGGTTGAGGCAGGGTACGAATGGCTGGTACGTCAGGATCCGGAGCGCTGGCTGGTGGTCGATTGCCGGCAGCCGGCGGATGTCGTCTTCGATACATTAGTCCGGGCCGTGGCGCGGAGGATGACAAGCTGAAGGGAGAGAAGTCCAAGTGAAGCTGATTATCGCCATACTGCAGGACAAGGATGCAGGGCGGGCGGTCACGGAGATTAACCGCCGCGGCTTTCGGGCCACTAAGCTGGCTAGTACCGGCGGCTTCCTGCGAGAAGGCAATACCACCATTTTGGTGGGGGTTGAAGAGCACGATGTGGAGCAAGTGTTGGCTGTGCTTCGCCGCACCAGTTCGGAACGGCATGAGACATTGACGCCTCAAACGCCTGCTCATAGCGGGGAACCGTACGTACCCTTTCCGGTAGAGGTCACGGTCGGAGGCGCTACGGTGTTTGTCGTTGATGTCGATCGATATGAGAAGTTCTAGTCATTTGTCGGATCAGATGCTGATGTCGGCGGTGGACGCTGGCCAATTGGCCCAAGCCCTCATTATCAGCGGAAGCCAAGCGGCACAAGACCGGGTCTTGGCTCAGTTAGTGCCGCGCCTTCTGTGCGAGGCCGGCGGGCAATCGGGTTGCTGCTGTCGTTCATGCCAGACCCCCTGGTCATCGCATCCCGACGTATTTGAAGTCGTGCCCCAAGGCGCCACCATACGGCGCGAGGAGGCTCAGGCCGGCATAGCCGGCTTGAAGTCTGGACCGTTGTGGTCGCCGGCCAAAGTGGTCATCATTCGGCCGGCGGATAGTCTTGGTCGCGAGGCAGAAAGCTATTTATTAAAACACCTCGAGGAACCACCATCATACGCAATTTACCTGTTGGTGACCGAACACCCCGATCGCCTCATGGCGACCATTCGAAGCCGTTGCCAATGGTGGCGGGTGGGGGACGACGGCGCCCGGACCGATGTTTCCGCGGTGGTTGAGACTCTCTGGTCGGAACCGCTGACCGGTGACCGGGTGATCGCCGCCACCTACTGGGTTCGCGATCGATATCGCCACACCGGACAGTCGCAATGGCTGGCGGTTTGGGAGGCCCTGGCCGCCATTCACCGTCAGCTGGAAGCTAATGGCAATGCCGAGTTGGCGGCGGCACAGTTGCGACGCCTTTGGCCTTCGGAGGAAGCCCGGTGACTTGGTGGGTTTACGTGATTCGTTGCGGCGACGGCAGCTTCTACACAGGCATTTCCACGGACATCGCCCGCCGGTTGGCACAGCATCGACGTGGGCAGGGGGCTCGTTATACGCGTGGCCGCGGGCCCTTGGGGCTATGGTGGTGTTCGGGTCCTTACAACCATGGCACGGCCCTCCGAGAGGAACGGCGGGTCAAACGCCTGACCCATGAGGACAAACTAGCGTTGGGAGGCGAATTGTTGCATGACGAGGGATAGCCTTTCGCCAGCCTGCTTATACGTGGTTGGTACGCCCATCGGGAATTTACAGGATTGGTCGCCCCGCGCTCAGAAGGTGTTGCAGGAGTGTGATGTGGTGCTCGCTGAAGATACCCGGGTGACCGGACTCTTGTTGCATCATGCAGGCATCAAGAAGCCGATGGTGTCGTTTCACGCCCATAACACCCAAGAACGAATTCCTGACTTGATTCGTCGTCTCCAAGCGGGCGATCGTGTCGCATTGGTCACGGACCGGGGGATGCCGGCTATTTCCGATCCGGGCCAGGAATTAGTCGATGCAGTATGGGAGGCGAGGCTTCAGGTTTCTGTCATTCCCGGGCCCAGTGCCGGCATCACAGCTTTTGCTGCTTCGGGATTTCCCGCACCATATGCCTTTTGGGGGTTTTTGCCCCGATCGGGTCCGGATCGCCGCGCGGTTTTGGAAGAAATTGCCCAATGGCCCCACGCATCCGTGCTTTATGAGGCGCCGCACCACATGGCAGAGACGTTGGAGGACTTGACCAAGACGCTGGGGAGCGACCGCACAGCGTTAGTAGGGCGGGAGATGACGAAGAAATTTGAAGAGTTTTGGCGCGGCCCTCTCGCCGAATTGCGGGATCAAGATCGTGCATGGCGTGGAGAATGCGTGTTAGTCGTGGGTCCGCTCAAAAAAATGCCCGGAAGCGGTGAAGTTGAGTGGCCTCAACTTATCTCCCGGGTGAGACAACTGGTGAGCGATGGCCTTCATCCCAACGAGGCGATTCGGCAGGTGGCCCGTCAGTACGGTGTGTTGCGACGGGAGCTATACCAACGAGTGCATGATAGCGGTTAGACGGCTTCGGTGTTCAAATCCTTGAGGCAAGATTGGCATACATTTTTACCCCGATAGGTTTCGATGCCTTCCGCGTTGCCGCAAAAAATACAAGCCGGCTCGTACTTCTTAAGGACAATTTTTTCGCCATCGACATAAATCTCCAATGAATCTTTGTCGCTGATGTTCAGCGTGCGACGCAGCTCAATGGGCAATACCACACGGCCTAGCTCGTCCACCCTACGCACAATTCCCGTTGACTTCATGAGAAAACCCCTTTCTTTTTCGACATGACGATACCAGTATAATACCAGAACTTCCAAAAAATAGTCAATCGATAGCGTGAAATTTGTCGAATTTATGGAGGCATTTAGTCGGAACGTCGAATTCTGCGGATGACCGTCCATTTGACAAAAATCTCCGGGCTTTGCTAGAATGCCCACCAAACACGAGCGACGATGGGGAGACTGGCATTCGGAAACCCTAAGCGAGCCGGGGACGGTGAAAGCCCGGTGGCAGAAGGTGCTGGATATGGCCCCGGAGCTTGAAGCCTGAAATGATGAGTAGGGCTTCCGGCAGGTCCCCGATATCGGACGTAGAGAACCAATAAGGGTGGTACCGCGGCCTTAGGTCGCCCCTTCATGCGAAGGGGTTTTTTATTGGCTTCGGCGCTGCGTCCCCAAAAGGAGAGAACGACGTTGGGACAGTCTCAGTGGTACATTACCACGCCCATTTATTATCCAAGTGACAATTTACATGTGGGTCATGCCTACACTACGGTGGCGGCGGATGCGTTGGCACGATTTCACCGGCTCAGGGGTGAATCAGTGCTGTTTGTCACCGGTACGGACGAGCATGGCCAGAAGATACAAAAGAAGGCGGATGAAATCGGACAAAGCCCGCTGGAATTCGTCACCAAGATTGTGGAGTTCATCCAGGACCCCTTATGGAAGCGGTTGGGGGTCTCTTACGATGACTTTATTCGAACCACCGAAACCCGCCATGAGCAGGTTGTACAGGCTATTTTCGCGCGGTTGGTTCGTCAGGGGGACATTTACAAGGGAGTCTACGAGGGATGGTACTGCCTGCCCGATGAATCCTATTGGACCGAATCCAAATTGGTGGATGGGAAATGCCCGGACTGTGGCCGTCCGGTTGAGCGGGTCAAGCAGGAAAGCTATTTCTTCCGTCTAAGCCGCTACCAGGATCGATTACGGCGCTACATTGTGGGTCACCCCGATTTTATCCAGCCGACCTCGCGCCGCAACGAAATGCTGAATTTCATTGACGCGGGTCTCGAGGACTTGTCGGTGTCCCGTACGGGAGTGCGTTGGGGCATTCCTGTTCCGGACGATCCTGAACATACGATATATGTCTGGTTCGATGCGCTGATTAACTATCTCACCGCCGCCGGGTATCTACAAAACGAGGCTCAATTCGAGGCGGCCTGGCCGGCTAATGTCCACCTGGTGGGCAAGGAGATTGTGCGCTTTCACAGCGTCATCTGGCCCATCATCTTGATGGCGTTGGATCTGCCCCTTCCAGAGCGGGTCTTTGGCCATGGATGGCTCTTGATCGGTCAGAACAAGATGGGCAAGTCCATGGGGAATGCTGTCGACCCGATTGAGCTGCTGGATCGCTACGGCACCGACGCGGTGCGGTACTTTTTGTTGCGTGAGGTGCCGTTTGGGGCGGATGGCAGTTATACCGAAGAAGCGTTGGTGCTCCGTACCAACGTGGACTTGGCCAATGACCTGGGCAACTTGCTATCTCGGACAACGGCCATGATTAACCGTTTCTGGGGCAGCAAAGTTCCGCCGCTGGTGGCAGCGGAGGATGATGGGATTCTGGCAGGCGAAGCCGCCTCCGTTTATCGCGAAGTGGAACAGGCCATGGAGCAGTTGGCGATTTCCGATGCGCTGGTGTCTATTTTTCGTCTCGTCGGGCGGGCCAACAAGTACATTGAGGAGCAAAAGCCCTGGGATTTGGTGAAGCAAAATCAGACGGTGAAGCTTGGCAATGTGCTTTACGGGCTCTGGGAGACGCTGCGCATTGTTTCCGTGCTGATGACCCCGTTTCTGCTAGAGACGCCCGAGAAAATCCGCCGGCAGCTGGGGCTGGACACCCCGGTGTCTCGTTATACCGAGGCTGTCTTTGGGTTTGATGCCAAAGGCTTGGAGATTCGCCGCGGGGAGCCGCTCTTTCCCCGCATCGAGCCGGTCGAAGCTCCCAAGAGCGCAGAGGAGGAAAGCGACCTCATTGCCATCGAGGATTTTCAGAAGCTCGATCTACGTGTGGGGACCGTGCGCAGCGCCGAAGTGGTCAAGGGAGCCGATCGGCTGCTGAAGTTAACGGTTTTTGATGGTCAACGGGAACGGACCATTGTATCGGGAATTCGTGCGCATTATGAGCCCGACGCGTTGGTGGGACAGCAGGTCGTGCTGGTAGCCAACTTAAAGCCGGCAAAGCTTCGCGGCATCGTCAGCGAGGGTATGCTGCTGGCTGGGTCTGCCGATGGGCGGCTGAGTTTGGTGGCGCCGGTGTCGCCGCTGCCAGAAGGGGCGCGGGTGAAATGACGCTTCGTGTAATGGATAGTCACTGCCACCTCCAGGATGAGGATTTTTCTCCCGATCGCGACGCTGTGTATCAGCGTGCGATTCAGGAGGGGGTTGGCGTGATTGTACCTGGCTATACCATGGACAGTTCGGAAAAGGCAGTCGCTTTTGCTAAAAGTCATGACGCGGCATGGGCGCTGGTCGGTGTGCATCCCCACGACAGCCGGTTGTTTTCCGAAGACCCAGATTTACATCAGTTGCGGGACTGGGTCAAAAACCAGCAACGCGTGGTGGGAATCGGAGAAATTGGCCTCGACTATCACTACGACCACAGTCCCCGCGATGTGCAGCGGCGTGTTTTTGAAGCCCAACTGGCCTTAGCGCGGGATCTTGGCGTACCGGCTTCGGTTCACACTCGCGAAGCCGAGGAAGATACGCTGGCCATTATCCGGTCGGTGGGATGGAAAATGGGTGTGATTCATTGTTTTACCGGTACCGCCGCCTTTGCCGAAGCGGTGTTGGATTTGGGCTGGCATATTTCCTTTTCCGGAGCCATTACTTTTAAAAGTGCGCATGATCTGCGTGCCGTGGTGCCGTTGGTACCGATGAATCGGTTGCTCATCGAAACCGATTCGCCATACCTTTCACCCGTCCCCTGGCGCGGGCAGCGCAATGAACCCCTTCGGGTCATTCGGGTGGCGGAAGTGGTTGCTGCACAAAAAAATTGCTTGACCCAGCAGGTATTTGACAATACTTTGTCGAATACCCTATCACTGTTTTCTGTCTCCCCGAATATTGGGTAATGATGGAAAAACAGTGATTTTTTAGGAGAGAATTCTCTTGAGGGAGTGCGATGCAAAAGGAGGACGGCTATTGGCTAAATGGAGAACGTTCGGTCTGCGGTCATGGCTTTTCGGCGTCGCTGCCTTCGCGGCAATGGGCGCTGGGGTTGTGGGTTCGCAGTTCCGACATGTCGACATTATGGTTCAAGGCCCCACCGGAAAACGTGACTATTCTTTGTGGACATTTCGCAGCAAGGTCAAAAACATTCTTCAACAGGCAGGCATCAAGGCCAATGTCCATGACAAAATACTTCCGGCCGGGGGTACGCTAACGGCCGCCAATAAGGTGGTTGTGCAGGAGGCTATCCCGGTGTGGGTGAAAACGGCCCATCGTCGGATTCATGTCTGGACGACGCAATATCGCGTGCAGGCGGTACTGGACGCGGCCAAAGTCAAGCTTGCGCCGCTGGATTTGGTGCGCCCAGCTTTCACCGCCAAAATAACAGGTTCTACAACGATTAACGTCATCCGCCGTAAATTGGTTACCAAGCAGGTGACAGAAGAAATTCCTTTTCAGGTTGTGCATCGTGCCGATGCCGGGATGAATCACGGGACGAGCAAAATCGCCGTTAAGGGACGGGACGGCAAACGGGTCAAGACGCTGGAGGCGATGATGGTCAACGGGCGGGTCGCGTGGACAAAGACAATGAAGAGCCGCGTTGCTGTTGGTCCCACTACCGAAGTCATTGACTATGGAACCGCCCAACCGGTCAATCGAGGAGCATCGGTCCCGCAGTTCACGCGTAGCATCGCCATGCTCAGCACGGCTTACTGGCCTGATCCGGCGTGGTCCAACGGGTATACCAAGTTAGGATTAAAGGCACAGTATGGCGTGGTGGCGGTTGACCCTAGCGTTATCCCCTTGGGAACACATCTCTATATTCCGGGATACGGATTTGCGATCGCTGCCGACACCGGATCCGCGATTATCGGTGACCGGATTGACCTCTGCTTCAACACGGGGGTTCAGGCGGAAGGCTGGGGTGTTAGACCCGTCACGGTGTACATAGTCGGGTCGTAATGGAGGGTTGGCACTGCGCTATCGTGATCCACGCTCGCCCGAAGGGCTGGCCAGCACACTCAAAGACTTGGAAATGGCCCCATCTCATCAATGGGGCCAAAACTTTTTGGTTGATTCGTCCACACTTCAAGCGATAGCGGATCTGGTACTTCAAGGGTGCCAAGGCCGGGTGTTGGAAATTGGACCCGGGCTCGGAGCTCTCACCCGCACACTGTTGGAACGCGGCGCGACCGTGTTGGCGGTGGAACTGGACGGTCGCGTGCTTCCCGTGTTGGATGCATTGGGAGAAGAGTTCCCTGGGCAATTAGAGGTTACCTACGGGGATGCCCTCACATTGTCCTGGACGGAATTGGTCGGAGCCCATGGGTGGCAAGGCGTGAGTGTGGTCGGAAATTTGCCCTACTATATTACGGCTCCCCTCCTCGGCAAACTGCTGGAAGAGCCCTTGGCCTGGGATCGAGCCGTTCTCATGGTGCAGCGTGAGGTGGCTGAACGGTTGGTCACAGATCCGGGCCGGCGTGCGTCGTCGACTCTCGGCGTTCTTTTGCGCTATCGGGCGGATGTGATTTGGGGGATTGACCGTGTGCCACCGGAACACTTCATCCCAGCTCCGGAAATTTTCTCAAGTGTGATACAATTAATCGCGCACCCTCCGTTGCCGGTATCATGGGACGCCTTCCGCTGGGTCGTACGCGCCGGGTTTCAGCACCGTCGCAAAACGCTGCGGCAAGCTTTGGCGCAAGCGGCCGGGTCCCCCCTGAGTAAAAACGAGTGGCAACACTTTCTTGAGGCGCTGGACATTTCGTCAATGGCCCGAGCCGAAGCATTGACCTTGGACCAATGGGTGCGGCTGGCGTCGGCCATACCACACAGGAAATGAGGAAGTGTCGTGATTTTTGAAAGCCCCACCAAGGGTCGGATGAGCTTTGAGGAAATGTTTACCGATCTCTTGGAATTTTTAAATCGCGAGCCGCATGACCAATATCGGCTAATTATCGGCACAGACTCTCATACGCGGCACGACACCGTGCTGGTTACCGCGGTGGTCATTCACCATCTGGGCAAGGGGGGCCGCTACTACTTTCACCGGTCGCATCGCCGCGCCATTAAGAGCCTGAGACAGAAGATTTTCTACGAAACGTCCACGAGCTTGACCGTTGCATCCAAGCTGACCGAGATGTTGGAAAAGGCCGGGGTGGCCGATTTTGACGTGCAAATTCATATTGATGTGGGCCGCCAAGGGGAGACCAAAGAGCTTATTCGGGAAATTGTGGGAATGGTGACCGGGAGCGGCTACCGGGCAGCCATCAAGCCGGATTCCTTTGGGGCATCGACGGTGGCGGACAAATACACCAAATGAAAAGCAAAAATTCTCCTGGACCCTATTGACCACTGCGGTGTCCCTTGCTAAAATAATCGGCTCATTTGACATTCCTAGCAACGAATGTTAAAATTTCTATTGTTGCCCTTCATCTGTGAGGAAGGAAGTGATCGCGTGGCAGCCAAGAGCGTCTTGGATGACATTAAAAAGGAACTCGAGTCGCATGTGGGGGAGCGAATTCGGGTGAAGGCGAATAAAGGCCGCAAGAAGGTCGATGAAAAGGAAGGCATCTTGGAAAAGACATATCCTTACATCTTTGTGGTCAAAATCGAGGAAGGTCACCTATCCGAGCGGCGCGTGTCATACTCCTACACGGATGTTTTGACGGAAACCGTGGAGCTCATCCTGCCCGAATCACTGACCAGCTAGAAGATTTAGGCCTTCGTCCCGGAGGTTTTCTTTTCGGTATAAAGTTGTCGCCTGAGGAAAAAATAGAACGGCGTGCGCTAGGCGCACCCCGTTCTTTTTCTTTGTAGGAGGCGACACTCATCGGTCCGTTATTGATTATTGGGGGAAATGAGGATAAGACCGGCGAGCGGGTCATTTTAAAGCGGGTGGTTGAACTTACGCAACAGTCTTCCCGAACGCCGGCCATTGGTGTGGTGACCACGGCGTCCCGCCAAGGGGAAAGTGCCTACCAACGATACCACCGGATTTTTGCCGACTTAGGGGTGGACCAGGTGTTGGATTTCACGCTGGAAAGCCGCAAGGAGGCCGAAGCGTCCGCGATGGTTGAGCGGATGGTCGGCACCGCCACCTTGTTTTTCAGCGGGGGCGATCAGTTGCGCATTACCAGCGTTCTAGGGGGCACGGCGTTTCATCAGGCGTTGCTTCAGGAACATAAACGGGGGCTCAACATCGCGGGAACGTCGGCAGGTGCCTCAATGATGTCTGACACCATGATTGTGACGGGGGACGCGGAAGAGGCGCCGACTAAAAACACGGTGCACATGGCACCTGGGATGGGCCTCTGGGTGGGCGCAGTGATTGATCAACACTTTTCCCAGCGAGGACGGATCGGACGGTTGCTCTCGGCTTTGGCGCAAAACCCAGGGATTCTAGGCGTGGGGTTGGATGAGGACACGGCCATTGAGGTGCGTCTTGACCAAGGCATTGTGGATGTCTGGGGATCGCGCACGGTAACTCTGTTGGATGGTCGCCAGGTCGCGTGTACCAATGCGTCCGAATCTAGCGCCGACCGTCCCCTGGCCATTACGGGTGTCACCTTGCATGTGTTGCCTCAGGGCTATGGTTTCGACCTCAATACCAGGAGACCGTATCAACGGCAAAGGGAGGACTAACGTGGACATTGTCAGCGCCAATTTCTTTCCGGGTCCCAATCGTCATGTGCTTAGGCCTTGCATGGAGGTGCTGCTGGACCTGGGCCCATATGCTGGGTTCCCTTCATCGTCCCGCCCTCATTTTATCCAAAATTTACTACAACTTTTGCCTGGGCTTAGTGAGCATCACTGCTCCCGCGGATGTCGCGGGGGCTTTGTCGAACGCCTTCAAGAGGGCACCTATCTTGGCCATGTGGTCGAACATGTGGCGTTGGAATGTCTGTATCTTGGCGGTGAACAGGGGGTTTATGGAAAGACGCGAGAGGCCGACGACTCGCGGGTTTGGATTGTGTTTGAGTCGGAGACCGAAGGCGGTGGCCGAGCCGCATTAGAGCTCGCTATAGATGTGGTTTCCACGCTATGGGATTCGGGTACGGTGGACTTTGAGAGACGGTTCGGGAGCTTTCGCAACGCGCTTGCGGGTTTTCGACTGGGCCCTAGTACCCGAGCCATTTGGGACGCTTGTCGCCGGCGTGGCATTCCGGTAGCCCGCCTGGACGGGGGGAGTTTGCTCCGATTAGGTCATGGGGTACGCCAGCGGCGTGTGCTAGCCAGCATGGGGGATTCGACCAGCATCGTCGGCGTGGAGACGGCACAGGACAAGAATTTGGCCGCCCGACTGGTGAGTGATGCGGGACTCCCGGTCCCTGAAAGCCTGACCGTCACCACCTTGGCTGAAGCGGAGTTGGCCCTAGTCCGTATGGGGGGACCCCTTGTGATTAAACCGACAGATGGCCATCATGGCGCTGGTGTCATGATGAACGTGACCAATATGGACCAATTACGTCGCGGCTTCCTGGCAGCGCGTGACGAGACCCCGGGCCCGATTCGGTTGGAGCAGCAAATTGCGGGCACGGCCTATAGACTCTTGGTGGTGGGTTCGGAAATGGTCGCAGCGACCGAACGGCGTGTCCCGATGGTGGTGGGCGACGGCCGTTCAAGTATCCGCCAATTGGTCGAGGCGCTGAACCGGGATCCGCGCCGTGGACCAGATCACGGCTTCCCTCTAAGTCCAGTCGAATTGGATCAAGAAGCATTGGAGACCCTTAGTTGTCAGGGTCAATCGCCAGAGGCTATTCCTCCGGACGGCCTCTGCATCACCTTGCGCCGTACCGCCAATATGTCGACAGGGGCCACCGCCCATGATGTGACGGCCGAGATTGGGCCGGCTCTGGCACGAGACGCAATTCGCGCCGCCCAAGCCGTCGGTCTTGATATTGCAGGGGTGGATGTGGTGACTCCCCGATTGGACTGTTCGTTGCAGGAAGCGGGAGGCGCGATTATTGAAGTGAATGCTGCACCCGGACTCCGCATGCATCTCTTCCCCGATGAAGGACCCGCCAGGCCCGTAGCAGATCGTATCGTGGAACACCTATTCCGCGATCACAACGGGCGCATTCCGCTCGCCGCTATCACGGGAACCAACGGTAAAACGACGGTGACCCGCATGTTGGGACATATGGGGCTCCGCGCGGGGTTCCGCGTCGGCATGTGTACCACCGATGGCATCGCGATTGGCGGGGAACTCATTAAAAGCGGCGATTTGACCGGTCCGTGGTCGGCGCGGCTGGTTCTCAATGATCCCACCGTGGAGATGGCTGTGCTGGAAACGGCTCGTGGCGGCATGGCGCGCGGGGGCCTGGGTTTTGATGATTTGGATGTCGCCGTCGTGACCAACATTGGTGGGGACCACCTCGGTCAGGACGGCGTTGAGACGCTCGAGGACCTGATTCACTTAAAGGCGCTGATTGTTGATGTGGTGCGTCCTGGGGGGAAAGCCGTGCTGAATGCGGATGATCCTAACGTTCTAGGATTAGCCGACCGTTGCCGCGGAGCTGTGGTGCTCTTTTCCACCGCTTCGGACAATCCGGCAGTGGAGGCCCATCTCGCTACCGGTGGGGAAGCGGTGTACGTTAAGCATGGATATCTCTACTACGCTCAGGGAGACAAAACGACTCGCCTTATCGGCACTCGTGCGTTGCCCGCCAGTCTTGGGGGGGTAGCTGCCATCAACGTGGCCAATGCCGCCGCGGCGGCAGCAGCAGCGCTCTCTCTTGGCATTTCTCCGCGGCAAGTGGCGGAGGGGCTGAAGGCCTTCCCCGCCGGCGGGGCAGGGCTGAACCGCGGGCGGCTTGAAATGTTGCAAGGCGATGATATTCGAGTGCTCGTGGATTATGGACACAACGTCCCAGCCATTACCGCGTTAGGGGGTATTTGCCGACGGTTAAAACCCGAACGCATTGTCACGGTCTTGGGTTTGCCGGGTGATCGGCGAAACAATGACCTTCACGCCGCTGCCCAAGTCGTGGCCGACTTTAGCCATCATGTGATTATCCGCGAGGATGCGGATTTGCGGGGACGAGCACCCGGCGAAGTCGCGGATATCATTAGAAACGGCGTACTGTCTCGTGGAACGCTAACCCCTGATGATGTGCGGGTGATTGTGGACGAGCACAAGGCGGTCGAGGAGGCCGTTCTTCACGCGCCGCCGGGATCGCTGGTGTTGGTGTTGTATGAGCGCTATGGCTTAGTGCGAGAGGCGGCGGAGACGGCCTTGCAAATGCGAGCGCAGGCGGCCGATGTGATGCTTGAGCATGCTTGAGGGAAAAGGATTTTCCGCCGCTCATCCCGAAGTCTTGGGGCGAGGGGATATCAATGCCTTGGTACCAAGCGCCGGCAAAAATCAACTTGGGACTTTGGGTCGGTCCACGGGACCAGAGTGGTTTTCATCCTGTGGATACTGTCATGCAAACAGTGGCGTTCGCTGATCAGTTGTATCTGGAGCCGTCCGATCATATGCTATGGGAGTCTTCACGCAGCGATTTGCCCATGGACCCCGCCAATCTCGTGGTCCGTAGCTATACATGGTGTGCTGCCCGTATTGCGGGACTTCCCCCCATCCGAGGGCGGTTGGACAAGGTGATTCCCGTGGGTGCGGGATTGGGTGGGGGCAGTTCAGATGCTGCGGCGGTGATTCGATGGGCATTGACCTATGCGTCGGAATTGCCCTTCTCCGAGACGGTGCACGATTCAGGGGAATTGGGCATGGACGTGCCATTTTTCGTCCGCGGGGGAACGGCTCGAGCGGAAGGGTATGGTGACATCTTAACCACGCTGCCGCCTATGAGGCCGGCTGGCGTGGTTTTGGCGAATCCCGGCATCTCCCTCTCGACGCCACGGGTCTATGAAGCGTATGATCGGATGGGTAAACCCTCCGATGGGGAACAGATAGGCCGGGTGATTGAGGCTTTGAAGACAGGGGCCTTGCCGGATTCTGGGGATTTGATTAATGACCTAGAGGAGCCGGCGCTTGCGGTGTTGCCGGCGCTCCGTGAGTTTCGGGATCTCCTTCAGCGGACCGCGGAGGGATTCCCGATAGCTATGTCAGGAAGCGGGCCCACGTATTTTATTCTGGGACAGGATGAGGACTGGGCTGAGTGGATGGCCCGCCGCCTTACGGCGCGGGGAGTCCCCTGGGCTCAGCCCACCACCGTTTTAGATTCTTGGGGAAAGAAGTGATGGCGTGCACGCGATTGTCTTGGCGGGGCAGACGAATCAGGGACAATTGAAGGCTCTCAGCACGGCCGAATATGAGGCGGAGATAGTGGTCGGGGGACGTCCCATGGTCGATTGGGTGCTTGAGGCGCTGAAATCGTCGCCGTCCATCACATCCGTTGGTATGGTTGGGCCAGTTTCTCTAAGCCGCGAGGGTGTGCAGTTGGCCCCAATGACCGGCGACTTGTTTCAAAATATCCTGCAAGGCCTTGCCACCGCCCCAGAAAACGCCGACAAGGTTCTATTTGTGACCTCCGACATCCCCTGGCTGACCCCGGCGGTTGTCGAGGCCTTTTTGAAGGCCGCGCCGGACGATGTGGACGTGGTCTATCCGGTTATCCCCAAAGAGGCGGCAGAACGCCGGTTTCCCGGCACTAAGCGCACCTACGTGCGCTTGAAAGATGTGACCGTGACAGGCGGCAATTTGTTTTTGGCGCGCGCATCCGCGGTGCCTCGGCTGAAGGAGCGGGCTGAGGTGCTCTTGGCCCATCGCAAGGCGCCCCTGCAGTTGGCCCGGGATGTGGGATTCGGGCTCTTGCTGCGGTTGTTGACCGGCCAACTGTCCCTAACCCAGGCGGAGACGCGGGTCGGTGGCTTGCTTGGCATCCGTGGAAGGGCGGTAATTTTCCCATATGCGGAAGCAGGTGTTGACGTGGATAAGCCGGAGGATTTGGCGTTGGCGGAGCGCGAACTGGGAGAGCCAGGACATGCCAGTGGGCAAGGATGGAGTGGGCTGTGAGTGATCATCGGCATAAGCGGCTGGTGGCTTTAGCGCGGATTGTCACAGCCCATCCGGGCACCCAGCTTAGTCTGACCGATTTAAGTCGGGAGCTATCGGTAGCTAAATCCACTCTTAGTGAAGACTTGTTGTTGATCAAAGACGCGTTGGAGAGCCATGGACTCGGCTATATTGATTCCCAAGTGGGGGCGGCGGGGGGCGTGACCTTTCGCCCAGCACTCGATGTGGGACGGATTCGGACTCATTTGAAGCATTTTGTTGAGGAACTGACCAACCCCGACCGTATGACACCGGACGGGTTTCTCTATGTCACCGACTTGCTGTTTAGTCCCGAACGGATCGATGTGATGGGCTCCCTGTTAGCGGAGCGGTTTCGTCCCATTGGCGTCGATTACGTCGCGACCGTCGAAACCCGCGGCATTCCCTTGGCATTAGCCTGTGCTCGAGCCCTGATGGTGGATATGGTATTGATGCGGCGAGATAACAGACTATCGGAAGGCTCGTCCCTGTCGATCAACTATTTGTCCGGTTCCTCACGGCGTGTGCAGTCAATGTCTTTGGCTCGTCGTGCCCCGGTGCGCGGGGGGCGTATCCTGTTTGTCGACGACTTTATGCAGGCTGGGGGCACTGCCCGAGCGGCCCAGGATCTGTTGGGCGACTTTGGTGCCCATGTGGTTGGGGTGGGCGTTCTTGTCGCCATGCGCGCGCCGAAAAAGAAATTGGTGGACGATTACAGCGCTATTTTAGAGTGGGACCGCGACGGGGAGGGACCGGGCGTGGTGGCGCCGACGGATTGGGTACAGCGTCTGGTGGAATGGGAGGACGACAGCGAATGACGAAGTGGCCAACATTGGATGATGTCCGGCAGGCGGAAGCGGCCCTGGCCGGCATCACGTACCGGACCCCGCTGCAGGAGTCAAGCTATATTAATGATTTGATTGGGACACGGGTATTTTTCAAGTTAGAGAATTTGCAGCGCTCCGGATCTTTTAAGCTAAGGGGTGCCTACAATCGCATCCGCCAACTGAGCTCCGAAGAGCTCACGCGGGGGGTGGTGGCGGCTTCGGCCGGGAACCACGCCCAGGGGGTGGCGTTGGCCGCCGGTCTGGTTGGCACGACCGCCGTGATTGTAACTCCCGAGGGGGCTTCATTAACCAAAATTGAAGCGACCCGTTCCTATGGTGCGGAAGTTCGGCAAGTGGGCGAAAGTTTCGATGATGCCTTCCGGGAAGCGGAACGGATGGCCCAGCAAACCGGCCGTGTGCTCGTTCATGCTTTTGATGACCCCTTGATTATTGCCGGCCAAGGGACTATAGGGCTGGAAATGCTAGACGAACGCGCGACTCTGGATACTTTGGTTGTGCCGGTGGGCGGTGGCGGACTAATTGCGGGGATTGCGCTGGCTGCCAAGGCACGCTATCCGCGTATTAAGGTGATTGGCGTACAGGCCGTAGGAGCTCCCGCCATGGTGGATTCCGTTCGTGAAGGTCGATTGTTGCCAGCCCAATCGGTGCGAACCATCGCCGACGGGATTGCGGTAAAGCGGCCGGGCGACCTCACGTTTGCCATGATTCAGCATTACGTCGATGAGCTGGTCACGGTTGACGAACATGATATTTCCCGCGCCATTCTTATCTTCCTCGAGCGCTCTAAATTGCTGGTCGAGGGGGCTGGTGCCGTGGGCTTGGCGGCGCTGCTGGCCGGAAAAATTCCGGTCGGCAACCAGACCATCGCCACAGTGGTGAGCGGCGGCAACATTGACGTAACCCTTTTAAGCCGCATCATTGAAAAGGGGTTGGTGGAGGAAAGCCGGCAACTGCATCTAGCGACAGTGATCCCCGACCGTCCGGGCCAGCTCTCGCGACTCCTGGATTTGGTGGCCTCCTTGAAGGCCAATGTCATTCGGGTCAGTCACGAGCGATGGGACCCGAGCATCGCGCCGGTGGATGTCAGCGTGCGTTTGGTCGTGGAGACCCGGAACGCCGGCCATCGGCAAGAAATCCTGGAAGCGCTGACGCAGCATGGTTACCAAGTCTCGGTCGAGCGGGAGGCGCCAAAATTTCCGTAATGGCGATCACTTCTTAACGAGCGGTCTGGCGCAATGAGTGGAACGTCGGCCCATCATATAAGAACCCCCGGATTACTAGTCCGGGGGTTTGGCGTGCAAGTCTCTAGGAGTGGCGGGTGGATGCGCGCAGTGAGCGCAGCGCTTCTTCCCACCGCGCCATTTCGTCCAACATGGCTTGGGCAGACTGAATCATAAAGTCGGTCGGCTCAAGGGCGCCCTCTTTGATATAGTTGGCGACAAAGGGGATGCTCACACTTTCGGGCACGGGCATCATCTTTAGCGTGGTAACCACCAGCTTAACCATTTGCTGCGCCCGAAGCCCGCCGGATGCACCGCCGTAGCTGACCAGGCCGACCGGCTTGTACTGCCATTCGCGAGACAGATAGTCTAGGGCGTTCTTTAAGGGGGCGGTCATGGCGTAGTTGTATTCCGGCATGACTAGCACCACGGCATCGGCGGCATCCACGATTTGGCTCCACTGCTTCGTGTGGGGATTCTGATAGTCTCCAAAGCGTGGATGCTTGGGCTCATCCATCATGGGAAGATTCAGCTCCAACAAGTCCGCAACGCGCACATCGAAGGCTCCGTGTTGGCGGGCAAATTGTTGGAACCACCGACCCACGGGCAAGCCTACTCGCCCGGGGCGGGTGCTGGCAATGATGACAAGCAATGTCGGCATGAATGCGCCTCCTCGGCAAGAAGCTCAAAATTCGTAAGCATATTGTAGCATGATCGTGCGAGGCGACCGATTGAGGTGTCGAGGCTTCTCTTTAGGGAGCGGCCACCGCAAAGAGCGGGTCACCCTGGTTAATGGCCAGGGAAGCTACGGTAAATAGTATGATGCCATCCTGCGGAACCAAGACCTCGGCAACCCTGTGGCCGAAGATGTCACGTATCAGGCCGGCCAGCTGCCCGGCGGACACCCGCTGTCCTGCAGCAAGATCGCTGTAATAGAGTCCCGAAGCGGGCGAGGAAATCCAAGCAAACTGTGTCAGAACGGGAGCCGTAAGAAGTGGTGGCTTCATCCCGGGGAGCATGTCGAGATGCTTAAGGAGGCTCTTCGGTCCGCGAAGGTGCACGGCCACGTCTGCGTCGCTCATCCGACCGAGCTGTCCCGATTCCGCCGTGATGGCGGGGATGCCTAGTTCAGCGGCGGCAGCATAGCTCCCGCCGGCAATAGAGGTTGATCGCAGGATATGGTCGATTCCATAGGCGCGGGCCAGACGTTCCGCCTGCTGAGCCACTCTGAGGCTGCCTTGGTCGGAAAATAGCGTGAACGGGAGAAGCGCTTCATGAATATCTCCGGAGTGCAAATCCGCCCAGAAGTCGGCGGTGCGGGCCTCGGCAATCACCACATCAGCGATTCGTTCAGTGACTGACCCTTGAGCATTACCGGGAAAGACCCGGTTGAGATTTTTTTCGTCCAGCGGATTCACATACTGCCGCTTGGCCCAAAAGGCCGGCGGATTAGATAGGTGGATAATTTTGACCCGCCCGTTTAGCTGCTCGGGGTTCAACTCAGTTGCCAATCGGATGCTGGCTTCAATCCCGGTATATTCGCCGCCATGCACCCCCGCCGTGATGAAGAGAGTGGGTCCCGAACCGGCGCCTTGAATGTCGGTGGCTGGAAGGCGGACTTCTGTTCCCGGAACTTCGAGCCATTGGCGTGTTTTTCCTACCATCCTCATTCCTCCCCTGGGTGATGACCAAGCATTCGCGACGGCGGACCCTATTCCTGCCATGAAAATAGTCTGACGGGGACTGGAGCGGGCGCCGCAGTGAGGAGAATCGCCGCCGGGGTGGCCCGCCAACTGCTGGATGCGGCTGTCGAGGCGTTGAGACAAATGGGTGCTCGGCGCATCGATGCGCACGTTGTGGGGAACCCCGCGGATATGGCCGCTTCGGTGCACGAGGAAGGATTAGGTCCCGATCAGATGGCGCATCACGGTCCGCCCAGCATGTATGAGAAGGCGGGATTTCGGGTTATAGGCGAGAATGGACCCTTTTTCCACGTCCGCCGCGTTTTGACCTAACGATCTTCCTGGGCGATTGGGAGCCCGGCCTCTTGCCAAGCCACCGTGCCGCCGGCAAGGGTGGAGGCGACAAATCCCCGAAGCCTTAGATATTCGGCTGCATAGCGGCTTCGGAGACCGCTTGCGCAGACAACCAGAATCGGTTGATCCCCGATTTGCTCATTGACCAGGTGATCAAGATTTTCCATTGGACAATGGCGGGCATCGGGGATGTGGCCGGCCCTAAACTCTTCCACATTTCGTATGTCAATAACTAAGGGTCTCCGGTTTCGCATAAAATCAGCGGCGTCCTCGACGCGGACCGCATATGGCATTGGCCCTTCCGGTGCGCGATCTGCGGTTTCCGAGCCGCAAAAGACCTCGTAATCGATGGGGGCGGTGACGGTTGGGTGGTCTCCACATACTGCACAATTTGGATCTCGGTGAAACACCATGCGGCGCCAGCTTGACGACAGAGCATCGTATAAGAGAAGGCCGCCCTCTTGATCATCGTTCAGACCCAAAAGAATCTTCAGGGCCTCAACGGCTTGCATACTGCCCAGCACGCCGGCTACGGCGCCTAGGATGCCAGCTTCAGCACAGTCGGGAACTAAACCGCGGGGTGGGGGGACCGGGAAAAGGCACCGGTAGCAGCCGCGACCCGGCCGATAGATTGCCAGCTGACCCTCAAAGCGCAAAATGGCGGCATCGACCATTGGAATTCCGGTCAAGACCGCCGCATCATTGACAAGATACCGGGTCGGGAAATTGTCGCTCCCGTTGACAATGAGATCGTAGTTAGAAGCCAGCCCCATCATGTTGTCACTGGTGAGAAACGCTTGATGTTCGATGACCGTGACGTCTGGATTCAATTGGCGGAGACGTTCGGCACCGGACTGGGTCTTGGCTCGGCCCACCTGTGTCTCATCATGCAGAATTTGGCGGTGCAGATTGGACAGTTCCACCACATCACCATCGGCTAGCCCGAGAATTCCTACCCCGGCTAGGGCTAAATAGGTGGCGGCGGCCGACCCCAGGGCACCCGCCCCGACAATCAGCACGCGGCTGGCCAAAAGGCGCTCTTGACCGTGAGTGCCCACTTGCGGGAGCACCATTTGCCGTTGGTATCGCGCCATCATACGCGCGGTCCAGGCCCGTCCGCTAACGGCTTCCATCGACATCCCTACTTTCCCCCCGCCCTCGTTATCCTCCGGATATCGCACGGAGAATCCAAACTTCGCTTCCGTGAGGAATGGGACTCTCCGGCCCGGCTCCGTTGGGCAGTCTTGATCCCGCCACGAAGATGCTGAGGTTGGGGCGTATCTGACCGTCCGCTTCCGACAGCCAGGTGGCCATGCCAGGGTGGCGGCTCTCCAATGCGGCAAAAAGCTCGCCGAGATTGTGGACAGAGAGTGACAGCGTCGGCTTAGCCCCAAATTCAGAGGCTAAGTCGTCCGGCAGGTGAACCGTCACCATTAGTCTTCCGCCACGACGACCGAGTAGATGCGGGGCAGATGCTCGGCCACGAGATGCCAGCTCTCACCAGCGTCGGCTGAGTGAAACACGGCCCCGGACGTCGTGCCAAAGTACAAGCCCAAGGGCGAGGCATTGTCGCGGGTAAAGGCGTCGCGCAGTACCCCGCTAAATGTTGGGGCGGGGAGTCCCTCGTGACGGCGTGTCCAATGGCCCCCCGCATCCTGGGTCTCATAGACAGCCAGGACATTGTCCGGCGACCAGCGTGGCCACCCTTCAAGCGGCACGACATAAGCGCGATCGGCGTCTTGGGGATGGGTCACAATGGGGAAGCCGAAGTCAGACGGGAGAGAGTCGCCGACCGATTCCCACGATGTGCCGCCGTCGTCAGAACGGTACACGCCGCCATGGTTTTGAAGCCAAATGCGTCCCTCGGCGACCGGAGACAAAACGAATTTATGCACGCATTGGCCGGAAATCGGATAGCGCTGATCTTCCGGCATGAAATCGGCCCGAATACCTTGATTAATGGGTAGCCAATGCTCGCCGGCATCATCGGATCGATAGATGCCGCCGGATGAGCACGCCACATAGAGCCGTTCGGCGTTAAACGAATCGACGGCGATGGTGTGAAGGCACTTGCCGCCATATCCCGGTCCCCAGCTCTCGTGAGTGGGATGGTCTCGCAGCGCCTTGACTTCGGACCATGTGTCGCCCCCGTCTATCGACCGGAATAGGCCACTGGCCTCAACCCCGGCGTAGACAAGATGGCCGCCTTCTGGGTGAATGGCCCAGACCCGGGTGACCTTTTCCGGGTCGTCAGGCGCATATTGAAGGCCAGTACCCCCAGTGTCCCAAGTTTCACCCCAATCGTGGGATCGCCGGATGGAGGGCCCATAGAATTCCGAATTCACAGCTGCGTATAGGGTGCCGCCCTCGGGATTGTAGGCGCTGGTGTAGATGGGGGTTCCGATCTGAACGGGGCCGAGGGCTTCCCAACGATGTCGGTCGACGGAATGGAACCGAAAGAGGCCCTTAGCGGTGCCAATTAAAAGATGCAATACGCCACATCCTTTCTTATGCGAAGCTCTTAGGGGCTGACTCAAAAGGCTTTTGCCCTAAAATTTTCTCCCACCTGACCCCCGAAAACAGGGAGGTAGATGACCCGCTTCCTCCACTAACCGGGGTAAAACGGGCACATTTTAGGGATGGCATCACTGCCAAGGTACCTTTTGAGTCAGCCCCGTGTCAGAGCTCAGCGCACGGGATGTCGCGGCTGGCTGCTCGTCAGTGAGCGAGCTCTTCTTGTCTCGAGTATAGCACCACCGACAGATTTGATAAGTATTGCGGGATTATTCGCGAAAAGGGTTCGAGGTGGGAGATTCTCGCATCATCCCAACAATCGCTGGCACGTGTTGCGATAGCCACATTATGTTTTGGGTGACCTAGGACAGGATCTCAGAGGTCTTCCTCTAGGACTTCGGCGCCAAGTGATTGCAAGACCAAGGCGGCTTGAAGAAAATCCAATTTCACGCCATTTAGCGAAACCTCGCGGAAGTCTACTCCAGACACACGTGCTCCACGCAGATCTGACCCCTTAAGTTGGGCTTGGCTTAAAATGGCCCGAGAGAGGTCCGCCTTGCGGAACAGCGACTGCTTGAGATCCGCGTGTGAAAAGTCGGTTTCCACCAGCCGGGCATTTGAAAAATCGCTTTGCGGCACACGCGCGTAGCGAAGATTGCAGTAGGACCAGTCCCCACCCTGAATGGTCGTTCCGGTCCAGTGCACGTCCTGGAAACTCGATCCAACCATCTTGCATTGTGCCAATCGAACGCCAAAGAAGTTGGCTCCCGTGAAGATGGAGTTCAAAAAAGCGCTGGTTGTTGTGGCTGGAGCCGTTGAACGCGGCTCCGGTGAAGTCGCAGCGGTCAAAGGTACAGCGCACCGTTTCAATGTCGCGCAGAGATGCCCCAGCAAAACGGCATTGCTCGAAATATAGGCCCTCGCCGCCCTCGAATTCCTCGGGCCAAGCGGTAAACTGCTGGTGCCTGATGCGCTCCGATTGCGCCATGGTGTCCCCCCTTAGAGCTTTACACCTCCAGCATAGCGATGTCGGTGAGCACATGCCAGCGTCGCCCAGCGATCGTAAGACTGCAAGAGCATCGACGCCTATTATCACCGCAGATTCTCGCCCTATCGCGCGGGCCCGCCCCGCGTGAGGGGCGGCGGCCAATCTCTTCGCGCGGGAGGCTTCGATTCCCGTCATTAAAAATTTCCAGGGCTGCGTCATAGTCGGTAACAATGGGATGATGGCGCTATTTTGGCAGTAATACTGGCGGAAAATCCCAAAATC
>NZ_JABBVZ010000048.1 GCF_012933365.1 Sulfobacillus harzensis | reverse complement strand
ATGGCCGCCCACCCCAGCGAATTTTGACACCCGTCCGCGGAGCCGTCCGGGTCAATTTTTGAAAAAGCTCCTAGGCGCTGGTTGGGCGAAAAACAGCCTTAACCACCTTGTCGCGCTGAACCAGCACCTGGTTCAGCGCCTTTTTGTGCTCGCCCAGCGTAAATTGATGGGTCACCAGCGACTCTAGCGGCTGGCGCATCACACTGAAAAGCGAGAGCACGGTCCGAGACATGTCCACGCCCGAGTCCCCGTATCCATAGGATCCCATGACCGTCACATGCCGAGCCCAGGCAGGGGTTAAATCCAAAACGGTGCGAGCCACGCCGCCCAACAAGAGCACTTGGCCCCCGGGATTGACCCAAGTCAATGCATCCGCCAGTGCGCGGCCATCGCCCACCGCCACGACGACGGCATCAAACCCCCGCAAATAATGGGGCCGATATCCCGGTAAGGTTGGCAGCGGGGTACCAGTGACATGCTCGATCGCCTCTCGGTCGCCGCGGCGATGGGCCCCCATTTCACGGGCCAGTCTGGCCTGGTAATGATGCTTCGCCCGTACGGTAATGGTCGCGGCGGGATAAAGTTCCGAAATCATTGCTGTAGCTATCAGGCCTAAGGTGCCAACGCCAATTACCAGCACATCGCGAACCGCCGCCCAGTTCAGCCGTCTGAGTCCCGACAGCACGATGGCCCCGGGTTCCGTCAGCACCGCCCGCTCATCCGGCATCGATTCCGGGATGACTAGCAACTGTTCCTCTGGGGCCCACATGCGCTCCCCCCAGCCACCGGGCAGGCGGCTATGATACCCCAACATCAAACCCGGGCCGAGGCCCGGATCGGTGCGCCGTAAACAGTCGTCACCCCGCCCCACCGCACAGTGCGCACAGGGCGGCAACCGCCGGGCCGCACAGGACAGTGTGGGCATGACGGCGACCCGCGTACCATCGGCTGTCTCGGCAAGAATTTCGTGACCCAGTACGGCAGGAAAGGACGTCAAGGGGCGGAAATAAGGGCTCGACTGCCCTCGCAAAAGGGCAATGTCCGACCCGCAGATGCCGCTCATACGGGGCCGGAGCGTCACCCAGCGCGAGGGCAGTAGTTCGGGCTCGTGTACGGGTTCGAAGCGGAGTGCCGAAAAATGTCCGGCCATGCGAGGCCAAGCGCGCTGCCAGGCTATGCGGCCCCAATTGATGCGATAGACCAGTCCGTGCGGAATTTCCATGTCCCCCTCCCCCTGAACATTCTCTCTCCCGCCCCCGAATCCCTTTTCCCCTTTTCTACGGGGAGTGACATTTGTATGATACAAACAAGGGGGTGCCACACGTTGGCGGGATCACGAATTCGAATTCATTATCAAATCTTAGGCGACGGACCGAAAACGGTACTGTTTTTTCACGGATGGGCCATGAACGGGGCAAGCTGGCTTCCCCTGGCCAAGCGGTTTCCCCAAAACGGCTGGCGGCTCGTCATGCCGGATTTGCGAGGGTTTGGCCGATCCGACAAACCGCCCCAAGGCTACCATATCGACGACTACATGCGTGATGCGGTACGGCTCGTCCGGAAGCTGGGCACGCGACCTGTCGATATTATTGGCCATTCCTTTGGCGGGACCGGAGCCATTTATTTGGCAGCCCGCATTCCCCATTTAGTCCGCCGGCTGGTGGTATTGGACACAATTCCTGGGGCGGCCAATCCTCTCATTGACCCGGGCGTGGCGCGCCAGTTCGCGCGGATTCGCGCCCTGGTGGAACGCACCCGCCGCGACCATCTGCCCACCTTGTTAATGCGACTATGGCGCCAGTCTTTTCATCTTCCGCCGAGCGACGAATCTCTTGCCCTTCAACAGGAGGCCGTCGACATGGCGGAGCCGCATGCCATTTTGGCAACCCTGAACACCATTTTGACCACCGATATTGGTTACTGGCTGTCGCGAGTGCGGGTTCCTACCTTAGTTATGCAAGGAGCGGCCGACCCCGTCCTGCACGGAGGTCCGGATGGTCTGGACGCCCTATCTGCGGAACGCCGCATCATCCCTGGCACCGGCCACTACCCCCATCTGGAAAACCCCGATGGGGTGCTGGCGCATCTTCTGCCGTTTTTAGGTGTAGCGCCCTAGTCCTTATCGTCCCGGTAACGCTCACGCGGCGTCCAGCAGCGAAATTTCCAGCGCGGGTGGGTCTGATATCCCAAGCGGACACATACAAACACTTTCGGCCCTTGATGCTGAATCCATTGGCACGTAGCGCAAAAGTGCACGTCGCGGCCCCGATATCGCTCTTCCATCCCCCTGCCCCCAATATTGCTTTGTTAATTGATAACTAAACATTATTTATGCTACTATCAACATTGAAAGAGGTGACTCTATGGCCCATTTTATCAGTACCTGTCCCAGTTGTCGTCACACCTTAGAGGTTACGGAGCTGGAATGCCCGCACTGCCATGTGCAGATTCGCGGCCATTTCCAAGGTCAGCCGACCGTTGGGCTAACCGATGACCAGCGGGAGTTCTTACGCGTATTTGTACTCAGTCGAGGCAACCTCCGAGAAATTGAACGGATTCTCGGCATCTCCTACCCCACCGTCCGCAGCAAATTGGACGACCTGGTAGATGCTTTTCAAGGGGGCGAGTCCCCGGCCATGCCGTCAAACCGCCGACGCATTCTGGAGGATGTGGCCGATGGCCGGCTTGACGTCAAGGAGGCGCTCGCGCGGCTTAGTGAACAACGAAAAGGAGATCCCGATGATGCACATCGAGATTAAAATTAAACGTGGCAGTCTGACCTTAGTTTCGTCGCCCGACGGTGAATTCCATCTTGAGAGCGACCCACCCTGCCCCGTGCTTAACAAAGGCCACGAGGTGATCGTGGACGCGGAGCGCGTTAGCGGTTCCGTGCGGATGACCTGCCAAATTCCCGAATCCGCGGCCTTAGATGCTTCCTTGGGACGCGGTCCGCTGGAGGCCGACGGACTGTCGGTGGAACGCGGCGATCTGAATGTCGGATTGGGCAATGCGCACCTCACTGCCTTACAGCGTGGGCATTGGGATGTCAATGTGGGCAAAGGGGACCTTCGCGTTGAGAAAGCCCAAGGATCCTTTGACCTTAACGTCGGGATGGGGACGTGCGAATTAAGCCAGGTATCAGGTAGCGTCGATCTCAACGACGGCCTTGGGCGAATTAGCCTGGAGGAGTGTGAGGGCCACTACGACATCAATGCGGGCAAGGGCGATGTGACTTGGACCCACGGTGGCGGCGAACTGGACATCAACGCGGGTATGGGCAACGTAACCATTAGTGGTGCGCGGGGCGCCAAGTTGGATGTCAACGCGGGACTCGGCAAGGTCACGCTGGCCAATGGAGTCTGGGGCACGGCCGATGTATCGGTGGGGGTCGGCGACGTGAGTGCGGAAGGACGATTTGATCACTTGACGGTGCAGGTAAAAAATCGGGGGCGCATCGAGTTCGCATTTCCATTCGATGTAGGAGCCCGCATCGAGGCCAGCACCGAGCATGGCCGAGTGATTTCCCACCTTCCGCTCATTCCCGTTGGCCACGCCGGTCCTCAGCGGGGAGAGCGCCTTGTGGGGGTCGTGGGAGACGGCCGAAGCCAAATCGAGTTGGAAACCCGCCGGGGGAACATCGTGGTCGGCCAAACCCCCGGGGAGCAGCATCCCGACTCCGCGCCACCCGATTTGGAAGGCCAGCGCCGAACCATTCTCGCTGCCCTGCAAGCGGGCGAAATTACCGTTGAGGAAGCCGATGCACTGCTAGAGCAACTCGACCACTCCGTTTGACAAATTTTGTCGGATAGTTTTGAGCGGCCAAAACAGGTATCCAGTTTTTCCCACCGAACCTTTGAGGTGTACCAATCTCAAAGGAGGTTTTAACTATGAAGGTCTGGACTTTGGCCGCTCCCCTTGCATTGACCTTTGGATTTGGCGCAATTCCCGCGCTGGCCACGTCCGCGCCGCCCGCTATCGTCAATGCGCCGCGTCTGCACCAAAAGCCAGGCAGCAATACCAATAGCCCCAGTTTCGGGTGGTCCTCGAGCAACTGGTCCGGCTATGCTGTAACCGGGCAAACCTATCACTCGATCACCGACTCATGGATTGTGCCTAAAGTCACCTCCTCCCACGGCACAGAATATTCCTCCAGCTGGATCGGCATCGATGGCTTCAATAATAGCGACCTCATCCAAACCGGTACCGAACAAGATGCCTCCAAGAGCGGTGCCAGTTACTCAGCTTGGTGGGAAATTCTCCCGGCCGCGGAGACCACCATTTCCGGCATGACCATCCATCCGGGCGACGTTATGCAGGCGAGCATCGTGAACAACGGCAACGGCACATGGACAATAAGTCTCAAGGACACCACGTCCGGACAAAGCTTTTCCACAACCCAGAGCTACAGCGGGCCCGCCCAGTCGGCAGAGTGGATCGAAGAGGCACCGACCGTTGGCGGCCGAGTGGCGACGTTGGCCAACTACGGGCAAACCACCTTCGATCCAGGCACCGTCAATGGCCAAAATCCGGGCCTCGTGACCAGCGATGGCGGGGTCATGATTCAGCGCAACGCGCAGGTATCGACCCCTTCGGTTCCGGATTCCGACACCGACGGCTTCAACATAGCATACGGCAGCAGCTCACCGGCAGCGCCCAACTCCTAAACGCGCCGCAACGGGGCAATCGGTTTCGCACTGCCCCGTTGCCGTTCACCCTGCGAACTTAGCTGGCCGTCATTTCCCCGCCATTGGGATGAAGCACCTGACCTGTCATATACGAGGCATCGTCCGATGCTAAGAAGACATAGGCGGGCGCGACCTCTTCCGGCTGTCCGGGGCGCCCTAAGGGGGTAGTGCTCCCAAACGTGTGCACCGTGCTCGCGCTGAAGGTCGAGGGAATGAGCGGCGTCCATATTGGCCCGGGAGCTACCGCATTTACCCGGATGCCGCGTTCGGCGAGATTCAGCGCGAGACTTCGGGTAAAGGAAACAATCGCACCCTTGGAGGCACTGTAGTCCAACAGCTCTTTATTCCCCTTATAGGCCGTCACGGAGGCAGTGTTGATGATGCTGGCACCTTTCTTAAGGTGCGGCAACGCCGCCTGGGTCATAAAGAACAGACCAAAGAAGTTGGTCTCAAAGGTGCGCTTGAGCTGCGCCTCGGAAATGTCCTCAAGCGACTTCTTCGGATGCTGCTCACCGGCATTGTTGACCACAATGTCCAACTGGCCAAAGTGGTCTATCACCGACTGAATGGCGCGTTGACAAAACTCGCGATCCCCCACGTCGCCGCGGATGAGCAAACACTGTCGGCCCTCTTGCTCGACCAAGGCTTGGCTGTCCTTGGCATCGTGGTCCTCATTGAGATAGACAATCGCCACGTCCGCTCCTTCTTTGGCGAAAAAGTTAGCGACCGCGCGGCCAATTCCGCTGTCGGCCCCGGTAATGACCGCTTTCTTGCCCTGAAGTTTTCCGGAACCGCGGTATTGGCGGTCGACCTCACGGGGCTCGGGATGCATCAATTCTTCAAGGCCGGGTTGGCGGCCCTGATGTTGAGCCGGCATTGTCGGACTCTTTGTGGTAGACGACATGCAATTCCCTCCCCACCATATTTCAAGCCAGGTTATCTTTCCCGGCAGTGGTCCACCCACACCGCCATTTCGTGCCCAAATATGAAGACGTAGCGCGCCATGCCAGAAGCTGGTACGCTTCCCGAAAAGGGGGAGTCATCTTGCGTATTTTAATTTCTGTGGACATGGAAGGCATTGCGGGAGTCACCGGTCGTGATGACGTAACGCCGGGCAACGTGAATTACGAGCGATTTCGCCATCAAATGACATACGAAGCCAACGCGGCCATCGAGGGAGCCTATGCAGCCGGTGCGACTTCTGTTGTTGTCAATGACTCTCATGGATCGATGCGCAATCTGCTGTATGAGGAGCTCGACCCCCGGGCAGAGCTCATTTCCGGACACAATAAACTGCTGGGTATGGTCGAAGGCGCACAGGACGCCGACGCCGCCCTTTTTATTGGATATCACGCCAAAGCCGGAGCCTTGCATGCAGTCATGGACCACACCATTTCCGGCGCCCAGATCCATAATTGGCGTCTAAACGGTCTCGAGGTGAGCGAGGCCGAGATTAACGCTGCCCTCTTGGGCCACTTTGGCGTGCCGGTTCTCTTGACCACAGGCGACGATCGGCTAGCCCGCGATCTGGCCGAGCGACTGCCTGGAGTTGTAACCGTGGTCGTTAAGTTCGCCCTGGACCACCGTGTGGCCCGCAACCTGCCCCGAACGCAAGTTTTCGAGGCCATCCGCTCCCAAAGCCGCGAGGCCGTGTCACGCCACGAGGCGGCGCCCATTTTTCGGGTTCCCGGTCCCGTGCAATTTCAAATCGAATTTACCCGTAGCTTTTATGCCGAAGCGGCCTCCATCCTGCCGGTGGTGCAGCGCGTCGACGGCCGGACCATCGCGGTGGAAGGCCAGGACGTGCTTGAGGCCTGGCGCTGGGCTTATGGGGCCTTAAAGATTGCTTCCAGTGGAGACTCCTAGCTGGGTGTAGCGAAAACAGCCGATCAAATGGTCTGTCGCTAACCCTATGGCCTGAAGAAAGCTGTAACAAATCGTGGGCCCCACAAAGCGAAATCCCCGTTTCATCAGGTCTCGGCTGAGCCGCTCGCTCTCGGGGCTCTGGGCCGGGACCTGTTCCGGCTTTTCGAAGGCATGGTGCAGAACGCCATGACCGGTCCATTGGAGGAGGTATTGATCGAATCCCCCGAATTCCTCTTCTACCAACAAGAAGGCCTGGGCGTTGCTCCGATGACTGGCAATTTTGGCCCGGTTATGGATAATGCCCGGCGTGTTCATGAAGTCGGCCAGCTGCTGATCGGTCCATGCGGCCGCTACTTCCGGGCGAAACCCCTGAAAGGCTTCGCGGTATGCCGGACGCCGCTTCAACACCGTTAGCCAGGAAAGCCCGGCTTGCACGCTTTCCAAAATGAGCATCTCAAACAACCGTTCTCGGTCGCGGGTAAAAACCCCCCATTCCTGATCGTGATAGTCGCGCAGCAAGGGATGCCCATCCGCCCACTCACAACGTGTCACCCAATCCCTCCGATCCTTGTTATACTGAAGCCATGAACCCTATCTCATCCGACGATTTTTTTGACCAACTGCTCGCGCAGGCCGTTAACGACGCCATTCCCGCTGTTGTCGTCGGGGTTGCCGTCATCGAGGCAGGTCGCGTTCTGCTTCTAAAACGGCGAAGTGACGACTTTATGCCCGACGTTTGGGAAGTGCCTGGCGGACACGTTGACGCCGGGGAAACCGTAGCGGATGCCGTACGCCGAGAACTTTGGGAAGAAACCGGACTCCGCCTGAGCGCCATAACGGGATATCTCGGCTATTACGACTATCCAGGGGAATTTGGGATGACCCGGCAATGGAACTTTCGTGTGGAAGTCGACCCTTGGACAACGATTACCCATCCGGAACACGCAAGCCATTGCTGGTCGGACAAAAGGCACGCCCTCATGCTTCCCATGACGAAAGAGATGGCAGAGCTTGTGGATATGTTGCCTATATAGCATCGATGCTGGTTATCTATCCGCCCGGCATGGCCGCCGTTAACACGGCGGGCCCCATCCACTCGCCCTTCCAAGCCTGGGATTCTTGGCAGACAACGACCTCATCGCCTGACCCGAGCGTCCCCTTAACGGTCAAAAATCCGTGCCCACTCCTCAACGCCAGCGTCCCTAGAACCAGCGGTCCTCGCCCGGAGACTTTCCACACCTCATAGACATCGCCTTCGGGAGGCGGCGGCAAATGCGCTACCGTTACCGTAATACGGTCGGCGGCATCCGATGCCACCACTTGACCGGTTACCTCTTTCTTGACACCCCCTAACGGCAACACCACCGTATCCGCGACCGGCTTTGCGTGGGCCGGCGGCCCGTGACCCCAGGTGAAGCCAATGGCCAATCCTAACCCTAGCGCTGCCGCCACAGCTGGAATACTCCACAGACCACGCCGCGAACGTCGAAAGACTTGGCGCTCCAAACTCTTCCACAAACGGCGCGGCGGTGAGGCGTCAGCCAATTGAAAAACCAGACTGTCCATCAAGGCGAGCCCCGTTCGGCTCATGTCCCTGCAGGGTTCGCATTCGCGTAGGTGGTTTAAATAGCGGTCATGCTCGGCCCGGTCGAGATCGCCGCTCAAGAATCGCAACATCAGCGTCTCCGCCTCACAATGCCCCATCCGAATGCGCCTCCTTTTCCAGTTCCCGACGCAAATGGTCCAACGCCAGCCGCAATCGGCTTTTCACCGTTCCCAGCGGAATATTGAGCCGCTCCGCCACCGCTTTTGTGGTCATGCCCTCCACGTAGACCAGTCGGATGACTTGGCGCTGTTCTGGAGACAATCCCTGCAGCAAGTGCCTCAACGCGTCCGCTTCAAGGACGTCGCTGATGCCATCGTCCGGATCGGCGAACTGTTCCGAAATCGCTTTCCCGACCACATCCAACCCTCCAGGCGGTATCGTACGGAGATGGTCATAGACGACGTGGCGTGTCATTACCAAGATCCAGGTATCCACGCTGCCGCGGTCGGGATCCCACTTGCTAGCGTGATGCCAAATGCGCATGAACACCTCTTGCACCACGTCTTCCGCCATCCGATCGTCGTTCAGGCGTCGACGGGCCAATTGGTATACCCCAGGACTAAATCGCTGGTAGAGTTCTTTCAGCGCATCCCATTCCCCTGTTGCCACGCGGTGCATGAGATCGCCGGCTGACGGTATCCTAGGCGATTTGGGCACGGCTCTCCCTCCGAAGCCATTGTACATGAGTCGCTATTGCCCGAAAAGACCGACATCGCCGGATTGTGACCAGTGCCCCTTCGCGACGGTCTGGGAATTTTCGTTGGGAGTGATCCAACCTGCTCCTGATTTCCGTATCTCGTTGTGACAAATGCGTCCAAGAAAGGATAAGGAGGAGCGTCAACACCTTGACGAATCACAGTTCTTCCCCCACACCCTCCCGCCGTCGTTGGTCTCGTGAACGCGTGCTTGCCGAAATTTGCGCGCGCCACCAGGCCAACCGCCCCTTAAATGCACAAGCCTTAACTCATGAAGACCCCAGTCTCCTAGCCGCCGGACGCCGCTATTTCGGTTCCTGGCCCAAAGCTCTCACAGCGGCCGGGATCGCGGTGCAGGTGCGCGCCGCCTCATCGGCCCGTCATCATCGTGGCTATTGGACCCGGGAGCGGATTGCACAGGAAATTCGACGCCATGCGGCCGCCGGCCATCCCTTGCATGCCCATGCCATGCAACAAGACCATAACCAGTTGGTTTCCGCCGCGACTTATCACTACGGCTCCTGGCGCCAAGCCTTACAAGCTGCGGGCTTCAACCCCGAAGCCCTTCGAGGGGCCCGCCGTCATTCCTGCGAGTCGGTGGCGGCGGAGATCCAGCGCTTGATGAGCGAGGGCGCAGACTTGCGAGACTGTGCAGTGCGCCGTCATTACCGCCCTCTCTACTGGGCGGCGCAAAAATACTTTGGCAGTTGGCGGACCGCGCTTGACAAGGCGCGTCAGACAGCTGATCCACACACCACCTCTTGATTTCATGGCGCCCAAGCCTCAGGATAAGTGAGATGGCCATCACTCTGGCCAAACTTCATTTTGAAAGCTGAGGCAATAACTTTGTGAACAAGCGCATTCCGGCCTGGAAGCTGGTAACCTACAGCGCAAACCAGTTCGGCATCAATTTATTGTGGCAGGCCTTCAACACGGTGGCGGTCTTTTTTTACGTCACGGTCCTGAAGGTCCCAGGTGCCACACTCTCCACGGGGCTTATCGCCTATGGTGTTCTTAATGCATTTTTGAACTTAGGAGCCGGCTACTTGAGTGACCGTACCCACACCCGGTGGGGCCGCCGAATTCCATATGTGGTTTTGGGCAGCCTACCCTTCGGACTCGCATTCTACGGCCTTTTCAATCCCCCTCACTGGGGGTCGTCCGGCCTTGTCATCTACTTTCTCGCCTTCACTTTCATCTTCGATCTATTTTTTACCTTTACTGCGCTCAACGCGACCGCCCTTTATCCGGAAATGTACCAAGAACCGGGCCAACGGTCCTTTGTTGCGGCGTTGCAACAAATGTTTGGCATTGCCGATCTGATTCTCGGGGTGGCATTTGCGAAAACGTTGGGCCTAACCATCGGCTGGGCCGCCATGGGACTCATCTTTGGCCTCATTGGCGCACTGTCTCTCTATGTATCGGTGTTAGGCAGTTTCGAAGACCCGCGCTACAGCGACCAACCGCTGGCCTTTCGTCAGGCGATCAGCGAGACCTTTAAAAATCGCCGTTTCGTAACCTTTGTGCTGGCCAGTTTTCTCATTCAACTGGTCACCACCATGCTAACCACTGTCTCCTCTTTCTACAGCAAATACGTCGTTCCGCTCACTCCACTTGAGAGCAGCATCTTTATGGGTTCCATTTTCATCATCGCCATCCCCGTCTCTTTCGTTTGGGCCAAAGTTTCGTTGAAAGTCGGATCAGCCCGGGCCACCATGCTTAGCACGACGCTCTGCCTGGTCACGCTATTGCTATTCTTGGTCGACCGGAGCCCCCTGATGGTGATGATTACGGGTGCCATTTTAGGCTTCTCCGTATCGGGATTCTTGGTGCTGTTAAACGTGGTGTTAGCCGAAATCATCGACTTTGACGCGCTGACCACGGGCAAGCGCCGTGAGGGCATGTATCTCGGCATGAACGGCTTCATTATCCGCATTGGCCTCTCGGTGCAATATGCCATTATGGCGGCCTTCTTTGCCGTCAGCCGCTACAATGCCCGCCTCGCCGTGGAACCCTCATCAGTCATCTGGGGCTTTCGCATTCTGCAAAGTGCGGTCCCAGCCATTTTCCTCGCCATTGCCCTCTTATTCCTTAAAGCCTATCGACGCCAGGTTAGCGCCGCGGACGGCCTAAATGAGACCGCGCTCGGCGGGCAGCCATAGCGGCGGAAATCCACGCCAGCACAGCTAAAATGATGCCCGTCGGGCGAATACCCGGGATATGGGGCCATAGCGCGTTTATGGCCCAGGCCAACGCCAAAGCCAGGCCCGACCAGAGCGAACGCACCAGCGCCAGCGCCAGTTGACCCATCCAGTCCACGCGGCGCAATAGCGGTGTGAGCTCCGGTTGGGTGGCCAGGGTCCCGTCCTCCATCAACTGCAATACGCGCCGGGCTTGTCCGGGCAAGGCCGCCAAGCCGCGAAGCTCAGTCCACCCGATAGCTGCCGCACCCTCAACCACATTACCCACGTCGGCGCCCAGCAGTTGCCCTGCCCACCCCCCTAAGGTATTAATCCAGGGGGCGTCCTGGGCCAACCGAGCGTTTAGCAACGGCAGGGCTTTTTCACGCAAAAAATGCATCCAGTCCAAATCCGGGTTCAATCCGGATATCAGGCCAAATAGCATGCCGATGGCGCGACCAAGAAACATATAGCGCGCGGGAAATTGCAACGGCTCCTGGTAGAGAAAGTCCTGAAACTCGGCCACCGCCCGATCCATCTCTGGACCAGGCTTTAACGGGACGCCCGACAAATGGTCCACCATTAATTGGACCGCCCGCATCATAAGTCGTGGTGAAGCGCCAGGACGAATGAAGCCGAGGCGGTCGATGGCGGACACCACGCCCCGTGCATCCCGCCCAAGCACACTTCTCAGCAGATCCGCAACCGCCGCTAAGTCGCCCGGAGGAATCTCCCCCATCATGCCAAAATCCAAAAAAATCAGCCGACCCTCAGAATCGGCAAAAAAATTGCCGGCATGGGGATCTAGCTGCACAAAGCCATCGGTGATGATCTGCTTTAAATACGACTCAATTAATAAATGGGCGAGCTGCGGGCCGTCTAATCCCGCCTGGCGAATGGCATCGGGTTGGTTCAGCTTAATTCCCTCAACGTACTCCATGACCAATACGCGTTCGCGGGTTAGATGGGTCAACGGTTTCGGCACGCGGATGCGCGCATCGTTGGCAAACTGCGCCGCGAAGCGCACTTGGTGCGCCTCCTCGATGCGATAGTCCAATTCTTCGCCAACCAGCGTCTCGAACTCTTCGAGCAGGCGCACGGCATTGAGGCGCCGACCAACCCGCGTTCGGCGCTCCAGCCAGCCCATAATCACCCTGAGAGCCGACAAGTCAATCCGCGCTACTCGGTCGATGCCTGGCCGCTGCACCTTGATGGCGACCATCTCACCATCGGTGAGCATCGCACGATGCACCTGCCCCAAGGAAGCTGCCGCAAGCGGCTCGGGCTCGACCTGGGAAAAGAGCGCATCCAGCGGCTCCTCCCACATGGCCTCCATGAGGGCTTTAACCTCATCCCATGGCGCCGCCGGCACCTGATCCTGCAGCGCCGCCAACTCGCGGGTAAACGCGAGGGGCAATACATCGGTGCGAGCGCTGAGAAACTGCCCCACTTTAATGATGAGGCCGCCGAGCCTCAGCGCCGCCTCCCGAAACCGCTGGCCGCCCGCGCGATAAATGGCCTGTTCCTGCCGGTGGAATTCCGAATCCGACAGCCGGCGCTTAGCCCGGTCCAAAGCACGCGCGTCCCGCCAATAGCTAATGGCCAGCCGAAATATCGCCGCTGTGCGTCTTATACGCGAGAGCCGCACCTTGCTACTCGGTCGGATGGTCATCCCGCCAGACGGCAAACGCCTCGTTCACCTTTTCCCGAAATCGCTCCTGTTTCGCTCTAAAGCCCGGATCAACGGCTTCTTGGCGCCGCACCCACAGCGACTTCATGCCAATGATGGCCAATACCCAAACCCACCAAGGGGTCCGAGCCCGCCGCCACAACATTAGGACTCCCCCCATCGTTTGATATAGCTTGCCTCATCCCAGTCGGCAAATCCTGCCTTAAGATGCTCCCCGAAAAGACCCTCGGCAAACTTCGCCATGTTGGCTGCAAAACCCACCGACTCCGCTAACTCAACGGCTAGCCGCAAATCTTTATAACGATTGTCGACCGAAAAGCCGGGTGCATAATTGGCGTGACGTAGACGGTCTAGCACCTTGGCTAATTCAAAAGACTGCGCAGAGCCATGCGTCATAACGGCATCGAGGGTCTCCAGGGGCAACCCCAAAGCCAATCCCATGCGCACGCCTTCACTGGCCGCCATAAGGGTCAGGCCCGACACCATGTTTGCCACCAACTTGCGGCTCTGACCCTGCCCAACCGCTCCCACGTGGACAATACGCTGCCCCATGACCGCCAATAGCGGTTTGATACGGGCGAATTCCGGGGCTCCCGCCCCAACCATGATGGTCAATGTGGCTTCACGCGCCCCGATATCCCCGCCCGTAACCGGCGCGTCACACCAAGCTACCCCTCGGCTCTTGGCCGTCTTAGCAAGATTACGGGTGGTTTCGGGGGAAATGGTGGAATGGTCCACAATGATTGCCCCGGGACGAACGCCCTCAAACACGCCTTCGGGTCCCTCAACCATCGCCCGAACAGCTTGGTCGTCCTTGAGCATAAGAAATACGTAATCGGCCTCTTGGGCTGCCAGTCGCGGAGACCCAGCCCACACTGCCCCTTCGGCCAAAAGCGGATCGGCCCGGTTGGCGCTGCGGTTGTGCACGATCAAGGGATATTGCTTATGGAGATTGAGGGCCATGGCTTGGCCCATGATCCCGAGACCGATGAAGGCCACTCGCTCCGCCATGCTAGTTGCCCGCCTCCTCATAATCCCCTAAGCGCCGCCAAGCGGTACCCGGATCCATTAAGCGATCCTGCCCGCTGGGACCCACACTAAACGCGGGATAGATTTCCGGCTGCCCCGTTTTCCACGCCGCGAGAACCGGATCCACAATTCGCCAGGCTTCCTCTACCTCATCATAGCGCGGAAAGGGCGTTCGGTCGCCCTGCAAAACAGCGAGGAGTAGTTGTTCGTAGGCGGAATACTCCATCTCACTGGCACGGCGGTACGGAGTGCTCAACACCCGCGGCCGGGTTTTCAATGTTAATCCCGGCTCCTTCGCCCACACGACCATGTCAATGCGCTCATCGGGTTTCATCCGAAATACTAGCCAATTGCGCAACCCAGCCCCAAAAAGTCCGCGCGGCACCTCCTTCAATTGCACCGCGACCTCCGCGTAGTCCCGCTGCATCCGCTTTCCGGAGCGCAAGTAGAAGGGCACACCGTGCCACCGCCAGTTATCCACGTTAAGCTTTAGAGCCGCGAACGTCTCGGTGCGAGAATCCGGAGCCACATGGGGTTCGTCGCGGTATCCCACCACGGTCCGGTGCCCGTCCGATCCAGGACCATACTGGCCGCGCACGGCTGCGTGGTCCACGGCATCCGCGGCGATGGGCCGCACCGCCCGCAGAACTTCGACTTTATGATTATGGAGTGCATCTGCAGACCAGACGGACGGCGGGTCCATCGCCGTCAGCGTAAAGAGCTGCATCAAATGATTTTGCAGCATGTCACGCAGCGCCCCGGCGCTTTCGTAATAGCGCCACCGACCTTCCAAACCGAGCGATTCAGCATAGGTGATTTGCACGGAGCGGATATGTTCAGCATCCCAAATCGACGCGAGAAAACGGTTGGTCAGACGGAACACCAAGATGTTCTGAGCCGTCTCTTTGCCCAAAAAATGGTCAATGCGATAAATCTGGTCTTCTTGCCATCCCTGGTGCAGAGCTTCACGCAGTGCCTGGGCGCTCTGAAGATCATGACCGAAGGGCTTTTCCACCACCAGTCGCCGGAACGCCGACGCGCTCTTGCTTAGTCCCACCGCAGCCAAACCTTGGGCTGCTTGCCCAAATAAGGCCGGGGGCAGCGCAAGATAGAAAATGGCGGCGCTGTCGCCCACCTTCTGAGCCAGCGGTTTAAGGCCGTCGGGGGACAGTTCGCCGCTCTGATAGTGAAGCAGCTGTTGAAATTCCGTCCAGCGATCCTCGGAAAATTCCTCTACGAATTGCCTCAGTCCATCCACCACGCGATCCTTGTATTGGTCGCCGCTCCAGTCATCCGGTGCGAAACCAATCACCGGACTATGCCAGTGCCCCGCTAGGTATAGACGATAGATGGCTGGCATCAAGAGCCGGTAGGCTAAATCGCCCGAAGCCCCTAAAATCACAAAGAGCGGATGTTGGTCTCGGCTCGTCATTGAAGTCCCCCCTAACCCGTTTTCCCTATCTTACCAAACGCAATCCGGGGAGAAGAAAAAAGGCCCCACGAGGGGGCCTATCCGGGGATGGCCGAGAAACCCGGTGCGCCGTTGAAGTCGTAGAGACTCTCCGTTTGCACGATGTCATATCCTTGATCCACCAGCTTCCCCAAAAGCGCCAGCACATCTTGAGGCGCTACCGTCGTCTCGGCGTCGCGCGCCAAATAACGAAGCCGCCAATGATCGGTGAGGAAGGTTTCCGGGTTCCCGTGAGGATAGACCTTGATGCCGCGATTGGTGATCACCTCAAGCTTCAAGGGACCCGCGTCAATCGCCTCAATCGCGCGGCCTAGTCCAACGGCCGGAGCAGGACCCCAGTCCAAGAACACATCCACTCCGCGAAGCCGCTTGTCCTCTTTCCGGTCCGCGTCCTGCTGGCCTCGAATCTGAGCCGGCATGGGTTGGTACTCCACCGCCTTAAGGCGTTCTGGCTTTTGTCCCAGCCGCGCAATCACAGCCTCGGCAAACGCCCGCGTTCCCACCTTCTTCTTCGACAGCCCGTTGTTCCGATAGATGTCAGGAGTATGAATGCCGTCTTCAATCGTTTTGAGCCAAGCCGCGTGAATGGTGGTAGCCAAATCTCCCTGCCCAATGTGCACCAGCATCATCACTGCCGCCAACAAGAGGCCCGAAGGATTGGCAATATCCATGCCAGCGATGCGAGGCGCGGAGCCGTGAATCGCCTCGAACATTGCATAGTGGTCGCCAATGTTGGCCGACCCCGCCAAGCCCACCGAACCAGAGGTTTCTGCTGTGACGTCGGACAATATATCGCCGTATAAGTTCGGCATCACCACCACATCAAACTGCTCAGGTGTCGTCGCTAATTTTGCGGCTCCAATGTCCACAATCCAGCTCTCATGCTCAATATCGGGGTATCCCGCCGCAATTCGATCGAAGGTTTGGTGAAACAACCCGTCGGTCAGCTTCATGATATTGTCTTTCACAAAGCAGGTAACCTTCTTGCGCCCGTTGGCACGGGCGTACTCAAAGGCGTAGCGGATGACCCGCTCCGATCCCGGTCGGCTGACCAGCTTCAAACATTGATAGACCTGGTCGGTTTGCCGATGCTCAATGCCGGTGTAGAGGTCTTCCTCATTCTCTCGGACGATAACGACGTCCATTTGGGGATACTTCGTCTCCACGTAGGGGTAGTATGAGACCGTGGGCCGTACATTGGCGTATAAGTTGAGCGCCGTGCGCATCGTCACATTGAGACTCTTATACCCTCCGCCTTGGGGCGTAGTAATAGGAGCTTTCAAGAAAACCCGGGTGCGGCTGAGGGAGTCCCAAGCCCGGGGATCCAGCCCGTTTTTCACCCCGCGTTTGTACACTTGTTCGCCAATTTCTACCACATCGATGTCTAATTCGGCCCCTGCCGCCTCTAGAATGGCCAGGGTGGCCGACATGATTTCCGGACCGATGCCATCGCCGTACGCGACGGTAATCGGAGTCTTCGCCATGTTCTCGCCTCCGTGATGTCCGCTGCCAAGTACTGTCTATGTAAAATGCGCAATCCGACTTATTATAGCATTTTAGGCCACGTCCCCACTTTCCCAAACCACTTGAAACCGTTACCATCAATGCTATGAGCACATTCATGCGTTGGCCGCGCGCGATTTGGCTTCTCATTATCGGGATGGCCATCCAAAGCACCGGCATGTCATTTTTTTGGCCTTTCACCACCATTTATGTGCATTCGGTGCTACATCACTCAGTCGCCGCCGCTGGCGTCATTTTGATGGTTCAGTCAGGAGCCAGCGTCGTCGGATCGACCGTAGGCGGTCGGATGTTTGACCGGATGGGCGGTGTTGTGACCGTGTCCACCGGCATCGGCGGTGCGATCCTGAGCCTGGTCGGACTTCACTTTGTCGACGCCTTTCTCGCCTATGGCGTGCTGGTCACCGCCTTCGGCCTCTTTACCGGACTCATCTCTCCCTCTATGTATGCCTTCTCTGTCAGCGTGTGGCCCCAAGGCGGGCGTCAAGCCTTCAACGCCATTTATGTCGCGCAAAATCTTGGGGTGGCGGTGGGGTCTCTCACCGCCGGTTTGGTCGCCCAGGCCGGGGGCCTCCGGACAACCTTTTTAGTGGATGCTCTATTGCTGTTGGTGTTCTTGATCATGGTGCTGGTGGGCTACCGTGGACCGGCGTTCCAGGGTGCCAGCCGAGCCCGTCCCGAGGCGTCGAAGCGCCATCGGCCGGGGCTTCCGCTGGTCGGGCCCATGTTGCTCATGGCGGGGTTGGTGCTGGACTGGACAGCCTATTCCCAATGGACAACCACCACGTCGACCTACATGCATAGCGAAGGTTTCTCGTTGGCGCTTTATAGCCTGTTATGGAGCATCAACGGCGGAGTGATTTTGCTGGGACAACCGGTAATCAGCTACCTCACGCGCCGGTGGAGCAGCGTCAAATGGCAGCTGATGGTCGGCAACTTAAGCTTTCTGATGAGCTACTTGGTGCTTATTGTCACGCACCGCTACGCCGGATACGTGGCCGCCATGCTTTTGACCACGTGGGGCGAAATGTTTGTATGGCCCGGGGTTCCGACCCGCACCTATCAAATCACGCCCGAAGAGCATGTCGGCTTCTATCAGGGATTGGTCGGCGGAGCTGGCTCCGCCGGACGCATGGTGGGTCCTTTAGTGGGTGGATTCCTCTATCAAGGGGTATCGCGGCCGATGCTGTATACCATCATGACAGGCATCTTTGCAGCCTCGTCACTGCTTTACTATTGGCATGATCGCCTGCACCCAGGCGCGCCGTTTACGACCCCCATCAACCCGCCAGCGGCGAAGGCGGACTAGTGGCGGCATAAAGAGACTTTAGCCCCTCCAGCACCCGCTCTACGGTTGGCCGCGAAAGCGACAGCCCCAAGTCCAGCCAATGCGAGATTTGACGCTGCAAGCGAAGGCATGTCGAGCGAGCCTCGCCCGAAAGTTCTCCTTGCGCCAGGCGCAAGGGTCCCTCAATGGGACGTAAAACTTCGGCATCGACCGACTCCTGAACACCGTCCAAGACATATTGCAAATAAATAATTTGATTTTTGATGGCCTCGGCGAGGTGCATCGTATCCCATCCTTCCTGCCTGCTTCCCAAGGATAAACGTTAGATGTGACAAAAACGTTACGCCGGGTTTTCGCGGTCTAAGGGAAGATATTTCAACCGCAAAGCGTCAATCGAGACGGCCTGCTGGTAATACCATCCTTGGGCCGTATCGCACCCGAGCCGCAACAGCGTATCCGCCTGCTGGCGCGTTTCGACGCCCTCCGCGACGACCTGCAGATGGAGACTCTTCGCGATCGCGACAATCGCTCGACCGATGGCATCGCTCTCCTCAATCCGGGCGACAAATTCCCGGTCAATTTTAATCCGGCTGATGGGAAGGTGCTGGAGATAGCTTAACGAGGAATAGCCAATACCAAAATCATCGACCGCCACCCCAACTCCAAGACGCCGAATCTCGCCTAAACGCTCGGCGGCCAGGCGAGGATTGTTGGCCATGGTTGATTCGGTGATTTCCAGTTCCACGCGATCAGGCTGGATATTCGCGGCTCTTAACCAACTCAGCAGACGGCGAGGAAAATCGGGAGCCTCAAGGCGAGTCGCCGAGACATTCACGGCCACCGTAACCCGCTCTTGGCGCCACCAGGCAAGCGTGCTGACATCCGCTAAGGCGCGCTGAATCACCCAGTCGTCAATGGTTTCCATCAATCCCAACTTCTGCGCTTCGGGTAGAAATTCGTCCGGCAGGAACAGTCGGTCCTGTTCGGCAGGCCAGCGCAACAGCGCCTCCATTCCCGTCAGCCGACCGGTTAAGATGTCCACTTGCGGTTGATAGACCAGTCGAAACTCTGACTCTTCCACCGCTCGCCTCAGCGCCGTTTCCAAATAAAGGGCCGTAGACGCTTCTTGTTCCATGTCCTCACGGTAAAAAGCGATGCGGTTCCGCCCAGCCTCCTTCGCCCGGTACAGCGCTGCATCAGCCCGCCTTAGAAGCTCATCAGCAGTCTGACCATCCCTGGGATACCATGCCACGCCAAAACTGGCGGAGCTAAAGATGCGGTGCCCGTCAACCGCTATCCCTTCCTCCAAGCGCCGTCGCACCGCTTCCAGAGTCTGGTGAACGTCTCGGGCCTGATCCAAGACGATGATGAATTCATCCCCGCCTTGCCGCCCCAACAAATCCCCCGGTTCCAGCATTCGCGCCACCGTTTGGCTGACCGCCTTCAGCAAGCGATCGCCAAATCCATGGCCGCGCGAGTCGTTAACGGACTTAAACCGATCCAAGTCGACGAATGCCACCGCCAATGCCCGCCCTTGCCGCATCGCCTCCTCCAGCCGGGCCGTTACCAAACGGCGGTTGGCGAGCCCAGTAAGCGCATCGTGAAGTGCCAAGTACTCGACCTGCTTCAGACTCTGGTTCAGTTCGCCTCGGCTCGCTAGATAACTGCGGCGTTCTCGTTCCAGCCGTTTAATCCAACCGGTCAATGTGCCGAGCGCAGACGCCGTCAAAGCGACTATGAAAACATCCGCCAACCGCACGGTCCCTTGAGCCGACGTACGCAACATCAGTCCGAAAAAGCCCAGGGCTGTCAGCAGTGGCGACAGCCAGGTTGGGACCGTCCATTGCAACACCACCAGCGAACCCACCGCCGATACCCCAAGCAAGACCACGGGCGCTTCCCACGAACCCACAAGAGCTCCCGCAAGCGCCCCCAGGCCCAGAACCAGCCTAAAACCTGGGGCGACGCGTCCGAACAATAAAAAGCCCGTGGCAACCAAAAAAGCGCCGGCGCCGACCCAGCTCAACGTACTGGAATGGTCCAGCATGGCCCATAGTGCGCTAAACGCGGCGGCAACCGACACCACTTGGACATGTCCCGGCCTCTGGCGCACGTGCACCTTGCCTCCTATTTGTATTTGTTCTGTATTCATGCTGATTGTAGCCTCACGGGGTACGCGGCGCCCACTTTTACGGCCGAAAAAAAGGGCCACGCCCGTCTCGCCGAGAGGCACCGTTAAAAGCGGGCGAAGGCCGTCATATAGAAAAGGCCCCCTGTCGAGGGGCCCTTTCCCATTTACGCCAAGGATCCCATCGGGTCCCAAGGTGGAAGGTGCCGAGCCGGCGTTTCCAACGCTTGCAGCTGAGCCTGCGATAAGTACTTCCTCTGGACCACCACTTGGTACATGTACTCATTGAACCAGGCGTCACTCATCACGAAGAATCCCCTGTTGCCGGCGTCCGGCCCCCAGCTGTTTTCCACTTTCCACCGATTAGGCTGGCCGTCGGCCACATTGACGCCCGTCAGGACCATCGCATGCGTCATCAGGCTTTCGCCGTACATCAACCGCTCAGCCTTGGTTAGGCCGAGGGTCACGCCCAGAGCCGCATCATAGGCATATTGGTCTACGTCCAAGATACCGCTCTCGCGGTCGGACATTTTTCCGACATCACAGCCAAACCACACGGGCTCGCCGTCCTCCAACTGCCGTTGGGCCAGCGCCTTGAACTCCTCAACAGGCAAATTGAGATATAAGACGGAACGACCGCCGACCACGTTGCCCAGGTAGTCCACCGTGTAGGTCTGATTAAAGGGTTTGTCGGGGGTTGGTGCATTAATCACGCTGACATACTGATTGAGATCGACGCTGTTAAATCGAGCAAGAAACTCGTGAGGCGTCAACAGGCCTTCATCATGAAACTGGTGATCGTCGTCTTCGTAAGTGAACACGAAGCGCTCGGGAGGCTCGCCCAGGAAATGGGCCAACATGCCGTAAATCTCACCCATCATGGTATTCTTGGCCTCGCGCATCTGGTCCGGAGTCCTGGCCAACGCCCGCAATCGGGCCGCATCTTCACGTAGCTTGGCCGTCATCAATTGGTTCATAGCGCGCGAGTTGCTGGAGTGAAACGATTCCGGCATGACCCATTTGGGCACCACCCCGTACTTTTCCACCAGATTGACAAACATATCCCATTGGCCGCCGTCCTGCAGCGGGGCTTGCAGCAACCAGGAGACGAGTCGGCCGTCGACTGGCTCATCCATGGTGGCCATGATGCTCTCCAAGAAGTAGTTGGCCTTTTCGAGCTTGTCATAGAACATCATATAGGCTTGGGAAAGCTCGAAGTCTTTGACATGAAGTCGATC
Source organism: Sulfobacillus harzensis (assembly GCF_012933365.1). Lineage (GTDB taxonomy): Bacteria > Bacillota > Sulfobacillia > Sulfobacillales > Sulfobacillaceae > Sulfobacillus_B > Sulfobacillus_B harzensis. The sequence continues at coordinate 5,440 of NZ_JABBVZ010000048.1, read as the reverse complement.
CGCCATGGGCTTTCTCATCACGTTTAAACCGGCGAACAACCAGCAACGGCCGCTCTGTTTTTGGTTGGTAATGGCGCCGGTTTGAATTTGGTGGGAAAAGGTGTAGGTCATCTCTGCCACCCGCTGGCGCTTCTGCGCCACCGCCTGTACCCCATTTTTGATGATGGCGTTGGCAATCACCTGTCTGAGCGGTTCCTCTTGGAAGTCCGCCCTCCAATGGATTAAATCAGACGAGGCGATGACCTTTTGCTGTTGTGTCGTCTCTGTCGCCACGCATATCCCCTCCTGTCGTACTAGAGGAGAATATTCGCACTTGCCGACCCGATTTCCTCTCTCGTTGACGGCTTTACTATTCGCCTGCCCAAATTTGGCCTAAGGTCTCAAAGACAAAGCCTTTGCCCTTAAGAGTGTGGAACAGGCCCGACCAGTTCAGCGGGACCGTGACTTCGACAACCTGATTGGGTTTCGCCAAGAGGGCGGCAATCGTGGTGGCTGTCCGCTGTTTTTGGGCCCGAATGACCTGATTCGGCGCCATCGCCACCAAGTGAAGCTTGTCGGCATCCTGCTTGACCGTCTGGTTGGGTTGGGCGCGCATGATAAGGAAGGTGGGCGCGCTGCCCGTTGACTTTTGGAATGCAGCCATGCCCCAGGACAGTTCCTGCTGAACCCCCCAACCCGGCAGTTGATTGAGATTTTCCCCGCTGTATCCGCTCAGGTCCAACTCATTGCCAAGACGCGAAAGGGTTTGCATCAGATTGGCGTGGGTGAGCGCCCACTGGCCACTGACGCTGACATCGAGACTCACATGAGCGCTCTCTTCCGCTCGGATCAACGCCCTAACCTCGGCGGTGCGCGGATTGAGCAGCACCAGGTCAGCCACCGGTTTCAGATTAGCCAGCACGCCAGTGCTGGGTGGCGAGGCAGGAAGCGTCGGGGATGACGGCGGACTTTTGTGGTTCGGGGCTGTCGGGCTGGGGGACTGAGCTGGCTTGGATGGCTTTGCCGAAGCCGTTGTCCAATGAATCGTCTGTCCCGCCCAAAGCGAACTCCCATGTTCATTGTTGGCGTTGAGAAAGCCTTGATACGGAAGCCCTGCGGCAAACGCGAGAGCCCTCAGGGTGTCACCCGCCTGCGCCTGATAAGACCAGTGATGTTGGGCGGTCACACGAACGGCCGTCAAATGGGCGATATTCTGCAAGGTGGCGGCGGACAATACACCGTCACCCGGTTGTCCGAGTTTGGTTTGAAAGGACTTAATCGCCGTCTCCAAGGCTGAAGACCATTGGCCGTTTAGCGGCCCATGATAGAGGCCCAGCGTTTTGAGATCACTTTCGACAGCCAGCACTACCGTGCCGTGGGTGCCGCTCGGCACCGTCCCCAACACCTTCAGCGTCACCGCAAGATCGGTCTTAATCCCTGCCTTGGACTGGAGCCCAAACGCCGCTGCGTAGTCATCGGCCGCCTGCAGCAGGGAGCCTGATACGCGGCCATTGACCGCCCCCGCATTAAAGCCCAACACTCCCAAATCGGCTTGGATCTCGGCGACCGTGTACCCGCTATGGCCGACTTGCCAAAAATTTGCTGATCCTCCGCCGCTGGTCACGAGGGCAATAGATAAGATGGAACTCATGACGTGGCCCAAATTGCTGGCCATTGACATCCCTCCTATTGGAAGGATGCACAATTTTAGGTAACTTTAATCAATATTGGCTTGCAAACCCCAATATTCCTCCGAGAAGCCCTACCACCAGACCCACCCCAAGGCCAGCCCATAAATGCGTCACGTTTCCGGCATGAATGGTCTCAGCGACCACGGTTGATACCAAATTCAAGGTCACCGCGGCCAAAGCTCCATGAAACCATCCCCCCGCTTCCGCCACCCTCCCGGCGCCCCAGCCCGCCGCCAAGGCTGTCACCCCGGCTCCAACCCAGATGAGCGCGTTTTGCACGGCCACCGCCAAGGTCAGTTGATAATCCAGAAACGCCAGCAGCAACGCCATCACCAGCGCCGCTGCGAGCCCCATCAACGCTCCTTGCAATATTGCCCGAATGCTCACCGCTGTCCCCCCTTCGACCGTCCGTCCACCACTCCTCGCCAAAAGATATCGTCCGAGCTCTCAGTTCATGCCAACAACTTTGAGCGGAAAAAACCCGCCCCGTCAATGCCGGAGCGGGTGAACGACGCTCACCGTCTACAATTCTTTATCGGCCCCTTCCACCGGTCGGGTATACAGCACCCGATCGTCGGCATTCAGACACCGGCCGGTAGCCAACTCAAACTGCCAGCCGTGCATGTGGCACGTAAGGATGCCATGATTATCCACGCTGGCAAAGCGCCTGAGGTCGGCCTTCATATGAGGGCAACGGCGCTGCACCATATAATCTCCACACTGCCACAGCTCCTTGTCGGCATGAGTTTCAATCCAATAACCTTCGGCAAACTGAATCCGATCCGGACTGAGGCACTTAAAGAAGGTGTAGACGGCCTCGTTGTACTCGCCATCGCGGCGCGCCCGAAAACGCATGGAGAGGAACAATGAGTTCACCCAGTCCACCAGCCGCCACGTCACACAGGCGGCCAACACCTTCGACTCCATGCGGAAATAATAGCGCGCCGGCGACCCGTCCCAGGGGAGAATGCGCCGACGCAGGAAATTCAACTCGGCGGCTCCCTCACCCCAATCCAGCACGATGGAGGCCTTGATTTGGCGAGCTGTGAGATCCGCCAGTGCCATCACTGGCTCTAGAAAGTCTTTCAACTCGGTAAAGAAGTCCGGCCCCGGCTCCGGCCACCGCGCCTTTTCGGCGGCGAGCCGCTCGTGAGTGCGGGCCTGATACCGCCGAAGGTAGGATTCCTTGTCATTAAAGACGTCCTCCACCGATTCCGGAAAATGGTGGGCGATCGTCAGCGTTTGGGGTGTGACCACAATGTCCGTGCCTGGTAAAGCTAAATGCCCAGTGTCGATGCCATCGGCCTTGAGCTTTTGCAAAAATACCGTCTGATCCGGAAAGGTGTTGGTTTCGTCGTTGTAGAGGTCATTCCACTGGAACAAGTCCTCGTCCAAAAAACATGGCGGACCGGCCGAGGGAAAGACATGACGCGCGTCGACCATGCGTATAAAGGTTTCCGCCCGATGCATCTCCGATTGGCGCTTTGACCGCCCCAATTGCGCCATGGTCTCGTCGTCCACATCGTAGACCATGGGGTACCAGATGGCGCCGGAAAACTGCAAAAACAACACATCAATCGGCCCCAGGTCCCGTACATCGTCCAAGTTGCGCGGTCTCGCATCATTTAAATTGACCAGCTTGGTCTCGCCGTCATCGACAAAGAGATATGAGTCGCCCAACGGACCGTCGGCAGGCGCGGTTAGTGGCCAAATTGCCACCTTCAATCGTCCTTGGAGCGGCGTCACCTCCCCGTCGGGCAGCGTCCGAAAATCGGTGAAGCCGAGCCCCATTAGGGCCTCCTTCAACGCCGTGACGGGGTAATTCGGCAAGAGCACCGTGGTCGATTTGTCCACAACCTCGCGCAAAAACTCCGCATCGTAGTGATCTTGGTGTAAATGGGAAATGTAAAGATAGGTTGGATGTGCGATGCGCTCCAAATCGATGTGGTCGTTAGCCGGAAACGGCCACCAGCTGCCAAAATAAGCGGGGTTAAACCAGGGGTCGCAGAGAATCGATCCATTCTCTGTCTCCAAGAACAACCCCGCGTGGCCCAAATACGTAATCCTCAATACGGTCTCCCCCTTCGCCAATCAACATCGCTCGCATCTTATGTGTGCTCGCAACACTTGCTCACTCACCCAGAAGGGGCCCCTGGGGGAGCGCGACGAAGGGCTCATTATTAAATTCATCCACAAAGTCTTGATCGTGTGTATCGATAAACGGCGTACGGTCGGATGAGCCACGACAGGGGCTGTCGCGAGAGAGCATAGTAGAGTAGGAGGGGTCCTGCCGGACCCCGTCCCCTCATCGAACCGGACATGTGGTTTTCCCACATCCGGCTCTCCGACGACAGTTGCCCCGCATTAGGGGCGAGGAAGTTGCGCCTTAACTCGTCGGCGCAATTCCGTGAGAGATGGTAAGCCCATGTCGGCTAACCGACGAATGGGCCATTCAAGGTCCAAAATGGGACTACGATTCCACCGTTTACCGACAAAGGCCCGCATCGCTCCCGCGTCCACGCATCCAACTGGTCAAAGAGCGCCCATGCGGGGCTAATGGCAAAGTAGTGCCCCCACCCTCGCACAACGGGAGCTAACCCGTCAATGACCATCTCGAGATTGACCGGTTGGTTCCTGCGCGTGAGTCCGCGAATGCGGTCCTTATAGCGCTCGATGGCCGCGGTCTTCGGTCCGAACAATGGACGACCTCCGTCCCGGCTGTTTACCCAAAAGAAGGTAAACCCAAGGAAATCAAAAGCCGTCTCTCGGACATTGACGATGCGGGTCTTCTCAGGATGTAACGTTAGCCGCAAGCGCTGTTCCAACACTTTGCGGGCTACCGCCAGGGCTTCTTCAGCTGCGGCCTGTGTTCGTGCCAACACAACCCAGCGAGTAGACCCGGGGATTCGCACCCCGAGTCTCTCCCAGAACCGGACGTGAACCTCTCAGCTCATCCGGCTCCCCTACCTCGCCGCAGGCCGTAACCCTCGTTGCCAGTGTAGAAACAGCTGAGGTTCGCGTTGAGCCACACCGCCCAGCCAATGTTCAGCCCGACGGGTGTGGTGTGCCAGCTTCTTGTACTTCCGTGTCGCCCATCGGACCAAGGCCCGATTCACATGCCGTAGGAGGGGATACAGGGCGGAGGGATAAAACCGACCATAATACTGTATCCATCCCCGCACGACCGGGTTATATTGACGGGCAAGGTCCGTGATGGTACGCGACACTTGAAGATGGAGCCGCCAACCATGGACGGTTTGCCGCATGGCCCGAAGGGCCGCATTACTCACGGCGGGGGTGAAGTTAATGAAGTACTTGCCATGGCGATTCTTCGATCGTCTCGGACGAAACGTGTACCCCAGAAAGTCGAAGCTTGTCTCCGAGTATGTCCCTCGCCGATCATCGTCTTGGCAATAGACAATCCGGGTCTTCGTCGGGTGGAGTTCCAGTCCACATTCGTTTAGTCGCCGGGCGAGGTCCTCCTTGAGGGCCGCCGCGGCAGCGTACGACCGGCAATGCACCACGGCATCGTCAGCGTATCGCTCGAAGGGCTGGTCGGCGTGCCGCCGACTCATCCAGACATCGAAGGCATAATGCAGAAACAGATTCGCCAACACCGGACTGACCACCGACCCCTGCGGAGTGCCGCGTGTACGCGGTTCCAGCGAGCCGTCGGCTCGCTGCAGCGGGGCGACTAGTATAGCCATTCCTAAATAGCGTCCATGCTTTTTGCGTCCTCGGGCTTCCACTTCCAGCGAAACGGTACCGGA